>JAJYJO010000078.1 GCA_021789435.1 Chloroflexota bacterium
CGCATCCTGCAGACCACGCCGGGCGGCGACCTCGGGGGGACGTTCACCGCTTCGGCGAACGCGGTCGAGGTCCAGGACACCCCCGACGCCACCAACGTGACCCGCAACTACACCGTCCTGCCGGGGGCCCTCGCCAGCGACGTCGTCGCCGCCAGCTACACGGCGGACCAGGGCGACTACTGGCGCTGGCACCTGCCGTGGAACGTGCGCACGGCGCCCAAGGACCCGATGCAGACCGGCTGGAACGGGTCGAGCCCGACCAGCGCGGCGGCGGCCGGCGGGACCGCCCCGAGCAACGGGACCGGCCTGATGACCGCCTGGTGCATCAGCTGCCACACCCGCTACAACGCCCTGCCGGACGGCAACGGGACCTCGCCCGCCCTGGCGCCGTCGGGCGATTCGACCTTCCAGTACCGACACGACACCTTCAACGTCGGCTGCGAGCAGTGCCACGTGTCGCACGGCTCCAACGCCACGATGACCCAGGTCGGCTCACTCTGGGCGGAGGATCCGTCGGGTGCGGTGCCGCCGACGGTGAGCGGCGCGGGCGCGGGCGGGAGCCTGACCTCTGCCGACAGCCGGCTGCTCAAGGTCGACGATCGCGGGACGTGCCAGCTCTGCCACGACCCGACCGGGACGCTGACGATCGGCGCCTACACGGGACCGACCCCGAGGCCCGGCCTCTAGCCGGTCTGCCGCCCGGCCGCGACCGCGGCCGGGGGGCCGGGCGGCCGGGCGGCTCCGATTCGCTCGAATCGGCACCTACCGCTCGAACCTCTCTATCTCTGGATATAGCTGCACCCGGCTCCTGGATCGATCGCCCCGGCTTCGGGCATGACCTGATTGTGCCGACCGGCGGATGGGCGTCGCCGCCCGCTCCTCCGACAATCGGCCCGACGCGAGGGCACGACCGGAGCGCGCGTGCCCCGAGGGCGGCCGAGCCCGGCGCGGGTCGGGCGGCCGGCCAAGACGGCGACGGGAGGAAAGAGGTTGATCGTCCGGAGCGGCACCGGAACGGCCGTCGGCGAGTGGGTCTCGATGGGCGAGGCGAGCGCCCTGCTCGGCGTGGCGCCGGCCACCCTGCGCCGCTGGGCGGACACGGGCGAGATCCGGACGTTCACCACCCCGGGCGGCCATCGCCGCTTCTCACGACC
Source organism: Chloroflexota bacterium (assembly GCA_021789435.1). GTDB lineage: Bacteria > Chloroflexota > Limnocylindria > Limnocylindrales > CSP1-4 > JAJYJO01. Next base: position 1,155 of record JAJYJO010000078.1, read on the forward strand.
CGGACTGCTCGCCATGCTGCCGGCCGCCCGCGAGGCGCGGCCGAGCCTGGAGCGCCTGGGCGAGACGGCGGACCGGATGACCCGAGTCGTGCGGCGCCAGGTGGCCCGGGAGACCGCGGAACCACCCTGGCTGGCCGACCTGCCGGCCGCCGGGCGCGAGCCGCTCCGCGAACGCGGTCGCCGGATCGCGGTCGCCCTCATCTCCTACCTGGACGCGCCGGCCGGCGAGCGCGAGGCGGCCCTGCGGGCCGGCGAGGAGGCCGCCGCCGAGTACGGCCGCGGCGCCGCCGCAGCCGGGGCGAGCCTGCGGGAGGCCGTCCAGATGTTCCTGAGCCACCGTCGGCCGTTCGTCCGCGAGCTGGCCAAGGCCGCCCGCCGGCGGGCCCTCGACGCGGGCGAGACCGGCGGACTTCTCGACGCGGCCTCCGACGCCGTGGACCGGCTCCTGCTGGCCACCCTCGCCGGCTTCGAGGCGGGCCGGGTGAGCGACCCGCCGGCGGGGCGAGCCCCCCGCGCGGCCCGACCATGACCCTGCTCTGCGATCGCGGGAGGGTCACGGCGATCGTGTCGCCGCGGGCCGGCCCCGGGGACCCCGAGCTCCGCACGGACGGCGCGACCATCGTCGCCCTTGTCCTGCATGCACGTTCGGTGCCGAGTGAAGTCCGCGAGGCCTTCGCCGCTCGGCTGGAGGCGGTGGAGCTCGGCGAGGGCTGCCTGCTGCTCCACACCTGCCACCGCGTCGAGCTGTACGTGGCGCCGGAGTCGTGCGCCGGGCCGCTGCCCGAGCCGCCGGCCGGGACGGCGGTCCTGCGCGACGCCGATGCGGTGCGCCACCTCGTCTCGGTCGCCTGCGGCCTGGAGAGCGCCGTCTTCGGCGAGGACGAGATCCTCCACCAGCTCCGGGCCTGCCTGGCGCGGCGCCGCGAGGTCGGGCCGCTCGATCCGCTCCTGGACCGGCTGGTCCAGGCCGCGCTCCGGGCGGGCCGGCAGGCGCACACCTGGTTCGCCGGCTCGCCGCGCTCCCTGGCCGACGTGGCCCTGGACCGGATCGCCCGCGACCGGGGGCCGCTGGAGGGCCGCACGATCCTCGTCGCCGGCGTGGGGCGGATGGGCCGCCTGGCCGCCTGGGCCGCCCAGCGTCGCGGCGCGGCCGTGGTCGTGACCAGCCGGACCGACGAGCGCGCGGCGGCCCTCGCCCGCGAGGTCGAGGGGACCTGGGTCCCCTTCGGCCGGGCCGAGCTGCCGGTGATCGACGGGGTGGTTGCCGGGCTGGCCGGGCCCTGGCCGCTCGGGGCCGCGGATGCGGCCCGGATCGACCGGAGCGGTGCCGTGGTCGTCGACCTGTCGTCGCCGCCAGCCGTCCCGGACGAGCTGCGCCGCCGGCTCGGCGCCCGCCTCGTCTCCGTCGACGCGCTGGCGGAGCTGCCCGAGTTCGCCGCCCACGAGCGACTCCGTCCGCGGGTGGAGCGGCTCGTCTCGGAGATCGGCCGGGACTACTGCCAGTGGCTGCGGACGCGCCGGGCCGTGCCGGTGATCCAGGCCGTCGCGCGTTCGGCCGACGGCCTCCGCCGGGCCGAGATGGAGTGGCTGCTCCGACGCCTCCCGGAGCTCAGCGACGACGACCGCGAGGTCGTGGAGCAGATGAGCCACCGCCTGGTCGCGGCGATCCTCCACGCCCCCCTTGCCGCCCTGCGCGAGGACGAGACCGGCGAGCGCGAGCGCGCGGCCCGGATCCTCTTCGGGCTGTGAGGCGGGCATGACCTTCGCCCTCCGGCCGCCGCGGGTCCTCCGCCTGGGCACCCGCGGCAGCGCCCTGGCCCTTGCCCAGTCCCGCACGGTGGCCGCGCTGCTCCGGGGACGCGGCGTGCCCGTGGAGCTCGTGACGCTCCGGACCACCGGGGACCGGCGACCGCCGGACACGGCCTGGGGCGAGGGCGCTTTCGTGACCGAGCTGGAGGCGGCCCTCCTGGAGCGGCGGATCGACCTAGCCGTCCACAGCGCCAAGGATCTGCCCACGCGCGAGGACGCCCGGCTCGTCGTGGCGGCCTGCCCGGCCCGCGAGGACCCCCGCGACGCTCTCGTCTGCCGCGTCCGCGGCGCGTCGCTCGAGACGCTGCCGTTGGGGACGCGGGTCGGCACCGACAGCCCGCGCCGGCGAGCCTTCCTGCTGGCGCGCCGGCCCGACCTGGCCGTCCATCCCCTCCACGGGAACGTGGACACGCGGCTGCGCCGGCTGGAGGCGGCCGAGACCGACGCGCTCGTCCTGGCCGTGGCCGGTCTCGCCCGCCTTGGCCTGGCCGGCCGGATCGACGAGGAGCTGAACCCCCAGCTGGTCCCGCCGGCGCCCGGCCAGGGAGCCCTGGCGATCCAGGCCCGCTTTGATGACGAGCCGGTCCGCGCGCTCCTGGAGGCGCTCGACGACCGGGCGACGCGGGCCGCGGTAGAGGCGGAACGTGCCTTCCTGCGGGCCTGCGGGGGCGGCTGCCGGGCGCCGATCGGGGCGCTCGGCCGCGTCGCGTCAGGGGAGCTCGTACTGCTGGGCGCCGTGGCGAGCGACCCCGAGCGGGCCCCGGGCCGGGTCGCCTGGGGCGAGCGCACAAGCGGCCCCGGCGACGGGCCGTCCATGGCCCGAGGCCTGGCCGGCGCGCTGCTCGACGAGCTCGCCTCGGCCCGCCCGGGAGCGACCGGCCTGCGGTTCGAGGAGGCACGGGCATGACGCTGGCGGAGCATCCGACCCACCGGGACACGGCGGCTGCGCCGGCCGTGTCATCGCCCGCGGTCGACCCGGCCCACCGCCTGCGGCGCCTGCGGCGGACGCCGGCCCTGCGCGCTCTGGTGCGCGAGACGCGGCCGCACCCCCGCCAGCTCGTGGCCGGCCTCTTCGTCCAGCCCGGGCACGGCCGGCGCGATCCGATCGGCTCGCTGCCCGGCGTCAGCCGGCTCTCGCCCGACGAGGCCGTCGCGGAGGGCCGGCGCCTCGCCGACCTGGGCGTCGGCGGCCTGATCCTGTTCGGGCTGCCGGCCGCGAAGGACGCCATCGGGACCGGAGCCTCGGCGCCGGACGGGATCATCCAGGAGGCCCTCCTCCGCCTGGTGGACGCGGGGCTGGAGGAGCGCCTGGTGCTGATCGCCGACACCTGCCTCTGCGAGTACACCGACCACGGGCATTGCGGCCCGCTGCTCGCCGACGGGCGGGTCGACAACGACGCCGCGATCGCCCGCCTGGCCGAGACGGCCGTCTCGCAGGCGGCCGCCGGCGCCGCGGTGGTCGCCCCGAGCGCGATGATGGACGGCCAGGTCGCCGCGATCCGGGCCGCCCTGGACACGGCCGGCCACCTCGAGACCGCGATCCTCGCCTACGCGGCGAAGACCGCCTCGGCCTTCTACGGCCCGTTCCGCGAGGCCGCCGACTCGGCGCCGGCCTTCGGCGACCGGCGCGGCTACCAGATGGACCCGGCCAACGGCCGCGAGGCGATGCGCGAGATGGCGATCGACGTGGCCGAGGGCGCCGACATGCTGCTGGTCAAGCCGGCCCTCCCCTCCCTCGACATCCTGGCCGCCGCCCGGGCCCGCTTCGACGTTCCGCTGGGCGCCTACCAGGTGAGCGGCGAGTACGCGGCGATCGCGGCCGCCGCCGGCTTCGGCTGGCTGGACGCCCGCCGCGCCTTCACCGAGACGGCCACCTCCATCGTGCGGGCCGGCGCCGACTTCGTCATCACCTACGCCGCCGCGGACCTGGCGGCCTGGCTGCGGGAGGAGGCGGGGTGACCCTCGCCTCCCCGCCACCCGCCGGTCCGGCGGAAGGCCCCGCCGAAGGTGCCGCTGAAGGCCCCGCCGAAGGTGCCGCTGAAGGCCCCGCCGCCGCGCCGACTGACGAGACTTCTCGTTTCCTGCGTGCCTGCCGCCGGCGGCCCGTCGACGCGACCCCGGCCTGGTTCATGCGCCAAGCCGGTCGAGCCCTCCCCGAGTACCGCGCCGTGCGGGAGCGGGCGAGCCTCGTCGAGATCACCCGCGACCCGGCCCTCTGCGCCGAGGTAACCCTCCAGCCGGTCCGCCGGCTCGGCGTCGATGCGGCCATCCTCTTCGCCGACATCACGACACCGCTGCCGGGTCTCGGCGTGGGCCTCGAGATCCGCGAGGGTGTCGGGCCCCTGATCGCCGACCCGGTCCGCTCGGCGGCCGACGTGGACCGCCTCCGTGCCTTCGACCCGCGGGAGGCCGTCGGCCCGCTGCTCGAGGCCATCCGTCTCGTCCGCCGGGCATCGCCGGTCCCGCTCATCGGCTTCGCCGGCGCCCCCTTCACGCTGGCCTGCTACCTGGTCGAGGGCGGTCCGTCGCGGGACTTCGTCCGGACCAAGCGCCTGCTGCACGCCGAGCCGGCCACCTGGGGCCGGCTGATGGACGCCCTGACGGCGATGACGTGCGCCTATCTCGAGGCCCAGGTCGAGGCCGGGGCGCAGGCCGTCCAGCTCTTCGACTCGTGGGTCGGGGCCCTCGGCCCCCGGGACTACGAGCGCTCGGTCGAGCCCTGGCTGGCCCGCATCTTCGGCCGCCTGCGCGAGCTCGACGTGGCGGCCATCCACTTCGGCGTCGGGACGGCCGGACTCCTCCGCCTCCAGGCCCGGGCGGGCGGTGACGTGATCGGCCTCGACTGGCGGGTCGACCTAGCCGACGGCTGGTCGGCGGTCGGCGACCGGGCGGTCCAGGGCAACCTGGACCCGGTCCTCTTGCTGGCACCCTTCGAGGCCGTTGCGGACGCAACGCACGCCATCCTGGCCGCGGCGGCGGGCCGGCCCGGCCACATCTTCAACCTCGGCCACGGCGTCCTGCCCGAGACCGAGCCCGACGACCTGGCGCGCCTCGTCGACCTGGTCCACGAGGCCTCTGTCCGGCGCGCCCGGTGAGCGGCGTGGCACCGGCCTCAGGGGCGCCCGGAACCGCCGATCAGCCACTTCCTGTAGCATCGACCACCTGAAGGAGCGGGCACGATGGCGCAGATCCGGGAATCGACGATCGGCGGGCAGGCGGCCGGCCATCCCCACGGTCAACTGGCCGGTCAACTGCCCGGTCACCCGGGCGGCCATCCGGGCGCCCTTCCCGGCGTCGGGTCCGTCAAGCCGCGGGGCCTCGTCTACGACCGGGCGCCGATGCTCGTCTACTGGGAGACCACCCTCGCCTGCGGGCTGGCCTGCCGCCATTGCCGGGCCACCGCCTCGCCCGACCGCAGCCCGCTCGAGCTGAGCACCGCGGAGGGCCTCCGCCTCCTCGACGACATCCTGGGCTTCGGCCCACCGCTGCCCCACATCGTCTTCACCGGCGGCGACCCGCTCCGTCGCCCCGACCTCGAGGAGCTGGTGGCGGGCGCCACCGCGCGCGGGATCGGCGCCTCGCTCGCGCCGGCCGTCACTCCCGATCTGACGAAGGAGCGCCTGGCGACTCTCGCCGCGGCGGGCATCCAGACGATCTCGCTCAGCCTTGACGGCTCCAGCCCGGAGCGCCACGACGGCCTGCGGGGGGTCCCCGGGACCTTCGAGCTCACGATGCGGGCGGTCGACTGGGCCCACGAGGTCGGCCTGCCGCTCCAGATCAACACCCTGGTGACCGACACGACCCTCGCCGACCTGCCGGCCGTCTACGACCTGATGACCGGGCTGGGCATCCTCCGCTGGAGCCTCTTCTTCCTGATCTCGGTCGGCCGCGGCTCGGTCCTGCGCGAGGTCAGCCCCGCCGAATCGGAGCGGCTGGGCGCCTGGCTCTACGATCGCGCCCGGGAGGCGCCGTTCCAGGTCAAGACGACCGAGGCGACCCACTACCGGCGGATCGCGATCCGACGGATGGAGGCCGAGGGGCTCGACGAGGCCGCCATCGCCCGGACCTCGGTCGGCCGCGGCTTCGGCATCCGCGACGGCAACGGCATCATGTTCGTCGCCCACGACGGCCAGGTCTTCCCGTCCGGCTTTCTGCCGCTCGCCGTCGGTGACGTCCGGACCGGGAACGTGGTCGAGCTCTACCGCGACCACCCCGTCTTCCGGCAGCTGCGCGACACGAGCGCCTTCAAGGGGCGCTGCGGGCTGTGCCCTTACCTGGACCGCTGCGGTGGCTCCCGCGCCCGGGCCTACGCCTGGACCGGCGACATCCTGGAGGCCGACCCGCTCTGCCCCTTCGTGCCGCCGCGGGCCGCCCGGGTTTGAGATGCGGGCCGTCGTCGTCGGCGGCGGGCTGACGGGCCTGGCCGCCGCCTACGAGCTCGGCCTGGCAGGCGTCCCGACCCTCCTTGTGGAGGCGTCCGACCGCCTCGGCGGCAAGGTCCGGACGGACCGGGTGGACGGCTTCCTCCTGGAGTCGGGACCGGACTCGTTCGTCTCGTACCGGCCGGCCGGCCTGACCCTCATCGATGAGCTCGGCCTGCGCGACCAGCTGATCCGCCCGAGGGAGCCGCGGACCATCTACATCTGGGCCCGCGGCCGGCTCGTGGCGATGCCCGACGGCCTGGACCTCGTCCTGCCGACGAAGTTCGGGCCGTTCGCGACCACGCCGCTCTTCACGCCGTTCCAGAAGGCGCGGATGGGCCTGGACCTCGTCCTGCCCCGCGATCGGCGGCAGGGTGACATCGCGATCGGCGCGTTCCTGCGGCGCCGGCTGGGCACGGCCCTGGTCGATCGCCTGGCGGGCCCCCTCGTCGGCGGCATCTACGGCACCGAGATCGACGAGCTGAGCCTGGATGCCGTCCTGCCGCAGCTCCGCCAGGCGGAGCGCCGGCACCGCAGCCTCCTGCTGGCCAGCCTGGCCTCGCGGCGGGCGCGCGAGGCGGCCGGGCAGAGCGGCGCGGGCGGCGCGGCCGGGCAGCGGGAGGCGCCTGGCCCACGGCCCGCGGCCGGCGTGCCCTTCGTCAGCCTGGCGGAGGGCACCGGCCAGCTGGTCGACGCCCTCGTCGCCGCGATCGGCCACCTCCCCTCGGTCGACGTGCGCACCGGGGCCGCCGTCCGCGGCCTGGAGGCGGGGCGTGCCGGCCCGGAGCTCCGGCTGGCCGACGGGACAGCGCTTCGCCCCGAGGGGATCGTCCTCGCGACGCCGGCCCCCGTGGCGGCGGCCATCCTGGGAGATGCCGCGCCGGAGGCGGCACGGCAGCTCCGCTCCATCGACTATGGCTCGACCGGGGTCGTCTCGCTCGCATACGCGGAGCGCGACGTCGACGCCGCCGGCGCGGGCCACGGCTTCCTGGTGGCCCAGGACGCCGACCTCGTCATCAGCGCCGGGACGATCAGCTCACGGAAGTGGCCGGGGCGCGCCCCAACCGGCGGCGTCCTGGTCCGGGCCTTCCTGGGCGACCGCTCGGCCGCCCTCCTCGGCGAGCCGGACGGTCGGGTCGTGGCGGCGGTCCGGGCCGACCTCGCGCGAACGATCGGCCTGGCCGCCGAGCCGATCTTCTGGCGGATCGCCCGCTGGCCGGGAGCGATGCCGCACTACACGGTGGGCCACCTCGAGCGCGTCGCGGCGGCCGAGTCGGCGGCGAGCGCCCTGCCGGGCCTGGTGCTGGCCGGCAGCGCCTACCGCGGGATCGGCCTGCCCGACTGCATCGGCCAGGGTCGCGAAGCGGCCCGGCGGATCATCGAGCGCCTGGGCGGCGCCGGCGAGGTGACCAGCGGTCCGGTCGCCGATCGGGGGACGGGCGGGGTCGCCGGCGGCGCCGCGGCCTGAGACGCACCGAGCGCGGCCGCGGCGGGCCGACCGGGATCGGTGCCGAACCGGGTCGGAGCTCAGGGCGTGGGCGACGGCCAGGGCAGCGGCACCGTCGCGCCCGGCCCGGTCGCTCCGGGCACCGTCGCGCTCGACGGCGGCCCGGCGAGCGGCGAGGCGGCGGGCGAGGGGCTGCCGAGCGTCACCTCGTGGCAGAGCAGGCACTCCTTCCCCGTCCGGCCGCCATGGTCGGGCGGCAGTGCCCCGACCTTGCCGGCCACGTGGCAGGTCAGGCAGTCGGTCTCCCCCTTCGCCGTCTGGTGGGCCGGCACCGGCGGCGGCACGTCGGGCAGCCGGTGGCAGAGCCAGCAGACGTTCTGTGAGCGGTGGGTCATGTCCGCGGGCAGCGGGGCCACCTTGCCGTGGCAAGCGAGGCAGGCCTCGTTCTGGCGGTCACGGTGGGGCCTGGAGAGCGGCGGCGGCAGGTTGCCGGGCGGATGGCAGATCAGGCACTGGGTGGCGTGGATCCCCGTGTGGCCGGGCGCAGTCGCGACCAGGCTCGCGGTCGCGTGGCAGGCCGTGCAGTTGGTCCAGCCCTCCAGCGGATGCCCCATCGCCGGAATCGGCCGCAGCCCCAGCGATCCGCTGTCGGTCAGGTGGCAGCCGGAGCACTGGGCCGTGGCGGGAATCACCGCCCCGTTCATGACGATGTCGCCGGAGGGCGACGGGGACGGCGAGGGAACGGCCGAGGGCTGGAGGGACGGCGTGGGCGTCGCCGCCACCGCGAGATACCCCGCCTGGCGCATCTCCGGGACGACCCGCACCGCGATGAAGCCGGCCGCCAGGCAGACGGCCACCAGGAGCCCGGCCACCGCCAGGCCGTAGCTGTGGCGGGCGAGACCCCGCCGGATCACGGCTCCCCCCGCGCGACGGCGCCCGCGTCGCGGCCGGGCCGCCCGGCCAGCCGGGCGCGGAGGGCCTGCCAGCGACCGGGCAGGTCGATCCCAAGGTGGATATCCGTCTCGTGGAGGTCCAGGTAACGCTCGGCGAGCGTGTAGACGAAGGCCACCAGCGCCACTGCGCCGACGAGGATGCTGATCTCGACCGGGGAGGGCGTGTAGGCGGCGTAGGGCGCCGAGACCATGCCGGAGATCGCCGTGACGGGTGCCGCCTGGCCCGCCGACACGAAGGTCAGCCGGTCGGTGAAGACCCCCACCAGGACCAGCCCGGAGGCGGCGAAGAGCCCGCCAGGAGTCCGAGTCACCGGCAGGGCCACCAGGAGCAGCGGGAGAAGCAGGCCGCCGACCACCCGCAGCCCCCAGAACGGTAGCGCCAGTGGTCCGGCTACCAGCGCCTCGGTCGCGGACTTCAGGGCGCGGTCGTCGGACGAGATGCCGACGAGCACCTCGCGGGCCACCAGGCAGGCGACGAGGACCAGGGCGAAGCCCAGCACGAGCCGGATCGCAGGGACGGCCAGGCGAGTCCCTCGCTCGAAGCCGGCCAGCCGCAGCCGGTCGACGACGAAGAACGCGACGCCCAGGAGAGCGGTCCCCGAGAGGAGCGCCGTCGCGACCATGAGGAGAGGGGTGAAGGGCCCGGCCCAGAACGGCCGCGCCGCGACCACGCCGAAGACCGCTCCCAGCGTGCTCGGGGCGATGATGGCCATCATCGCCGCCAGGGTGCAGGCCCACTGGTGGATTCGCGGGTGCTCGCTGAACATGCTCCAGACTTCGGTCAGCAGGAAGCACAGGTAGATGCCGTAGAAGACGCCCATCCACCACATCGGCGACGACGGCGACGGGCTGAAGACGGCGCCGAAGAGCAGCCGCACGGGGTAGTGGAGGTCCAGGGCGATGATGCCGAAGGCCGTCACGAGGCAGAGGACGGCCAGGATCGCATGCCGCTTCTCCAGGGGCCGGAAGCGGTCGATGCCGAGGACCGTTCCGAGCGACGAGGTCAGGCAGAGGCCGCTGGTGGTGATGGCGAAGAAGACGTAGCCCACGATAAGGAGGCCCCACTCGAAGGTCGGGGTCGTGCCCAGGCCCTTGTCGCCCGGGAAGAGGCTACGGACCGCCCCGGCGGCGCCGACGAGCATCAGCACGCCCAGGAAGGCCAGCCAGGCGGCCAGGGCGCGCGGCAGGCCCAGGACCTCCGCGCGGAGCGTCTGCCAGGCGACCCGCGGATCGGCCGGGATGGTGCGGCCGGCGACGCGGAGCATCATGCGTCCACCTGGCCCTCGAGCCCCAGGTAGTGGACCCGCGGCCGGGTGCCCAGGGCCGGTCGGAGCACCCGGGTCGGCTGCTCGCGGAGGATCGTGCTCACCCGGCTCGTCGGGTCGGCCAGGTCGCCGAAGAGTCGCGCCCCGGCCGGGCAGATCTCGACGCAGGCCGGGTCGCGCCCGTGGGTGATCCGGTGGTAGCAGAAGGTGCACTTGTCGGCGACGCCGGCCACGCCGGTCGGGGTCCGCGAGCCGGCCGGGACCAGGTAGCGGGCGCCGTACGGGCAGGCGACCACGCAGTAGCCGCAGCCGATGCAGCGCTCCTGGTCCACGAGCACGACGCCGTCGGCCGTCCGGTAGGTCGCGCCCACCGGGCAGACGGTGGTGCAGGGCGACTCCTCGCACTGCATGCAGAGGCGCGGCACGAACTGGGTCAGGCGGACCGGCTGGCCGAGCAGCGGTGAGCCGCTCGGCGCGGGCGGGAAGCCGTGGCTGCCGGCGTCCGGCGAATCGACGGTGACCGTGCCGTCGGCGGCGACCACGTGGCGCTCCACCCAGGTGCGGGTGTGCTCCGCGTCGAGCGGGACCTGGTTCTCCTCCTTGCAGGCGACCACGCAGAGGCCGCAGCCTATGCAGGAGGCGGCGTCGACCACGAAGCCCCAGCGGTGGGCCGTCGGGTCGTACCGGGCGACGATCGGATCGATCGGCGGCTGGGTGGCCGGGCCGGCCAGCGCGGCCAGCCGGTCGTAGACGAGCTTCGAGCCGACCAGGCCGGGCAGGGCCACGGCGGCCAGCTGGAGGAGCTGGCGGCGGGAGATCCTCCGCCCTCCCGGATGCCCGCCGGCGGCCGGCGGCTCGGCCCCGGGCGCGCCGCCCGAAGTCGGGGTCGGCGCCGAC
>JAJYJO010000079.1 GCA_021789435.1 Chloroflexota bacterium
CGGAGACGCGGAGCGGCCCGGGCGGGCACTTCGGCGGCGACGGCTTCGTCGGCCGCTACGTCTTCCCCGACGGCGATCTGGTCACGGTCGAGGAGGCGCTGGCGGTGGCCCGCCGGGCCGGTTTCGAGCTGCTCGACGTCCAGTCGCTGCGGTCGCACTATGCCCTCACCCTGGAGGCGTGGGTGCGGCGCCTCGAGGCGCAGGCCGCCGCGGCCCGGCGGATCGTGGACGACGAGGTCTTCCGGACCTGGCGCCTCTACATGGCGGCCGCCCGCCACGGGTTCGCGCGGGGCTCGCTCGACGTCGCCCAGCTGCTGCTGGCGCGACCGGCGGCGGACGGTCCGGCTCGTCTGCCGCTGCGTCCCTGGTGGTGACGCCGCTCCCCGGACACGAGAACGCCGGGGCGGGAGGCCTCCCGCCCCGGCGTACCGGGTTGCCGGATCAGGAGGCGAGGGCCTCCATCGCCCGGATCAGGGACCAGCCCTGGCCGATCTCCGCCATGGCCGCCGGCTGGTCGAGCGTCCGCCCGCCGAACTCGGCTGCCTGGAGGTTGGCCTGTATCTTCGCGACCAGGGCGTCGCGCTCCTGGCCGAGCGCCTGGAGCTTCGCCTCGAGCGCCGCGTAGGTCGCGTCGCCCGGGCTGTTCGAGGCCGCCGCGCGGGTCGAGACGACCAGGCTAGCCAGGCCGAAGTCGCCGACAGCGGCGTCGAGCTGCTTGAGGACCACGCCCAGGGCGTCCCGGGTCGGCACATGGCCGCGCAGCGACGGCGGCAGGGCCAGCGTGTCCATCGTCTCCCAGAGGACGCGCCCGTCCGTCGGGTAGTCGTCCTTGAGCCCGGTCAGGGCCATCAGCGTCGGCCGGACGTCCGTGTGGTCCGACCAGATCGCCGCGGTCTGACCGAGCCGCCGCACCCCGGGCCCCACCAGGCCGAGCCAGGTGGTGTTGATGTCGGGTGCGACGTCACCGTGGTTCCAGGCGAAGCCGAACTCCTCCTCGATGCAGGGGCTGCTGCAGTTCGGCGCGCCGGCATAGAGGTAGTAGTCGGGCTTGGCGAAGAGGGTGAAGGTCGGCGTCCGGTTCGGGTCGGCCGTCACCATGTGCAGCAGCTTCTCCTCCACCGGGTCGGCCAGGTAGTTGGCCAGCTGCTCGGTCCGGCCCGAGTAGAGGTTGGTCACATTGAGGGCGGCGGTCGCCTGCTCGAAGGCCCGGGTCGTCAGACTCGTCGGCGCGGGGTTGCCATTGATGTAGACGTTGGGTGCGGAGTCGGAGTGGACGGTGAAGGCCGTGGTGATCCCCTGCTGGGTGGCCAGCAGCCCCCGCAGGTTGCCGTTCAGCTCGCCGACGTTGTTCGCCGGGCAGACCGGCGTGGCGGTCGTCGGGCAGTTGACGTGGCTCCAGACGCAGGCCGTGGTGATGCCGTCGCAACTCGGGTTGCTCGGCTGGCCGCCGGCGAAGTGGTCGTTCTCGTCGGAGGTGACGATGAAGAGCGAGTTGGCCGGCGTGATCCCATCGTTGGCCAGGCGCTGGAAGAAGGCCGCGAAGGCGTCGTCGTAGGATTTGAGGGCCGCCACGTAGCCGGGCTCGCCCGGGCCATAGGCCGGCCCGTTCGGATGGGCGTCGTGGGCGTCCGAGATGTACGCGTAGGTGACCGGCACGCCGTGCTCCTGCATGGCCGCGACGTAGGAGAGCGAGACCGCGGCCGACATGCCGTCGAAGCCCGGGAAGCCCACGTGGCCGTGGCCGTCGGAGATCGTCTGGCCGTTCAGGTCCACCGGCGTGCCGCCGGCGTAGACCTGCGGATCGACGTACTTCGCCCCGAAGAGGGCCTGATAGCCGCTGTAGCCGCCCGGCTCGTCGGGCAGCCGGTCCGCGACGCCGCCGTTGGCGGTCGAGCAGAGGCCGCTTACCTTGGCGCAGTGGACGCCGATCCCGACGAAGTCGGCCGTCGCCTGGGCCGGGTTGGCGGCCACCTCGGCCGCCTGGGGCGAGCTGGCGCCGAAGACGGTCGGGATGTCGGTCCCGATGTTCTCCAGGATCGTGTTGGCGGTGGCGACCATGCCGACGTTGCAGCCGGCCCGGGTGAAGGGCACCCAGGGCGCCGGCGCGTTCTTGCCGTCGGCCGTCAGCATGTTGTAGGTCGTGTCGGTCGCGTTCGACGTGGTGGGGTCGTAGATCGGGTCGGTCCAGTAGGCGAACGAGACGCCCAGGCTGGTGGAGCCGGTCGGGGTGAAGTAGCGGAACGAGTTGGCGATCGGCACGCCCATCCGGTCGCCGTAGACGCCCGTCAGCGTGGTCAGGATGTCGGTCGCCGTGTGGGCGATCAGCGGCGTGTGGTGGTCGGTCAGCAGAGCCCCGTTGGACTCCAGGAAGTTGAGCAGGTGGGGCATCTGCTCCAGGTCGCTCGGGACGTTGGGCGCGTTCGCCGTCCGGGCGAAGTGGACGTTGTCGAACTGGATCTCGATCACGTGCTGGACGTTGCCAGCGGCGGTGCCCAGGTCGCAGCCGCCGGCCGCGGTGCCGACGGTCGGCGCCGCGGCCGGGGCCGTCAGCGCGGCCGCGGCGAAGCCGGCTGATCCCAGGACCAGGCTTCCGGCCAGGGACGCCGAGGCGGCCAGGCGGGCCAGGGCGCGGGGGGCGGAACGACGCGTGATGTGGGCCATCTCCTCCTCCATGGACGTAGTCGGGATGCTGGGTCGACATCCGCCGGGCCGGCCGGCGGCCGTGGCCGGGCGGTGTTCGGGCGTCAGCGGGCGGCCGCTCCGGCGTGGGGCTCGAGCTCCCGAACGGGGCGCCCGGCGGGAATGGTGGGCGTGGCCACGAGGGCGGCGCCGCGCCGTGGCGGCGACAGCGCGCGGTGACCGGCAGGGCACGGCGGGGGATGGGCCATACGCGATCCTCCCTGAGACGTGGCCGACGTCCGGCCCTCGCGGGCCGGCCGGCGGCGTGGAGGGTGCCCGGCGGCGCAGGCGCCGAGCCTACACCGGACGGCCGCCGCCGACCAGCCCCGGCGTGGGTTCGGCCGCCACCTCGTCCGCGCAGGCCGCCTGCGATGCCTCCGGTTGGGAAGCGGGCTCGAGCGGCGTCCTCGGGACCCAGGGCGCTTCCACGTGCCCCTCGCCTCTTCGCCCCGCTCCTCATCCTCATCCCGGGACTGCCACTCCTGATCCCGTCGACCCAGCCGCGGGCCTCCTGCGGTGGGCGCCTCAGCGGCCACTCCACTGGCTCAGCGTCGCGAGCAGGACCGCGGGCGTTGTGCCCGGGCCGACACGGACGCGCGGAATCTCGTAGCGCAGGTTGGCTGCCTCGACGGCGCCGAACCGCTCGGTGACAGCCAGGAGGAGCCCGGCACGGGCGACGCCGCGCATGACGGCGGCGTCGAACTCACCGAAGGGATAGGCGAAGCTGACCGGCGCCGTCCCGACGACCGATCCGATCACCGCCGCCGCGCCGCCGACCTCGATGGCGAGCTCGGCCGGCGCAACCGCCGTGAGGTCGACATGGTCCATCGAGTGGTCGCCGATCTCCATGCCCGCCGCGGCCAGGGCGCGGAGCTGGTCGGCGTCGAGATCGCCCGGATGACCGATCCGCCCGGCGATGACGAAGTAGGTCGCCACCATGGCGTGGCGTCGCAGGATTGGAAAGGCTTCGGTGTAGCCGTCGACGTGACCGTCGTCGATCGTGATGACAAACGAGCGTGGTGCCGGTCGCCGGTGAGTCCCAAGGTCGGCTGCGAGCGCGCGCAGGGTGATCGTGTGCCAGCCAGCCGCCTCGAGTCGGGCCAGCTGCGCGTCGAAGAGCGCGGGTGAGACGACCAGGCCAGGCAGCGCCCCGACCGACTCGGCCGGCGTCGCGATGAGGTGGTACATCAGGATCGGCACGCGCAGGGTGAAGCCGATCGGCACCAGGGGAGCCAGGGTGGGCACCGGCGAGGGCATCAGGGATGAGCCCGGAGACAGCCCCGAGCCCACAGGCGCCGGGAAGGCTGTCGGCCCCGCTGTCGGCAGAACGGCCGCGGTGCTCGGGTTGGCCCCGTCGCCCGAGCGGGCGCTCGCCGGCCCGACGGTGGCCGAAGGCGACCGTGGAGCGCTCGCCGGTTGGCCCGCGGTGACGTGGACCGCCGCGTAGGCGCCGCTCACCGCGAGCACGACGAGGACAGCCGCCAGCATCACGCGCGGTGCGGGCGCTCGCCGCGACGACGGCCTCGGAATCATGGTCGAGAGAAGACACCCAGGGCGATGGGAGGCGGACAGCCCGCAGGGTGAGACAGGAGGAGCCTCACTGGTGCCGTCGCCGGAGCCACCAGGCGGCGACAACAAGAACGCCGACCACGCCTGGGCGGACCCGCCCATCGATCCAACCCTGACCTGCTGGCGCCGAGTTTCACGGTGGAGCTGAGCTCGGGCTGGCAGCCGCAGTCGGTGTCGGGCTCGCGCTGGTCGCCGCAGTCGGTGTCGGGCTCGGGCTGGCAGCCGCAGTCGGTGTCGGGCTCGGGCTGGTCGCCGCAGTCGGTGTCGGGCTCGGGCTGGCAGCCGCAGTCGGTGTCGGGCTCGGGCTGGCCGGCGGCTTGGGCGCCGGGGTCGAGCCCGGCCTGCGGCTCATCGGTATGCCCGGCGTTGTGCACACGAGATCGCGCGGATCGGCGCGCAACACGCGGAAGTCTCGCCAGACACTCATCACACCGATCGCGTACCAGCCGCCCGTTGGATCCCAACGCGCGTAAACGGCGGCCGCCGCCCGAACGGCGGCCACGGTGAACGGGACATCCACGATGCGACAGTTCTGCCGGAAGGTGGCCGATGCCCAGTAGCGATGGAAGACGACCCAGCGGTGCGCGTCCGTTCGACTGAGCTGCGCCAGGGCGGTCCCGAGGGCGCGGTGATCGGGGTTCAGGTCCCACTCGCTCATCGTGATGTGCAGGGCGCCCGGGAACCTCGCGGCGTATGCCCGGATCGTCGCGGCGGCTTCGGCAACGGTAAGCTGGTCGCCGTGCCAGCCCGCGAAGTGGACGTGGGCCGCCGACACGCCAAGCTGCGCGAGGGCCGCGACGAACTCGCGTTCACGGGCCTGAACGAACGCCGGGATCGACATCGGCGGCAGGTGCTCGGCAGCCAGGATCCGGTTGATCCCGACCCGGGCGCCCGAGTCGGCGCCATCGGTGACGAGCACAGCCTCGACGCGCCAGCCACACCGGACGTATTCGGCGATGAGCTCGCCCATCGAAAGTACCTCGTCGTCCGCGTGCGGGCTGTAGAAGATCACCGTGCCGGGCCGCGGACAGGCGAAAGGGGCGAGGCGGAAACGGCTCGGCGCCGCTGCCGATGCCGCGCCCGCTGCCTTGGCAATGCCAGGGACAATCGTGGGTGGGATAACGGCAGGCTGAGCCGTCGAGGCTGCGCCTGTCGATGGTGGGGAGCTGGGCTGCGGGCTCGCGCCAGCCTGGGGCGCGGGTTGCCCTCCAAGAAGGATGAGCGCGACGAGAAAGGCGACCGCGCTGCCGCCCGCAATGGCGATCCGGCTCACCTGTCCGCGCCTGAGTGAACCCGTCATCGGAGTCCCACGTGCAGAGGGACGGCGACCGAACGACAACAGTCGCCCGGGGCCGTGGGCTGAGAAGTCTACGGGGAAGCCTCACTTGGTGCAGTCCGGGGCGCTCCCCCCATTGACCAACCCGCGCCGGCGTCATGGAACAACCGAACGGCCCGGAGCGGCTCAGACCGGTAGCCGTATCCTTGCAGAGGTGCGCTTAAGAGTCCTTAACCGGCCGTAACGAGCCGGCTGCGTCCGTCGTTCTTCCGCCCGTCGGGCGGATGCTTCGCCCGGCGACCGAGCGGGGGGAAGGGTCCACTCGGGTCGCAGAGGAGAGAGCAGGATGCCGAAGTTGGAGAGTCGGATCGTCGCAATCGCGCTCGGCGGAATCCTCGCCATCGGGCTGCCGGCGGGGTTCGTCCTCGCCGCAGCGAACCACGACGCTCGCGGCGACGCGGTCTCGGCGGTCGCGAGCAGCACGACCACGCTTGGTGAGGCGCACGGCGACGCGGTCTCGACCGCCGCCCGCAGCTCGAGCGGCGGGAGCCGGATCAACGGGGGCATCATGCCCGACAGGACCGTCGGCGGCTCGACCAACGCCGGGAGCGATGCCCATGGCGACGCGGTCTCCACCATAGCCCGCGATTCGTCCATGGTCGGCGGCAGGAACGACAACCACGGCGGCGCAGTCTCGGCCGTCGCTCGCAAGGACGCCGGCAAGGGCGTCCCCCCCGTCGACCCAGACGTCCACGGCGACGCGGTGTCGGTCGCGGCTCGTGGTACGTCGACCACGGGCGAGGCACGTGGCGACGCTGTCTCGCTGCTGGCGCGCACCCACTGACGTCGCACTGGCGTCACCCGTTCGCCGGCGCCGAGGTCCTCCGCGTCGGCGACAGAATCCTGGCCATGCCACCGAGGTCTGGTGACGGGTCGCCGAGACGCCGCCCGCTCCATGGAGCGGGCGGCGTCTCGTCCTGTGTCGTCTCGTCCTGACTCCATCCGGCTTCGTCGGGTAGGGTTACGACGACATTGACCGACGCAAACACGGCTTCTACGAGACACCTTCAGAGAACGCCGCACCGGGCCCGCGTTCCGCGCGCAGAATGCCCTCATCGGCCTGCCGATGAGGGCCGAAGCGACACGCGGAACCGCCGCCAGTGGGAGGGAATGACGCGATGGCCATCACGTTCGAGCACGTGCCTCACCCGCGGATCGCGGCCCGCAAGGCCGCCGGCCCGCCAAAGACCGCCGATGAGCATGTCGGCGTGAACGGCAGGATCGCGCTCACCCTCACGACGGCGGTCGGCACGATGTGGTGCGCCTACGCCTTCGCGGTCCTCGCGCTCGTCGTGCTGCCGGACGCGATCCGGGGCGGGACGCTGACGCTCATCCAGTGGGTCAGCCAGACCTTCATCCAGTTGGTCATGCTCTCGGTCATCATGGTCGGCCAGAACATCCTCGGCAAAGCCTCCGACAAGCGGGCCGACATGACCTACCAGGACGCGGACGCGATCCTCCACGAAGCCCTCCAGATTCAGACGCACCTGAAAGCGCAGGACGACGCCCTCAACACGCTGCTCGACCGGATCACGGTGCTCGAGGCGGCCATCGCCAAGTCGTGATCGGCGATCACTCGTGTTGCCGATGCCCAGGAAAGAACGTCGGCGACCGACCGACTGAACCAGCCATCCGCTTTCGCGTGGTCTCGCCCTGCCGGCGTCACCCCCGAAGTCCGCCGCTCGGTCCGGCCGCCGGCCCGGAGATCGCCATGCTCCGAGGACCGGGCTACCATGGCGGCCATGCTCACCTTCGGCCTGATCCTGCCGAACTTCCGTGACGGCGCCGGTCCGGAAGGGATCGAAGCGGGTGCGGAGATGGCGGAGCGCCTGGGCTGGGAGGCCGTCTGGACGACGGACCACCTCCTGGTCGACCGCGGCTCCGCCGCCGAGTACGGGCGGATCTACGAGGCGGTCACGACGCTTGCCTGGCTCGCCGGTCGCCACCCGGCGGTCCGGCTGGGCACGAGCGTCATCGTGGTCCCGATGCGGAACGCCGTCGTCCTGGCCAAGGAGCTGGCCACCCTCGACGCGCTGAGCGGTGGACGCCTCACGGTCGGCGTTGGCGTGGGCTGGAGCGAGGTGGAGTACGGCAACGTCGGCGCGGCCGATCGCTTCCATCGCCGGGGTGCCGCGCTCGACGAGACGATCCGCCTCTGGCGCCACCTGTGGTCCGGCTCCCCGGAGCCCTTCGAAGGCCGCTTCGCCCGCTTCGACGACTTCGTCTTCGGGCCCCTGCCCGCCCAGGGAGCGGACCTGCCGATCTGGGTGGGCGGCCGCTCGCCGGCCGCGCTCCGGCGGGCGGGAACGCTCGCCGACGGCTACCACAGCACCAGCCTGGGCCCCGGCGGTTACGCCCCCCTGGTCCCGGTCATCCGCCAGGCGGCGGAGGCGGCCGGGCGCCCGATGCCGACGCTCTCGGCCCGGGTCAGCGCCCACTTCGGCCCGCCGACCCGGGGCGACCGTTACCTCCTGGCCGGCGACCCGCCGGCGATGCTCGACCAGGTCCGCGCCTTCGCCGGCCTCGGTCTCGAGCACCTGGCGGTCGGCTTCGCCCCGCGCGATCCGGCGGGTGTCGTCGCGGCCGTGGAGCGCTTCGATCGCGAGATCGTCCGGGCCCTCGCGCCGTGAGCGGCCGCGTCCTCTACCGCGACGCTGCCCTCGCGGACGGCGGCTCGCCGTCGCTGCGGCTCGGCGTCAGCATCCTCGTCGAGGGCGGCCGCATCGCCTGGCTGCGACCGGCGGACGATGAGGGGCCCGGCGCGTCCGACCGCGACGTGGAGGTCGTGGACGCGTCGGGCACCACGGCCGTGCCGGGTCTGGTGGACGCCCACGGCCACCTCACCATGCCCGGCGGCGCCCACTG
The DNA here is from genome assembly GCA_021789435.1 of Chloroflexota bacterium. Classification (GTDB taxonomy): domain Bacteria; phylum Chloroflexota; class Limnocylindria; order Limnocylindrales; family CSP1-4; genus JAJYJO01. Next base: position 8,450 of record JAJYJO010000079.1, read on the forward strand.
GATCGAGCGGGCCGGCGATCCGACCGAACGGCTGGTCGGCTATGCCACCGCGAACGGCGACCTGGCGAGCGCGGCCGGCGTCCGGTGGGTCCGCGACGTCGGGGCACCGACACGGCCCGACCCGCTCGACGGCCGGGAGCGGGCGCTGAGCCTCGGCATCCGGGACCGCTGGCGCGACCGCGCCCGGGGCCGCGACGCCGTTCCGTACGTTCGGGCGGCCGGCACCTGGGTGACGCGCGCCGGGAGCCTGCCGCCGGGCCTGGCCGTGGAGGCCGCCGACGCCGACGCGCTCCTGTCAGCCACGCTTCGCCAGCTGGACGACGGCTCCGACCTGGTCAAGCTCTACCTCGACGGCCCCGACCCGGCAGCCTGTCCCTGGTCCGTGGCCGAGCTGCGCCGGGTGGTGGAGGCGGTCCACGCCCGCGGGGCGCGGGTCACGGCCCACGCTGGCCACCTGGACGGGGCGCGGGCCGGCGCCGATGCCGCAGTGGACGCCCTGGAACACGGCTTCGAGCTCGACGCCGACGTGGCCGCGATGATGGCCCAAAATGGCGTCTTCCTGGTCTCGACGCTGGCGGTCCTCGGCTCCTGGCAGTCCTTCGGCCGGACGACGACCCTGCCCCGCTTCAGCGGCAAGGAAGGCCGGGCCGTCATCGCCCGACGCCGGGAGGCCGCGGTGGCCGCCGTGGCCCTGGCCCATGCGGCCGGGGTCCGGATCGCCACGGGCACCGACTTCGGCGGCGGTTCGACGCGGGCCAATCAGCTGGCCTGGGAGGTGGAATCGCTCGTCGCCGCGGGCCTTGAGCCCTGGCAGGGGCTGGCGGCCGCGACGGTCGCCGGGGGCGACCTGCTCGGCGAGCCCGAAGCGGGACGGATCCGGGAGGGCGGGCCGGCGGACTTCTTCCTCGTCCACGGCGACCCGCTGGCGGACCCGGCGGCCCTCTGGCGAGTCTGGAAGGTGGCCTGGCGGGACGGCTGACCGAGCCGATCGCCTGACGCCTCACGGTCGGCGGGAGGCATCAGGTCGAGCCGGCCGCCGCCGGCTCGCGGGCCTGAAGGCCGAACGATCCGCTCAACCCGGCGGGCGGCCGGTCGCCACGGCGCCGGTCCGGGCGCCAGGGAAGTAGAGCATCAGGTCCAGGTCGGCCCGGACCTCGTCCACGGCGTAGCGGTTGACCCAGCAGAGGGGGTGCTCGACGCCGCCTCCCCCGGTCGCTGCCGCGAGCTGCACGTGGGTCCGGGCCAGGAGCACGAACTGGCCGCCCGGCCGGGCGAGCGCCCTTGCCGGGTCGAAGCCGGGCAGCGTGGGCAGCTCGCCGACCACCGCATACGGACCGAGCACCAGCTCCACCGTGTGCCAGGCCGCGTGCGCGGGCGGCAGGCTGTCGTCGGGAGCCACGACCAGCAGCAGGTCGTCGGTCGGGATCTCGACGGCATCGGCCGCCTCCGGCGGTGACCCGTCGAGCGCTTGGAGGACGGCCCCGGCCAGGCGGATCGAGTCCCCGGCCTCGAGACGGTCCCCGAGTCGGCCATCCCCCGCCACGGAGCCTTCCAGCAGTCCCGCGGCCGTGTAGGCGACGAAGGCGAACGGCATCCCCGCCTCCCGGCCCCGCTTGCCCTCGCCGGTCCGCACGCCGGCGATGCCTCGGGAAGCGCGAGCGTGGCAGGGCGGCCGGGGACGTGCCATCGCTCGCCGGTACCGGCGAGCCGCCGCCGTTGGTACCGGCCGCGGGACGGGGCGTCCCGCCCCGAGCCTGCGACGGCTCCGTCACGGTTAGGGCGCCCGGTGTTGCGGCCCCGAAGCCATCCCACCCCTAACGTCCCCGCAGGGCGTTCCCTCGCCGGGAGGCCCACTGGAGGAAGACGCATCGGGAGGTCACTCATGAGCATCATCGCCTGGATCGTCCTGGGAGCCATCGCCGGCTACCTCGCCAACCTGGTCGAAGGCACCGGCGAAGGCCTCATCGGCACCATCCTGATCGGCATCGTTGGAGCGATCGTGGGCGGCTTCATCGCCTCCGCGGTCGGCGTCGGCGACATCACGGGCCTCAATCTCGGCAGCATCGCGATCGCGGTGGTCGGAGCGCTCATCGTGCTCACCGTCCGGCGCGCCGTCAGCGGCCGGCGGACGCTCCGGGCCTGACCGGCGCGCCCGGCCGACGGGCTCATCCGGCTCATCCGGCGCGCTGGGTGGAGACCCACCCGGCGCGCGGCCCCACGGGGGAGTAATGGGTCCGCGAACCCTCCGCCCGCGACCTGGGCCCCCAGACAGGCGAGCGAATCCCGCGGGCCGGTGAAGGGGATCAGCGGAACCGGCGCGTGCGACGGCGACGCCGCAGCCGTGCCTCGCCGGCGGCGCCGGAATCGCTGGGGACGATGCTGATGGTGCCGTCCTCCTCGAGCACGGCCAGCCGGATCTCCTCGACCCGGTCCAGGGCATGCTCCCGCAGGGCCGCCGCCAGGTCGTTGTCGTCCAGCCCCTCGCGCTCGACCACCTCCGGCAGCCACCGACCGTCGCGACCGATGATGGTCGGCGACGACTCCAGGATGCGGCGAGCCAGGGACGATCGCTCGCGCAGCTCGGCCACGCCGCGGTTCAGGCTGAAGATCGTGGCCAGGATGATGGCGGCCCCGGGCAGCGAGTTGTCCGGACCGGTCATGGCCGGCTGGAGGGCGTTGGCGGCGAGCAGGAGGAGGGCCAGGTCGAAGAGCGTGAACTGGCCGACCTCGCGCTTGCCGAAGAGGCGCAGCCCGCCCAGAAAGAGGACGTAGACGACCGCGGTCCTGAGCACGAGCTCCAGGGGCGGCACGCCGAGCTGCAACATGGCCGGCTCCTCCTGCGCTCGCGGCCCGGGCCGGAAGGGCCAGGGATCCGCGGCCGATGGGCGGAGTATGCCGGGCCGAGCGCAGCCCGACGCCGACCACCCCCGGGCCCGCGCCCAGGGGTGGTCGGCCGGTATCGCCGGCGGTTCAGGCGACGGTGATCGTCCCCTCCATGTAGCCGGCCGCGGCCGACATCGGCCCGCTCCAGCCGCTCGACCCCGTGCCACACGGATCGAAGCAGCGGAAGAGGTAGGTGCCCGGGGCCCCGGTCCGGATCGTGAAGCTGACGCGGGCGTGAGCCGCCACCGGGACGTTGATGCCGAGCGCGGGGACGGTGAAGGTGTGGGCGACCTGGGTCGGGTCGAGCCCGGTCAGGCGCTGCGTCGGGCCGGCGCTGCCGTTGGGATCCTTCGGGTCGATCGGCGTGACAACCATCGTCCCGTCCACGGTGCCGCTCACCTGCGCATAGCGCTCACTCCCCTTGGGCAGCGGCGTCGCGTCGTCGAAGTTGGTGATGGTGACCACGACCGTCGAGTAGGCCGGCAGCGTCAGCTGGGAGGGGATGTAGGCCGGCCAGTCCTTCTTGCCGATCATCTCGCCGGTCACGATGACCAGACTGGCGGTCACCGGGGCGTGGGCGGCGG
>JAJYJO010000080.1 GCA_021789435.1 Chloroflexota bacterium
AGCCAAGTCGCGCCGCGCAGGCGGGTCGTCGAGACCCAGCCCTCGCCGCTCACCTCCAGCGCGCGCTGGAGCGCGTCCTGGTGGCGGTCCAGCGCACCGGGCTGGAACCCACCGGCCGCCAGGCCGCCCGGCAGGTGGCGGAAGCAGACGACCGACAGCTCGGGCTCCGGCGGCAGCGCCTGGAAGTCGTCCGAGGAGGCGATCCGGCCGGCCAGGTGGCGGGCCACGGCGAGGTTGGCCTCCACCAGGCGGGCCAGCCCCTCGGTCCCCAGGTGCTTCCAGGAGAGCCAGAGCTTGAGGGCCCGGAAGCGTCGGGTCCCTTCCAGGGAGTGCTGGTACCAGTGGAGCGGCTCCTCCTCCGGGGAGAGCTGTCCCTCCTCGGGCGCCCGATAGTACTCGGGCGCCCGGTGGAAGGTGGCCGGCAGGTCGCCCCGCCGCCGGACCAGGAGGGCGCCGATGTCGTAGGCCTGGAAGAGCCACTTGTGGGGGTCGAGGGTGACGCTGTCGGCGCGCCCCAGGTCCGGGACGCGCCCGGCCTCGCGCGGCGAGAGGCGCACCCCGCCGCCGTAGGCCGCGTCCACGTGCAGCCAGAGATCCTCCGCGGCCGCCAGGTCCGCCAGCTCGGGGATGGCGTCGACGGCGCCGGTGTTCGTCGAGCCGGCCACGGCGGCGATCGCCAGCGGTCGCCGCCCGGCCACCCGGTCGGCCCGGACCGCGGCGGCCACCGGCGCGGCCCGGAGCCGGAAGCGATCATCGGAGGGGAGGATGCGCAGGGTGTCGGGCGGGAAGCCCAGCAGGTCGAGCCCGCGGCCGATCGAGAAGTGGGCCTGGTCGGAGGCGTAGACCCGGACCCCCTCCAGGGCGGCGCCGCGGGGTGGACCCTCCGACGGCGAGCGGCCGAGGAGGCGCCCGAGGTGGACGTCGCGGGCGATCGCCAGGGCCATCAGGTTGGCCATCACGCCGCCCGACGTCAGCACGCCGAAGCTCTCCTCGCCGAAGCCGGCCAGGCCGCGGAGCCAGGCGACGACCTCCTCCTCGACGAAGGCGCCGCTGGGGCCGGAGTGCCAGACGTCGACCCCCTGGTTGGTCACCTGGGCCAGCAGCTCGCCGACGATCGAGAGCCAGAGCGGCGGCGGGGTGAAGTAGCTGAACTGGCGCGGGTGCTGGCTGTTGAAGCTGTGGGCGGCCACGCGGCGGCGAAACTCGTCCAGGACCGCCGCCGCGGTCCGGGGCGCGCCCGGCGCGGCGGCCGGGCCGCCGGCGGGGCCGAAGAAGACTGCCCGGAGCTCCGCGTAGGTCTCCGGCGTGGTCGGCCGGCGGAGCGCCTCGTCGAAGAGGTAATCGAGGGCGGCCGTCCAGGCCGCGGCGCCGAGCCGTTCGAGCGCCGGCCGGGCCGACGGATCGGTCGGCCCCACGAGCTCTGGCTCGGGGTGCCAGGCGAACCGCCCGGCCGACGGCGCGGGAGTGGGATCCATGACCGGCCATGGTAGCCAGGGCCGGAGGCCGCCGCGGGAGTCGTCGCGGGGTCCCGGGCGACGCGACCCGTCCGCTCGTGCCGGCAGGCGGTCGCGGGCTCCCGTAGACTCTCGGCGCACGGACCCCCGGCGGGCCCCGCCGGCCGTACACGCGGCCCGCGCAACACCCATCACCGGTGGAGTGCCCCGTGACCGACCCTGCCGCCGAACGCCGCGAGCCCGGAACACCCGCCCGCGCGCTCGGCTCGGCGCCCGGCCCCGCCCGCAGCCCGGCGCCCGACCCCGCGGCGCCAGCCCGGCTGGAGATGCCGGAGTACAAGCCGGAGATGCCGGAGTACAAGGGGGCGGCGCTCGATCCCGACCGTGGGCCCGGCCTCGGCTGCTTCTACGTTCAGCTGGTGATCCTCGCCGTCCTGATCGTCCTGACGCCGCTGACCGTGGCCTGGAACTGGCCGCCCGCCGTGAGCGCGGTCCTGCTGCTGCTGATCCTCGTCCTGCTGCTCCTGGTGGGCCAGACCGTCGTCTTCCTGCTGCGGCTGGTGGCCGCGGAGCGTGGTCGGCGGCGGCCGCTGGGGGGGAGCGGCCGGACCGTGGGCGAGCTGGAGGAGGCCGGGACGGCGTCCGGGACGGCTTCGGATGCCGGCCGGCCCGATAGCGCGCCGGACCGCTCGTCGGGGGACGGCGGGAGCATGCCACAATAGGCCGCGTCGAACCGACCGAGGATCGACGGCCGTCGAGGGACACCGACCGGAGGAAGCGCCAGACCCGTGCCCGTGCTCGCCACCTACTTCAGCGTCCGGCGGGGGCGTGATCCCTTCTTCAAGTTCTTCATGCGCACCCTCTTCGCGCGCCAGGTGAAGGAGTACGAGCAGAAGTTCGGGATCAGGTTCCTGGGCTGGTACAACGTGGCCCACGGCTGGGATTTCGACAACGTGATCCTGCTCGAGCTGCCCGACTACGCCACGCTGGACCGCCTGGAGGCAGACGAGGCGACCCGCGCCCTCGGCCACCGGGCCGGCGAATGGATCTTCGAGCGGCACCATTCGATGTTCCTGCGAGAGCGGATGGGTCCCGATCTCGAGTACCACGGCTAAGGGAGGCGACGCGATGGATGCGAGGCGCAACGACCTGCTCGGCGAGCTCGCGGCGGACGCCGCCCTGGAGCGCCGCGATTTCCTGGTCCGCTCGGGCGAGCAGCTCCACCGCTTCCTCGACGCCAACAGGGCGCGGATCCGCGAGCTGGGCGGGCTGGTCCTGATCGACGACGAGAACGACTACCTCTCGATCGCCGCCGACTTGACCTTCCGCAGCCGCAGCCGATTCCTCGACGAGGACACCGGTGAGTGGTCGAGTGAGACCGAGGTGATCGAGGGCCCGGCCGAGCTGGTGGAGCTCTACAACCCGGCCGACGTCTTCAGCGCCTTCGCCGAGGCGGCCCGCGACGCAGCCGGCCTGGAGCCCGAGCCGAGCGGGGCCGAGGACCTGATGGAGGTGGCCGGGGTGGCGCCCGATGAGACCGTCGGCCCGGGCGGCGAGAACCCCTACGCGGCGGCGGCCGACGACTGGGCCGCGGCCCAGGACCAGGAGGCCGCCCCGGACGACGACGAGGATGCGGCCCGTCGCCTCTACGATCTGGCCCTCACCTTCCAGGAGCGCAGCCAGCGGACCGAGGCTCACCTGCTTGAGCAGTTCGAGATCGCGGCCGGGCCGCTCACGGGGACGCTCGGCGACCTGATCGTCATCGACGACGACGACGAGCGGCTGACCCTCCAGTCGGACGGCAACTTCGTCGCCGAGGTGGTGCCCGAGTCGGCCGAGGCTCAGGGCGAGTGGCGGCGGCTGGGCAGCCCGGAGGAGCTGGTCGAGTTCTACGACCCGACCGACGTCTTCGGCGACCTCGCCGACGCGCTGGCGGAGGCCTATCCGGAGGTTGCCCCGGAGGAGGGCAGCGAAGAAGAGGGTGACGAGGAGGGTGAAGAGGAGGAAGAGGAAGAGGAAGAAGAGGAAGAAGAGGAAGAAGAGGAGGAAGAAGGGGAGGGCACGAAGGGCACGGAGGAAACCGGTGGCGGCGCCACCCCGGGCGGGGACGCCAGCCGAGGCTGATGCGGCTCGTCGCGGCGGAGCTCGTCCAGAGCCGGGAGATTCTGCCCCGCCAGTGGCTCCAGTCCTACCACGCCCCTGAGCTGGCCACCGGCACCCGGGCCGGCCAGTTCGTCCACGTACGGACCGGCGACTACTCCGGGCTGGTCCTGCGGCGGCCCTTCGCGGTCAACACGGCCGATGCCGCGACCGGCATCGTCTCGATCCATTTCCGGTCCGTCGGTCACGGCACCGAGTGGCTGACGCGGGTGCGGCCCGGGGAGCGGCTGGAGATGCTGGGGCCACTCGGCCGGCCCTTCGAGATCGACCCACGGAACCGACACCTGCTGCTCGTCGCCGGTGGGCTCGGCATGGCCGGCATCCGGCTGCTGGTGGACGAGGCGCTCCGCGACGGGCGCCAGGTGGTGCTCCTCTTCGGGGCGGCCACGACCGCCGAGGTCTACCCCTCCAGCCTGCTGCCGGACGAGGTGGAGTACGTGGTGGCGACCGATGACGGCTCGCTCGGCCACCGCGGCCTGGTCACGGACCTGGTCCCCGGTTACGAAGCGTGGGCCGACCAGGCGTTCGCCTGCGGGCCACCGACGATGCTGGCGACCCTCGCGCGCCTCGCCGCCTCCCGGGGCGCCCGGCTGGGTGTGGCCAGGCTGGGCCGGAAGCGCGGCGGCGGAAGACAGCCGGCCCTCGGCTCGCCCGCGGCACGCCGCAGGGCCTTCCTGCAGGTGGCCATGGAGCAGACCATGGGCTGCGCCGTCGGCGCCTGCCTGGGCTGCGTCGTGACGGGCGTCGAGGGCCCCCAGCGCGTCTGCCGGGAGGGGCCCGTCTTCGCTGCGGAGGAGATCGCCTGGGAGCCGGCCGGGTGAAGGCCCGCAAGCGCGTCACCACGGCCGGTGCCACGGGCTCCCGCCCCGCCCGGGCCTCCGACCGGCCGCGTCGGACGCCCACGGTGCGGACCGTCAGGAGCGCCATCGTCCCGGTGGACCGGCGGCCCCGGCCGCCGATCGGCGGAGCGCCGCAGTCGCCGGGGCGCGCGGCTTCGGCCGCCGAGGACCGCGGCCCGGCGGTGGACCTGTCGGTCGACCTCGCCCCGGGCCGGGGGGGCCTGCGGCTGGAGAACCCGGTCCTGGTGGCCGCGGGCACGTTCGGCTACGGCGTGGAATACGGTGAGGTGGTCGACATCCAGCGGATCGGCGCCATCTGCTCGAGGGGCACCACGCTCCAGCCGCGGGTCGGCAACGCCCCGCCCCGGGTGACGGAGACCCCGGCCGGCCTGCTCAGCTCGGTCGGGCTCCAGAACCCGGGAGTCGAGGCCGTGCTGGAGCGGTACGCCGCGACCTGGGCCGGCTGGCGGGTGCCGGTCATCGTCAACATCGCCGGAGGGTCGATCGAGGACTACGTGGCCGTGGCCCGTCGCCTCGACGGCGTGCCGGGCGTGGCCGGCATCGAGCTCAACCTCAGCTGCCCGAACGTGGCGCGGGGCGGGCTCCTGTTCGGGATCGACCGCGAGGGCGCAGCCGCGGTGACCGCGGCGGTGCGGCGGGCCACGGAGCTGCCGCTGATGGTCAAGGTCTCCCCGAACGTCGCCGACGTGCGGCCGATCGCCCTGGCGATCGAGGCCAGCGGGGCCGACGTGATCTCGGCGATCAACACGCTGCCCGGGATGGCCCTCGGCCCGGACCGGACGGGGCCGTTCCTGGGCACCGGCTACGGCGGGCTCTCCGGGCCGGCCATCCGGCCGGTGGCCCTGCGCATCGTCCACGAGGTCGCCCAGGTCGTCTCGATCCCGATCGTCGCGATCGGCGGGGTCACGGAGCTGGCCGACGTCCTGGATTACCTGGCCGCCGGGGCGGTGGCCGTCCAGGTCGGGACCGCGATCTTCGCCGATCCCGCACTGCCAGTCCGCCTCGCCGACGAGCTGGCGGCCGAGTGCCGGCGCCGCGACCTCGCCTCCTACCGGCCCCTGGTCGGGACGGCGCTGCCCCGTCGTCCCGGTGCACCCTCCGCCAGGGGCGTCGAGTACCGGCCGTAGACGCGTCCCCGTTCCCGGCGCCGGGGCCGGTCCGGCGGGTACACTCGACGCCGTGACCACCCTCAAGCCGGCGCTCGAGCTCGCCGCCCGGGCCGCCATCGCCTCCCGCACCGAGGAGCTCTTCCGGCGGTCCGGCGCGCTCATGGAGGGCCACTTCCTGCTCACGAGCGGCCTGCACTCGGGCGGCTACCTGGAGAAGTTCCTGGTGCTCCAGGATCCTGCCGCCACGAGCGAGCTCTGCGGCTTCTGGGTCGCGCGCCACCGGGACCGGGACGGCGCACCGCTGGTCGATCTCGTCGCCGGCCCCACCACCGGCGGTATCGTCCTGGCCTTCGAGACCGGCCGCCAGCTCGGCGTCCGGGCGATCTTCGCCGAAGAGGTCCGGGCGGACGACGGCTCGGCCCGTCGCGAGTTCCGGCGAGGGTTCAGGATCGAGCCGGGAGAGCGGGTCCTGCTGGTCGACGACATCCTGACGACCGGGGGGTCGCTGCTCGCGATGCTGCCGGCGGTGGAGGCGCTGGGCGGGGAGATCGTCGCCTGCGTTGTCCTGGCCGACCGCAGCGGCGGGCTCCAGGCCCTGACATCGCCCGCGAGCGGACGCTCGTACCCGCTCCGGGCGCTCTGGCAGCTTGAGCTGCCGACCTACGAGCCGGGCCCGGCGACCTGCCCGCGCTGCTCAGACGGAACGCCGCTCCACGCGCCCGGGAGCACCGGCATTGCATCGGGGCCCGGCGCGCCGGCGGCGTGAGGCGCCACCGCGGGGCGCTCCCGACGGCCGGCTCCGGCCCGAAGCACGGCTTTGCGCGTGGTCCCGCGCGTGGTCCCGCGCGGCCCACGCTCGCGCCCGCCGGGCTCCGGGTGGCCGGGCTCGTGCTGGCCGGTGTCGTGCTGGCGGCCTGCGGTCCCGGCCCGGCCGGCGCCGCCTCTCCGAGCGGCTTGCCGCCGACCCCGGCGTCGGCCTCCGCCGCAGCCTCTGCGTCCGCGCCGGTGCCCGCCTCGCCCGCGGTGGGGCTGGTCGTCTCGATCGACTCGAGCGGCCTCGCCCAGGTCCACGGCTTCACCCTCCGGACCGCGGACGGACAGGTCCTGACTTTCACGATCGGCACGCTCGAGAACGGCGACCAGTTCCCACCCGGTCACCTGGCCGAGCACCAGGCGACGGCGCAGCCGGTCCGCGTCTACTTCCGGGCCCAGGACGGCCGGCTGGTGGTCTACCGCCTCGAGGATGGCGGGTAGGGGAGCCGGGCAGGGGAGCCGGGTCAGGGTCCTACTTCACCGCGTCGATGGCCGCCTTCAGCTCGTCGGCGCTGAAGACCGCCTCGTACGATTCGCGGACGATCCCCTCCTTGTCGACGACGAAGGTCCAGGGCTCGGCCTCCAGGCCCCACTGGTCCGTCGCCTGGACGGGCTGGAGCTGGTTGCTCTGGTCCAGCACCGGCTGGAGGCGGCCGTCGACGTACTTGAGCTGGTAGGGCTCCACGTTGATGAAGGTGAAGCCGGGCTCCTCCTTCGCCACCGCCTTCACCTCGTCGAGCGTGGGTCCGCAGACGCCGCTCGTACAGAAGGCCGGAGTGGCGAAGATCAGGACGAACGGCCGGTGCGCGGCCAGGGCGGCGGCGACGGTCGTCTCGTAGAAGCTGGGGTCGGGACTCGAGTCGGTCGAGATGCGATGGACGTTCCCCCCGACCGAGGCGAGCGTCGGATTGGTCGTGGCCGGCGCCTTCTGGCCGACGGCCACTGTCGTCCCCTTCTGCAGCACCTGGAAGCGGACCCGGGTCGTCTGGGGCTGCCCGCCCGCCTTGGTGACCGTCACGGCCGCGCCCCAGTCGCCGGCCCGGTCGAACGTCACCGGCGCCACGTAGAAGCCACGGGCGTTGGGGATGGCCCAGAGGAAGCGACCGGTCACCGTGGCCGTCGGCGTGGCGGGGTCGCGGGCCAGGTCGTAGAAGGCCACGCTGGAGGTCATGTCCGGGGCCGCGATCGGGTTGTTGGACTGGTCGACGATCGTGTAGAGGAAGCGGTTCTCGCCGACGATCAGCTCGGAGGAGGCCACGACCGGGATCGGCCCGCTGCTGACGACCTGGCCCGGCTCCGGCCAGCCGGGCACGGCGCCGAGCGCGCTCGGGGGGGCGGAGGCGGTCGCGGCGCCGGTTCCGCCGTTGGCCGTGCAGGCGCCGACCGCGAGGCCGGCAACGACGAGGAGGGCCAGCCCGGCCGGAAGGGGAGTCGGCGAACGGCGGCGAGGACGCACGCCGACAGGGTAGACCCGCCTGCCGTGGGACGCCCCGAGGGCGGCTGTCGCCGTTTCCCCGTTCCACCGGGTGCGTCGTCCGACCCGCCACGCTCTCCCCGCGGCGGGAATTGCTGAGCGATGCGCTAGGATATCGGCCGCCCCGGCGGTCGCCGCAACGCGGGTGGAGGCGCCGCGGGGCCACGCGCAGCGCGCGTCCCAGCGTCCCGGCCCCGCGACCCTGGGCCGCCGGAGCGAGCCGGCGGCCGGAGGAGGAACCTCGTGACCCGCTTCCAGAAGGCCGCGGTCGTGACCGTGGCCACGACCTTCCTCCTCGTCATCGTGGGGGTCGTGGTCCGCTCCACCGAGTCCGGGATGGGCTGTCCGGACTGGCCGGCCTGCAACGGGGCGCTGATCCCGATCGGCCAGGACTACCACGCCTGGCTGGAGTGGATCCACCGCGACATCGCGGCCATCCTGGGCTTCCTGGTCCTCGGCGTCGCCGCCCTCGCCTGGCTCGATCACCGTCGCCAGCGCTCGATCCTCTGGCCGTCGATCGGGGCGATCGTGCTGGTCGGCTTCCAGGCCTGGCTGGGCAAGGAGACCGTCGCGCTCAACAACTCCGGCCAGTCGGTGACGGCGCACATGGCCAGCGCGATGGCCCTGGTCGCCCTGCTGATCTTCATCCTCGTGCGCAGCTTCTACCCCGAGCGGATCGGGGGGCGCGGCGCCAGTCAGCGGTTCACCCTGCTGGCCGCCTTCGGGGCGATCACGACCTACGCGCTGCTGCTCTTCGGGTCCAACGTCACCGCGACCGACGCCGCCCTCATCTTCCCGGACTGGCCGCTGATGGGTGGCACGGCCTTCCCGCCGATCACGCCGCTGACCGAGGCCCAGGTGCTCCACCGCTACGTCGCGGTCGTCGTGGGGCTGATCACGCTGGCCGTCTGGGTCGTGGCCTGGCGGACGCAGCGGCAACACCGGCCGATCGTCGTGCTGGCCACGGTCGCGGCCATCTTCTTCCCGATCCAGTCGCTCATCGGCGCGTTCCAGGTCTGGACCCAGCTGGCGCCCTGGACGGAGACGGTCCACCTGGCCCTCGGATCGTTCATCTGGGGCGCGATGGCGGCCCTCGCCTTCGTGGCCTACTACACGGCCCGGACGAGCCCGACCGGCCTGGGTGCGGGAGGCGGCCGGCACGAGGCCCGGGCGGCCGAGCCGGCCGGCGTCAGGGACACCCTGCGGGCCTACGTGGCGCTGACCAAGCCGCGGATCATCGAGCTGCTCCTGGTCACCACGGTCCCGGCCATGGTGATGGCCGCCCACGGGATCCCGCGCCTGGACCTCGTGTGGTGGACAATGCTCGGCGGCTCGCTGGCGGCCGGCTCGGCCAACGCCATCAACTGCTACCTGGACCGCGACATCGACCAGTTGATGGCCCGCACCCGACGCCGGCCGCTGCCGGCCCACGAGGTCGAGCCCGAGCGGGCCGTCGTCTTCGGCATCGCCCTCGGCGTGATCGCCTTCGCCGAGCTGACCCTCTTCGTCAACCTTCTCTCGGCCTTCCTGGCCCTGCTGGCCATCGCCTTCTACGTCGTCGTCTACACGATGCTGCTCAAGCGCACGACGCCTCAGAACATCGTCATCGGCGGCGCGGCCGGTGCGCTGCCGCCGGTGATCGGCTGGGCTGCGGTCACCGGCCACGTCGGCTGGACGGCGGTCCTTCTCTTCGTCCTGGTCTTCACCTGGACGCCGCCGCACTTCTGGGCGCTCTCCCTTCGGCTCGCCCGGGACTACGCGGCGGCCGGAGTCCCGATGCTGCCGGTGGTCCGCGGGATCCGCGAGACCACGCGCCAGATCGCGCTCTACACCGTCGGGCTGGTCGCCATCTCGCTCGTCCTGGCGGTGGTCGGCCGACTGGGGATGGTCTACCTGGTCGCCGCCGTCGCGCTTGGCGCCGTCTTCCTCTACCAGGCGCTCGCGCTCTGGCGGGAGGGGACGACGGCCCGGGCGATGAGCCTCTACAAGTACTCGATCAGCTACCTCGGACTGCTCTTCCTGGCCCTGGCGGTCGACGCGATGGTGACGATCCGGGTCGCCTGAACCGGACGGCGCCGACGACCGGCCGGACCGGACGGCGACGACCGAACGGGACGTCGATCGGCCTGCGGCCCCCGGCGGGCTCCATCTCCCGCCCGTGACGGGCGGCTGCGCCGCGACCGACCGCAACGGGGCGGCGGGCCTCGTACCATGCGCCCTATGGACGTTCACTTCCTGGGGGCCGCCAACACCGTCACCGGCTCCCAGTTCCTGCTGACGACGGAGCGGGCGCGGGTCCTGGTGGACTGCGGCATGTTCCAGGGCGGCCCGAACGAGTCGGTCCGCAACCGCGTCCCGCTGGCCTACGACCCGGCCGAGCTCGACGCGATCATCCTGACCCACGCCCACCTGGACCACTGCGGGCTGATCCCTCACGTGGTCGCGGCCGGCTTCCGCGGCCCCATCTTCGCCACCCACGGCACGGTGGAGCTGGCCGGTCTCGTCCTCCTCGACTCGGGCAAGCTCCAGGAGGAGTTCGCCCGGCGCGAGGCGCGGTGGGCTCGCCACCACCCGGAGCGGGCGGAAAGCGAGCTCGAAGAGGAGCGCCGGGCGATCGAGGCGCAGCTCGAGCTGGCGGCGACGGACGAGCCGCTCCCCGCCGTCACGGCTGCGCCGGGCGCCCCGGCGGCCCCGGCCGTCGCGGCGGCGCCGACCCACCCGAGCACCGGCGGCGGCAGCCTGCCACCCGCGGCCACCCCCAAGGGCCGCCCGAACCCCGAGCACGCCATCCTGACCGCGCCCGCCCAGCTGGAGGTGGAGATCGATGAGCCGCTCTACGACGAGCGGGCGGCGCGGGCGTCGCTGACCAGGTTCCGCGGCGTGCACTACGGCGAGCGCGTGGACGTGGCCCCGGGGATCGCGGCCACATTCCTGGATGCCGGCCACATCCTGGGCTCGGCGATCGTCCGCCTTGAGGTGGCCGGCGACGGGACGCGACCGCCGCGCACGCTCGTCTTTTCCGGCGACCTCGGCCAGGTGGGACGGCCCATCCTGCGCGACCCGACCCCCGTCGCGGACGCCGACTACGTCTTCGTCGAGTCCACCTACGGCGGGCGGGAGCACGAGCCGCAGCAGGAATCCGTCCGGCTGCTGGCCGAGGCGGTCCGGCTGACCGCGGAATCGGACGGCGTCCTGCTGGTCCCCTCGTTCGCCATCGGCCGCACCCAGGAAGTCGTGTGGGAGCTCGACCGCCTTCTCGAGGCCGGCAAGATCCCGCAGCTTCCGCTCTATCTCGACTCGCCGATGGCCTCCAAGGCGAGCGACGTCTACCGCCACCATCCCGAGTACTACGACGAGGAGACGCGGCGGCTGCTGGCCGAGCACGCGACGCCGCTCGACTACCCCTTGCAGGTGGTGACGAACGACGTCAAGCAGTCTCAGGCGATCTTCCGGGCGCCGCGGCCGTACATGGTGGTGGCCTCCAACGGGATGCTCACCGGCGGCCGCGTGGTGGGTCACCTGCGCGAGCTGATCGACGACCCGCGGGCGGTCCTGCTCTTCGTCGGCTACCAGGGCGAGGGCACCCTCGGGGCCCACCTTCAGGCCGGGGCGAAGTCGGTCCGGATCGACGGGCAGGAGCGGAGCGTCCGCTGCCGGGTCCGCTCGATCGCCGGCTTCTCGGCCCACGCGGATGAACCCGGCCTGCTGGCCTGGCTGGCCGACTTCACGGCCGGCAAGGAGCCCGGCCAGCCAGGCTTTCCGCGGCGCGTCTTCATCGTCCACGGCGACCCGGAGGCCCAGGAGGCCCTGGAGCCGAAGGTCCGGGCGCTGGGGCTCGAGACGCTCGTCCCCCACTGGCACCAGCGGGTCTTCCTGGACTGACCCCGGTCGCGGCGTCGGCGGCCGGGCCCGGACCAGCCGCGGCGCAACCGCGGCCCGCCGCCTAGCCCCGGTGGGCCGCCCGCCG
>JAJYJO010000081.1 GCA_021789435.1 Chloroflexota bacterium
GGCGAGGGCGAGGGCCCGGTCCAGCGCGGCCCCGAGCGCGGGCACCGCGGTCGCCCGGACGCCGGGAGCAAGGTCCGCCCAGCGGGCCGCCAGGGCCTCGGCCGGCAGCCCGCGCTCGCTCACGCGGGTGGCGACGACCGCCGCGCCGGCCATCGCCTCGGCGCGGCAGAGCGCGCCGACCAGGCCGTCGACGTCCTTGTCGGCCATCACCGCGGTCAGCAGGGTCAGCCGCGCCGGAGGCAGGTCGGCACCGGCCAGATGGGGTCGCAGATCGTCCAGGGCCCGGGCGAGGACGGTCGCTCCGGCCGGGTTGTGGGCCCCGTCCAGGAGGACCTCCACGCCGCCGTGGGCCGGGCCGGTCTCCACCAGCTCCAGGCGGCCGGGCCAGCGGGCCGCCGCGTAGCCCTCGCGCCGGGCGGCCGGCGGCACGCTGCCGATTCCCGCGGCCTCAAGCGCATCGAGCAGTGCGTCCGCGACGGCGACGTTGGCCGCCTGGTGCCGGCCCCGCAGCCCGACCCGCGTCTCGCCCAGGCGCGGCAGGCGCACCACGATCCCGTCCCGGTCCCAGCCGAGCAGGGGCGCCGGTGCGGCCTCCACCAGCGGCACGCGTACCCGCCGGGCCCGGCGTCTGATGACCGCCAGCCCCTCGCCGTCCGCCCCGGTCACGGCCAGGTCGCCGGGCACGATGATGGCCGCCTTCTCGCGGGCGATGGCCGGGATCGTCGGCCCCAGGCGGTCCGTGTGGTCGAGGGCGACGTTGGTGACGACCGCCACGCCGCCGTCCCAGGCGTGGGTCGCGTCCAGCCGCCCGCCGAGCCCCACCTCGACCAGGGCCAGGTCGACGCCCACCTCGGCGAACCAGGCGAAAGCGACCGCCGTCAGCAACTCGAACTCAGTCGGCTCGTCGAGCCGCCGGGCGACCGGCCCGGCGACGGCCAGGACGCGCTCCACGAGCCGGGCGAAGTCGTCGGGCGGCACCAGGTCGCCGGCCACGCGCAGACGCTCCCGGTAGGTCACCAGGTGGGGCTTGGGCGTCTCGCCGGCGCGCAGACCGGCGGCCCGGACCGCCGCCGCAGCCAGGGCGAGGACGCTGCCCTTGCCGTTGGTGCCGGCGACGAGGGCCCCCCGGAACGAGCGCTGCGGATCGCCCAGGGCGCGCAGCAGGGCCAGGGTTCGGCCGAGGCCGAGCCGGATGCCGAAGCGACCGCGGTCCTGGAGGGCGGCCAGGGCGTCCGCGTAGCTGAGGCTCACCCCTTCGTCAGCTCGTCCTCGTAGAAGACGCACTGGTTGAAGCGCGGGCTCAGGCAGACGTCGGCCACGTAGCCCTGCTCCAGGTGCACGCCACCCCGCAGCTGGCAGCGCGAGATGTTCTGCTCCTGCCGGATCAGCGCCTTGAGCAGATGGGGCGCCTGGATCGGGATCGCGCCACGCGTCCCCGTCATGTAGAAGTGGGGGCAGACGTTGCGCCGGAGGTTCGGCAGGCCGAAGCCCGGCCGACCCGGACGGCCGGGCCCCAGGCCCGGGTAACCGCGTTCCGCCGGCCGCTCCGGCATCCGCTGTAGGACTGGCACGGGCGGGCGACCGGCGAACCCGGGCCGCCCGTTCGACCGGCGAGGCTCGGCCGGCCCGCGGCCAGGTCCCACCGGCGCCAGCGGTCGGGCCGGGGAAGGCGTCAGGCTGCCGAAGCGGGGCCCGGCCGGCGGGCCGGAGGGAACCGAGACCGGAGGCACCGAGGGCCGCGGCGCCGCGGCGGCGGCCAGTCGGGGGGAGGGCCGGCCCGGACGATCGGCCGGCTGATCGGCGTCGTCCCTCACGCCGCGCCGACCGGGCCCGCCGCGCACCGCCGGATCGCGTGCCTCCACTCGCCACCTTCGCCCAGCTGCGCACGCTCCCACCACGTGCGCTCTCCCCCGCAGAGTACATCGCTCCGCAATCATCCATCGCGCACCGCCCGCCCGCGACGGGACCGCTGACGGCTCCCGGGCCGGCGTGGATCGGGCTCGAGCCGACAACGCCCGGCCGCCCCCGGAGCCCCATGCGACAATGCGTCCGATGGCGACCCGTCGGCCCGCCCACGTCCGCCCCCGGCCTCCCTCGGACGGCCGACCCCGGCCGCGCGTCCGTCCCGTGCGGGCCGGCGCCCCGCTGCCCGACCGCCTCATCCGCCACCGCCCGATCCGGCGGACAACCGGCCTGCCCCTGCCGGCCAGCCTGCTCCTCGTGGTGGCCATCCTCGTCCTGGGGGGCGCGGTCCTGCTGGCGGGGACCGGAGCGCTGGGCAGGACCGTCGCCGGGTTCGGCGCCGCGTTCAGTGGCGTGATCGAGCGCCTGGCGCCGCCGTCGGCCTCGGCACAGCCGAGCGAGTTCGTGACCGGGGCGCCGACCCTGACCGCGCCGGCCAATCCCTTCACCAACCGGCCGGCCATCGACATCGTCGGTACCGTGCCTCTGACGATCGTCGGGAACGGCCAGTACACGGTGCGGCTCTACCTCGTCCAGAAAGGCCAGGCGCCGGCGCTCTTGCGCGAGATCCCGGTGGGAGCCACGCCCTCGTTCGTCATCCCGGCCGTGGCGCTCTCCCCCGGGCAGAACGACTTCACGGCCACGATCCACGGGCCCGGCGGCGACAGCGACCAGTCGCCGGTCGTCAGCTACATCCTCGACACCGCGCCCCCGACGATCAATATCAGCTCACCGAAGAGCGGGGCCGTGGTGTCGGCCGCGAGCGTGGCGATCGCCGGCAAGACCAAGGCCGGCAGCACCATCTCCGCCCACGCCGATCCGAGCGGGGCCAGCGGAACCGCCATCGCGGCCTCGGACGGGACGTTCCAGCTGACGATGCAGCTGATCCCTGGTGCCAACGCCATCACGCTCCGAGCGACCGACCCGGCCGGCAACATCGGATCGATCACCCTCAACGTCCAGCGCTCCACGGGCCAGCCGCTCATCTCCCTGACGGCGGCCCCGACGCGCCTCAGCGCGGCCAAGCCACCGGCCCAGATCCTCCTGACCGCGAAGGTGACCGCGGGGGCCGGCGGGCCGTTGGCCGGCGCGACGGTCACCTTCAGCCTGCTGCTGCCGGGGATCGCCCCGGTCACCCAGGAGGCCCAGACCGACTCCACCGGTACCGCCGTCTGGCCGGTCCCGATCGCCGGGGCCACGCAGGGGACCGGCACGGCCACGGCCTGCGTCCAGACGTCGACGACGCCTCCGGTCTGCTCGCCCGGGGCGCGGGCCGCCATCGTGGTCGGGCCCTGAGAGGCGCCGCGAGCGCGCCGAATCCGCTCGACATGGCTCCCCTGCGCAGCTACCATCGAGCCATGCCGACGTGGCGCTGTCCGCACTGCGGGACCCCGCAGGTCGAAGCCGCCCGCTGCTGGGTCTGCCACCGCTCCACGACCAGCTGCGCGACCTGCCGGCACTTCCGTCGCTCGGTCGTGCTGCCGGGCCTCGGCTACGCCGGCTTCTGCGGCCTGGACCGGCGCCACGACCCGCTCCGCGGCGACGAGCAGCGGGCCTGCTGGGAGACGGTCCCCGGCGACGGGCTGGCGATCGCCGGCGTCGCGGCGCCGCTGCTCACCGGGCTCCGCCGCGGCCGCGGCCCACGGGGCGCCCACGGCCTCTGGGACGAGCCCGAGGCGTAGGGAACCGGCCGTCCGTTCGGAACCGCCGCGCGGTCAGCCGGGCGCGGGCGTGGTGAGTGCCGGCGTGGGCGTGGGCGCGGGCGTGGGCGTGGGCGCGGGCGTGGGCGTGGGCGTGGGCGTCGGGCTCGGGGTAGGGCTCGGGGTCGGGCTCGGGGTCGGGCTCGGGGTGGGCTGCGGCCCCTGCGAGACCGTGTAGCCCACCGTGGACCCCTTCGGGACCTGCTGCCCGGCAGGGATCGTCTGGTCGATCACGGAGCCGGCCGGGACGACCGGGTCGTAGGCCTGCTGCCGCTCGCCGGGGACCAGGCCCTGGCCCTGGAGCAGCTGGACCGCGACCTGC
This sequence comes from Chloroflexota bacterium, assembly GCA_021789435.1. Taxonomy (GTDB): domain Bacteria; phylum Chloroflexota; class Limnocylindria; order Limnocylindrales; family CSP1-4; genus JAJYJO01. The sequence continues at coordinate 3,985 of JAJYJO010000081.1, forward strand.
TCCGGCCGTCCCCGCAGGTCCGGCACCGGGACGAGCGCCTGGCCCGTGACCACGGTGAGGCCGATCGAGGTGCCGGGGTCCACGAGCTTGCCCACCGGCGTGTCCTGGGCGATCACCAGCTGGTCGGACTGGTTGGGCCCGGGGGTGGCCGTGGCCACGATCGCGACCTGGAGATCCTTGGCCTGGGCGTCCGTCTGCGCCTGGCCGTAGGACTCGCCGACGAAGTTCGGCACGGCGACCTGGCTGACGGCCGGCGCGCCGCCGCCGTGGCTCAGGAACCAGAAGAGGAGGACGCCGGCCAGGACCAGGATCAGCAGGGCCAGCCCGCCGGCAACCCAGACCCAGGGCCCTGCCCCGCCGGCCGGCTCCTCGGGCTCCTCGACGATCGGTCGCCGCCGGCCGGCGCCTACGGCCGGCGCGGCCGCGGCCGGGGGACCGCCGGCGTAGGCGTCCTCCGCGTAGGGCGCGTGCGCGGCGGGATTCGCCCGCGCCACCCCGGCGATGATCCCCGCCCCGCCCGCCCCGACGACCCCGCCCGCCGCGGCCGCCTCCGCGACCACGCCCGGCACCGTGCCCCGGTCGGCCAGGAAGTCGTCGAGGGCGGAGGCCATCGCCGCCGCGCTCGTGAAGCGGTCCGCCGGCTCGAGCGCCAGCGCCTTGCGGTCGATCGCCTCGAGCACGGGCGGGATACCGGCGCGGACCTCCGAGACCATCGGCGGCGGGCCCTGCAGGCGGGCCAGGGCGATGCTGGCCGCGCTGTCCCCCTCCCACGGTCGGCGTCCGGCGAGCAGCTCGTAGAGCAGGATGCCGAGCGAGTAGATGTCGGAGGCGGCGGTGGCGGGCTCGCCCCGGGCCTGCTCCGGGCTGAAGTAGTGGACGGAGCCGAGCGTCGTGCCCGGCAGGGTCAGCTGGGCCTCCGCGAGCGCCCGGGCGATGCCGAAGTCGACGACCTTGACCCGCCCGTCGCGGGCCACCAGGACGTTGCTCGGCTTGACGTCGCGGTGGACGATGCCACGCTCGTGGGCGGCGGCGATCGCCCGTGCCACGTCGGCGACCAGCCGCGCCGCCCGGCGCGGGGCGAAGGGCCCGTTCCGCCGCAACAGCGTCGCGAGGTCCTCGCCGTCGACCAGCTCCATGACGATGAAGGGCGCCGGATCGGCCCCGAAGTCGAAGACCGAGACGATATTGGGGTGGTTGAGGGAGGCGGCCGCGTGGGCCTCCTGCCGGAAGCGGGCCACGAAACCCGGATCGCGGCCGTACTCGGGGCGCAGGAGCTTGATGGCGACGTCGCGGTCGAGCTGAGCGTCGTGGGCACGGTAGATCGTCGCCATGCCACCCTCGCCGAGCAACTCGACGAGCCGGTAGCGGCCCCCGATCACCCCTCCGATCTCGGCCACGTCCTGGTCACTCCCTCTCGTCGGCGGCGGGACGTCCCTGCCCCATGGTCCCCGGTCCCGCGCCCGACCGACGGGCAGCCGGCCCGCCCGGGACGTCGGCCCTGTCGGCCGCCCTCAGGTCAGGTCCAGCCCGCGCAGATAGGCGCGGAACTCATCGCCGATGTCCGGCCGCTGGAGCGCCAGCTCGACGGATGCCTTGAGCCAGCCCATGCCGGTGCCCGCATCGTAGCGCACGCCCTCGAAGGCGTAACCGTAGACGTCCTGCTCCTCCATGAGGGCCTCGATGGCGTCGGTGAGCTGGATCTCGCCGCCGGCGCCGCGCTGGGTCTGCTCGAGCTTGTCGAAGATCTTGGGGGTCAGGATGTAGCGGCCGATGATGGCCAGGTCGGAGGGCGCGTCCTCCGGGGCCGGCTTCTCCACCAGCCGGCTCAGCTTGTAGAGCCGACCGTCGGGCTCGTCGTCGACGGGCACTCCGGCGATCATCCCGTAGCGGGCCGTGTCCTGGCGGGGAATCCGGGTGACGGCGACGACCGAGGCGTGCGTCCGCTCGTAGGCGTGGATCAGCTGGCCGATGCAGGGCCGCTCGCTGACGACCACGTCGTCGGAGAGGATGACGGCGAAAGGCTCGTGGCCCACCAGCTCCTTGGCCACCAGGACCGCGTGGCCGAGCCCGAGCTGCTCCTTCTGGCGCACGTAGGCAACCTGGGCCAGGTCGCTGATATGCCGGATCTGGCGGAGCATCTCGATGTCGCCGCGGGCCTCGAGCAGCTGCTCGAGCTCCAGCGAGGCGTCGAAGTGGTCCTCGATCGCCCGCTTCTGGCTGCTCGTGACGATGATGATCTGCTCGACGCCGGCGGCGACGGCCTCCTCCACGGCGTACTGGATGATCGGCTTGTCGACCAGCGGCAGCATCTCCTTGGGCTGGGCCTTGGTCGCGGGGAGGAACCGCGTTCCCCAGCCGGCTGCCGGAAAGACCGCTTTGCGAACGCGCATCGAACCTCGGCTCGAGTGTCGGCGCGGGCGGGCGAGAAACGCCGTCCGACCGCGCGAGTCCTGCGTGGCGGCGCCGCGTTCGGGCGCGGCGCGGAAGGGACCATTCAGGGCGCGCCCGGCCGCGGGGACCGGTGCGCCAGTGGGCCGGCCGCAGTATACCGCCCGATCCCCGGCCGGCGGGACGGGCCTCAGCGGAGCGCCGGCGTCCCCTCGGCCGCCTGCGGAGCCTCGCGTTCCACGCGGTGCCGGGAGCCCACGGCGATGCCGGTGAACGGGATGCGGAACTCGCTGAAGACCTCGATGGAGGCGAGGAAGCCCACGAACAGGAAGAGCGCCCCCAGCAGCTGGCCGATGTAGAAGGAGCTGGTGCTGCCGAAGCGCACCAGCCCCGACGTGACCGACGGGATGAAGGCGCCGATGGCGATCAGGATGGTGGCCGGCACGCGGCTGTGGAGGCGGCCCGTCAGCAGGGCGTGGACAGCTCCCGGCAGGGAGGCCACGAAGTTGACGACGATCGCGACCGGTGAGATCAGCAGGTTGAACAGGAAGACGTCACCCGACTGGTGACGGGCGTCGAGCGAGTAGGCCAGCACCCGTCGCTTGGGCATGAAGATGTAGGCGCTGTAGATCGCGCCGAGGCCCAGGGCGAAGGCGCCGGTGATGTTCAGGAAGGGCGTCAGGAGCCGGATGTAGCCGGGCAGCAGGTCGGCGAGAGGGATGTGGTCGCGCGGGTCCAGCAGGTAGCCCGGGGCTGCCAGGGTCGCCGTCGCCATCAGCACCACGCTCAGAAGGCTGGCCCCGATCACGGCCGCGTCGGCGAAGCGGACCCAGCGCTCCGACCCGAAGTACGTCTCCCACCCGATCGCGAGCGCCAGGGCCACGGCGGCCACGAAGTAGATCACCGGGGCCGGCCCGGCCTCCGGGTACTGCTTGGCGACCTCGGTCAGCAGCGTGAAGAGGCCGGCCAGAAAGAGCGAGACGGCGAAGGCGTAGCCGAAACGGGTCCGGGCCAGCAGGTGGACCGTGCCCAGGCCGAGCCAGCCGGCGACCAGGATCGCGCCGGTCAGGTACCAGGTCCGATAGAGGGGCTCGCTCCAGCCGGCCAGCTCGCCGATGAACTCGGTCAGGGCGGCCACGCCGTACATCGCCATCCCGAGGGCCCAGACCGCCTGGTAGAAGCGGTGGCGGCTCCGCCACTGGTCGAGGACGGCGAGCGCCATGGCGAAGCTGAGCAGGCTGCTCAGGCCGGACAGGAGGATGTTGAGGTTCACGGCGAGCCTTTCGGGGGCCGAGACGGGATGGGGTCCGGAGCGGCGGGCGCGCAGGCGAGCCGGTCGGGGAGCGGCTGGAGAATACGACCGGGTCTCGCGAGCGTCAATCGAGGGGACCGTGACCCGGCCCCGTGTCGCGCCACCCGTGCCGACCCGCCCCGGACGGGAACGGCGGCGCAGCGGGAACGCTCAGGCGGGAACGAACTCGTGGTCGTCGCGGTGGAGGCCGTCACACAGCCCCAGGCGGGGCGGCTCGCCCGGGATCACCACCGGCCGCATCAGCTCGCGGATCTGCGACCGGCGGCAGAGGAGATGCCCGCGCCCGGCCATCCAGGCCCGGACGTGAGCAGGGTCGGCGTGGAACTGGAAGGGGCCCGGGTTGATGGCGGCCGACTCGGCCCAGGAGGGCGGCTTCTCGATCGCGACCGTGTCCAGGATGCTGATCCGCCAGGGAGTGCCCTCGATGATCCCGAGACAACCGTCGCAGCGGACGGCGACGTTGTCGCTGATGATCGTCGGGATCCGGAGGCCCATGATCTCCATCACCGAGCGATCGTAGCAGTTGCCGGTCGGCCTCGCCGCCGCACGCCGCGGCCATCGGGGTGGCTACGATGCCGGGGAGAGTCGTGACGCGCTGAAGGAGGTCGCCTTGGAGATCCGCAAGATCGTGGTCCAGGTCGAGGAGACCCACGGTGTGGCGGGGCGGCCGGTCGCGCCGCCGACGCGCAAGGTCGTCGCCGCGGCTGCGGTGCGGAATCCGCTCGCCGGTCGTGCCGCGGAGGATCTCGCCGAGCTGGAGGCGCTCGGGGCGGACGTGGCCGCCCTCCTGGCGGAGCGCGCGGTCGCCGCGCTCGGTCCCGACGCGGCCGTGACCGCCTACGGCAAGGGCGCGATCGTCGGGCTCGACGGCGAGCTCGAACACGCGGCCGCCATTCTCCACCCCCGGTTCGGCGCGCCCGTCCGGGCCGCGATCGGGGGTGGGGCGGCCATCATCCCGTCCACCAAGAAGGTCGCTGCCGCCGGCGCTCCGCTGACGATGCCGATCACGAACAAGGACGACATCTGGAGCTTCGACGAGATGGACGCTGCCGAGATCGCGATGCCCGACGCGCCACGGCCCGACGAGATGGTCGTCTGCCTCGTGCTGGCGGCCGGGGGCCGGCCTCTCGCCCGGACGCGGAGGCCCGGCTGATGTTCAAGGCGATCATTCTGCTCACCCGTGGCGAGGGCTCGAGCAGCCAGGAGTTCCGCTCCTGGTGGCTGGACCGGCATGCGCCCCTCGCCCGGCAGCTCCCCGGCCTGCGGCGACTGACCTTCAACGTCGTCGAGACCGGGGACGCCGCCTTCGATGGCGTCTCGGAGCTCTGGTTCGAGACGCGCGAGGCGTTCGACGCCGCGTACGCGAGCGAGATCGGGCAGCGCGTGACGGCGGACTCCCTGGCCAACGTCGGCGGCCGGGTCCGACTCTTCGTCGACGAGCGGGTCCAGGTCGGCTGACGCCGCGGCGGCAGCGCGCGGTCTCGGGGCGTCCGGTGGTCTGCGTCCGCGCCGGCAGCCGGCCACCGGTCCACCGCGGGCCGGGAGTATCGTCCGCGGCATGAGCCGCAACGGGGTGGAGAGCGACGCGGTGTCCGCGACCGGGAGCAGGACGCGGGTTGGCCCGGTGGCCGCCCTCCGCGGCAGCCGCCGGCCGGCCGGCCGGGGGACGCGGTCCCTCGGGCCATCCGACCCCGGCGCGCGCGTCGAGCTGACGATCGTTCTCCGACCGGCCCGTCGCGGGCGCCCGGGCGCGTCACCCGAGGCCGTGGCCGCCGTCGGCTCCTTCGCCCGGCGGCATGCGCTCGACGTCGACGACGCCCGGGTGGAGTTGCGGCGGGTCCGGGTGAGCGGGACGGTCGCGGCGGTCGAGCGCGCGTTCGGTGTGCGGCTCGAGCGGTACGAGGGCACCGCCGGCTCACATCGCGGGCATCGCGGCCCGGTCCGCCTGCCGGCCGAGCTCCGGCCGGCAGTCCTCGCGGTGCTGGGTCTCGACGACCGTCCCCAGGCGCGCCCACAGTTCCGGCGGTTCCCCTCGGTCGGCGGCATCGCGGCCAGGGCGACGGCCGTCAGCTACCCGCCACCCGAGGTGGCCACCCTGTACGACTACCCCCCCGGGACCGACGGCAGCGGCCGGACGGTCGCCCTGGTCGAGCTCGGGGGCGGCTACCGCGACGCGGACCTGACCGCCTATTTCGCCGGGCTGGGCCTGCCCGTGCCCGCGGTCACGGCCGTCGGCGTCGACGGCGCGACGAACGCGCCGACGGGCGACCCCGGCGGACCCGACGGCGAGGTGCTGCTCGACCTGGACGTCCTCGGCAGCGTCGCGCCCGGCGCGGCGATCGCGGTCTACTTCGCGCCCAACACCGACCGGGGCTTCCATGACGCCGTCATCGAGGCGGTCCACGCGCCGCAGCGTCCGGCCGCCGTCTCCATCAGCTGGGGGGCTCCCGAAGCCGACTGGACCGGCCAGGCCCGGGCGGCCCTGGACACTGCCATCGCCGAGGCCGGCGCCCTGGGCGTGACGGTCTGCTGCGCGGCGGGAGACAACGGGTCCGCGGACGGGCTGGCCGACGGGCGTGCCCACGTCGACTTCCCGGCCTCCTCGCCCCACGCGCTCGCCTGCGGCGGGACACGCCTGCTGGGCACGGGCAGCACGATCGCCTCCGAGGCGGCCTGGAACGACGGACCGGGCGGCGGCGCTACCGGTGGCGGCGTGAGCGACGTGTACCCCCTGCCCGCCTGGCAGGCGCACGCCGGCGTGCCGGCCTCCGCCAACCCCGGCGGCCGCCGGGGCCGGGGCGTTCCGGACGTCGCGGGCGACGCCGACCCCCAGTCCGGATACCGGGTCCAGGTCGACGGCTCGCCCGCGGTCTACGGTGGTACAAGCGCCGTGGCGCCACTCTGGGCAGGGCTCGTGGCGCGTTTCTCGCAGGCGCTCGGGGCGCCGCTCGGGTTCCTCAACCCGCGGCTCTACGCGGCGGCGGGCCAGGGGTTCCACGACGTGCTGGCCGGATCCAACGGTGCCTATTCCGCGGGGCCCGGCTGGGACCCCTGCACCGGCCTGGGCAGCCCGGACGGGGCCCGGCTGCTGGCCGTGATCCGCGCGGCCACGGTCGTTCCGGTCGGCCGAGCGCGGCGGCGAGTCGGGCGCACCGGCCACCCTCGTTCTCGCCCATCGTCCGAGTGATCGTTCCGATCCGTTCGGATCCCAGGGTGGTCGGTGGGGGACAACGTGCGGGGCGAGCCGGGGGCCGGTCGGAGACACGAGCCCTATGGCCCTACCGGCGAACGGTCGGGAGCGTGGATGCTGGACGCTCCTGGACCGGGAGCGAATAGCGGAGCGAGATGGACAGACGCGAAAGGCTCGAGGCACGCAGGGAGCTGGCGGCGACCGAGGCGGCGCTCCGGGAGTTCGAGGCTCGCCACGCCGACCGCACGGGGCCGAATGCCGCGCGGCTGATCGTCCCGAAGGAAGACCGGCCGGAATACGAGCGACTGACGGCGGCCGTCGCCCTCGCCCTCCTCCGGAAGCGGCGCGCCGAGTCCGCTCCCCTGTTCTCCTCCGACGCGCGGACCCCCGGAACCGCGGACTGACCCTCCCTCCCGGGCACCGAGGGCCGCCGGGCGATCGTCCATCGAGGTCCCCGCCGCGTCCTGGCACGTCATCTCGGCCCGTTCGTCGGAGCGGCGGCGTGCCCGCCGCCGGTGGCGTGGTCGTCCCTCAGGTCGGCGCTCGCACGAACGCGCCGTCGAGCGGCAGCCCCGCGGCCTCCCAGCCGAGCAGGCCACCCGAGTAACGGCGAACGTTGCGATAGCCGCGGGCGACGAGATCGCGATAGAGCGCGACGCTCGAGAGGCAGTCCACGTTCGAGCAGTAGACGACGATCTCGTCGTCTAGTCGGAGTGCCGCGTACAGCTCGTCAGGCGTGTCGAAGTGGAGCGATCCCGGGATGTGCTTGGCCTCGAACGCCCAGCGGTTGAGAGCCATCACGAGCTTGAACGCGTCACCGCGGTCGAGCTTCGACTTCAGCTCGTCGCGACCGATCGTGCGGATCGGGTCGTTGCCGAGGGCAGCATATCGGTGCGGCTCGCTCATCTGGACCCGTGCA
>JAJYJO010000082.1 GCA_021789435.1 Chloroflexota bacterium
CGGGGGCGGCGGCCGCGGGGGCGGCGGCCGCCGAGGCGGTGCCCGCCTCGCCGAACGCGGCCGGCGGCGCCGCCAGCTCGATCCGGATCACCTCCTGGCCGTACTCCACGGCCTCGCCAGGCTCGACCAGCATCGCGCCCACGATCCCGTCGGCCGGGGAGAGGACGTCGTGGCGGATCCCCAGCACGTCCACCGTCCCGAGCCGGTCGCCCTCGTGGATGCGGTGGCCGCTCGTCAGCTCGCGGCGCGGCTCGAAGTAGCCAACGGCCGGCGACGTGGCCACCTCGCGGTGGCCGCGGTCGTGGCCGGCGCCGTCGGCCGCGGACCGGTCTGCCCCCCCGTCTTCGACCCGGCCCGGACCCACCGCGGCCGGCGGCCGCTCCCCCGGCCCGCCGGACCGTCCCTCGGCTCCCTCCCGTCCCGCGCGACCATCGGCCGGCGAGCCGGGATGACCGTGCGGGCCGTGGGCCGCCGCCTGGCGCCCGTGGCCGCCCCGGCGATCGCCCGGCACCGGCTGGGCCGGCCGGGCGGGCATCCGGAGCCGCACGCGCCAGTCGCCCTGGCGCACCTCCAGCTCGCCCAGGCCGCTGGCCGCGAGCTTTGCGATCAGCGTCGGCAGCAGGTCTTCCGCCAGGGCCTCGATCGCGGCGTGGTCGGCGGGGCGGGCGACCGGCGCGCCGGCCTCGCTCGGCGCGACCGGGCCGGCCTCGACCGCCACGGCCTCGTCACTTGCGTCGGCCGCGATGATCGCGACGGGCCGGCCCGCTTCCGTCATCGGGGTGTCGGGCACGGCTCAGACCTCCTCCCGCGCGGGCGGCTCGTCCCGGTGCGGCACGCCGGGCAGGTTCGGCAGGTTGGGCAGGTTGGGCAGGTTCGGCAGGTTCGCCGGCAGCGAGCCGCCGATCGTCTGGCGGCCGGCGTCGAGGAGGCCGCGCAGGCGGTCGCCCAGGCCCCGCTCGGCCGGCGGCGGCGTCGGCGCGGCGACGACCTCGAACGGGCCGAGGGCGCGGTATCGCCGGTAGCGGGCCTCGACCAGCTCGTCCGCCGGGACCCGTGACAGGGCGTCGAGCTGGGCGACCACCGCCGCGCGGAGCCGGCGGGCCGTCTCGACGGGGTCGGTGTGGGCGCCCTCGCCCGGCTCCGGGACCACGATGTCGACGATGCCCAGGGTCCGCTGCTCGGCGGCGCTCATCTTCATCGCCGCCGCGGCGGCCGCCGCCTGGTCGGCCGATCGCCACAGGATCGTCGCGCAGCCCTCCGGGCTGATCACGGAGTAGACCGCGTTCTCCAGGGCGATCACGACGTCGCCGACGGCGATGGCCAGGGCGCCACCGGAGCCTCCCTCGCCGGTGATGACGGTCACGATCGGCGTGCGCAGCCGGCTCATCAGGCCGACCGACCGGGCGATCGCCTCGGCCACGCCGCGCTCCTCCGAGGCGGCCCCGGGAAAGGCACCCTGGACATCGACGAAGGTGACGACCGGCAGGCCGAACCGCTCGCCCAGCTCCATGAGGCGCATCGCCTTGCGGAAGCCCTCGGGGTGCGGCAGGCCGAAGTTGCGGCGGATGTTCTCCTCCGTGTCGGCGCCCTTCTGGTGGCCGACCACCACGACCCGCCGGCCGTCGATCCGGGCGAAGCCCGCGACGATCGCCTCGTCGTCGCCGAAGAGCCGGTCGCCGTGGAGCTGGACGAACTCGTCGGCCATCACCCGGACCAGCTCCAGGGTGTGCGGCCGGCGCAGGTTGCGCGCCAGCTGGACCCGGGCGTAGGCGGCCGCGGCCGCGCGCTCGGCGGGCGTGCCGTGCTCGGCGGGGGTCGCGCCCTCCCGGGGTCCGCGGCCGAGGAGGCGGTCAACCACGGCGCGCCCCCTCCGCGGGTCGGCGCGCTCCGACGGCCGCCCCGGTCTCCGCCTCGGCCGTCTGAGTCTCGAATTGCCGCGCCTCCGGCTTCTCGCCGGCCTTCGGCGCCTCCGCGGCTTCGGCCGGCGGGCTCCCCGCCTCCCGGTGAGCCGGGCGCAGGCCGAGGCCCGTCGTCGCCGGGACGGCGGGCATCGTCGGCGTGGGAACGGTCGCGGGTGCCTCCGCGGCGGGCCGGGCCGACCGGCCGTCGCCGCCCGTCTCGACGGGTCGGCCGGCCAGGGCGTTCAGGAACGAGAGCGGCCGGAAGCCCGGGGCGACGGCGGCCACCTCCGCCGACGCCTCCGCCGGGCGCGGCGGGACCAGGTACTCGAGCAGCCGCACGATCTCGTCGCGCAGCTCCGGCCGGGGGACGATGCGGTCGACGAAGCCGTGCTGGAGCAGGAACTCGGCTCGCTGGAAGCCGGGTGGCAGCTCCTCGGCGATCGTCCCGCCGGAGACGCGCGCCCCGGCGAAGCCGATCAGCGCGTTGGGCTCGGCCAGGTTCACGTCGCCGACCGCAGCGAAGCTGGCGAAGACGCCGCCGGTCGTGGGGTCGGTCATGACCGAGATGTAGGGGACCCGGCCGGCCCGCAGCCGCTCCAGGGCGGCCATCGTCTTGGCCAGCTGCATGAGCGAGAAGGTCCCTTCCTGCATCCGCGCACCGCCGGAGGCGGAGACGACGATCAGCGGCAGCCGCTCGGCCAGGGCCGCCTCCGCGGCCCGGGTCACCTTCTCCCCGACCACCGCGCCCATCGAGCCACCGATGAAGCCGAAGTCCATGGCGCAGATGGCGACCGGCCGGCCCTCGATCGAGCCCGTGCCCCAGATCGCGGCTTCGCGCTCCCCGGTCGCCAGCTGGGCGGCGGCGAGCCGGTCGGGATAGGGCTTCGAGTCGGCGAAGCCCAGGGGGTCCACCGACTGGAGGCCGGCGTCCCGCTCCCGGAAGCTGCCGCCGTCGAGCAGCAGCTCCAGGCGGCGGCGCGCCGCCAGGCGGAAGTGGTGGCCGCAGTTGGGGCAGACGCGGAGGGCCTTCTCGAGCTGCTTGTTGAAGAGCATCTCCTGGCAGCTCGGGCAGCGGGTCCAGAGGTCCGGGGGAAAGTCGGTGCGGCGGCCGCGGAAGGGCAGGCGGATCGGCGGCATCAGGCGAATCCTCCACCGATGCCGCCGGGCAGGCCACCCGGCGGGCCACCGAACCTCCGGCCCCCGATCGCACCCGGCCGGCCGGCCGGCCGGGACCGTCGCCAGGCGACCCAGGCGCCGGCCAGGGAGAGCGACGTGACGGCGCCGCCGATCAGGAGCTGGCGGGCCGCGAGGCCGGGCACGGCCGGCAGGGCCGGCAGGGCCGGGAAGGCGGGGAGAGCCGGGAAGGCGGGGAACGGCGGCCACCCGGGGAGGCCGGCCCGGGACGGCAGGCCGAGCATGGGCGACCCGGCCGCCGGCCGGAGCGAAGGCCGCGGGAGCCGCCGGCCGGGTGCCACCGCCGGTGCCATCGCCGCGAGCCCCGCCGGCAGCTCGGCAGGCGGCTGCGCCGGCAGCTCCGACGGCAGCTCGGCCGGCCGCGGCTCGATCGCCGGCACCCGGCCGCCGAGGAGGGCGACCGACCCGGTCGCGACGGCCACGGGGAACGGCAGCGGCTCCCCGCCCCGCGCGCGCCGATCCGGCCGGAGGGCGGCGGCGGCATCCGCGAGTCGGGCCGCCAGCCGCTCCTCGAAACGGAACGAGGGATGGACGCGGACGAGCTCGGCGGCGAGGCGTCGCGCCGCCAGCCGGACGTCGGGGTCGAGCGCCACGTCCACCGGCACGTCCGGAGCGCGACGCTCGGCCGCCGCGAGGAGAGCGTCCAGGTAGGCATCGGTTCGCAGCGCACCCACGGCGCGCACGCCGCCGGCCGGCGGCGTCACGACCCGCTCCCCCGCCCCACCCGGGCGCCGCGGAGCTCCGCGGCCACCGTCCGGAGGCCGCGGTGGACCAGGACCCGAACCGCCCCCTCGGAGCGGCCCAGGATCGCCGCGATCTCGCTCGTCGAGAGCTCGTCCACGAAGCGGAGGACGATGGCGCGGCGGCGATCGTCGGGCAGCCTGCGGACGGCCGCCCAGGCCGCCGACGAGGCCTCGCGAAGCTCCACCGTCCGCTCCGGATCGAGCGGCCCCGCCACGGCCGCCGCGTCCACCAGGGGCGCGGCCGGGCGACGGCGCGCGGTCCGCCGCTCGTTGGCGATCACGTTCCGTGCGATCCGAAAGAGCCAGACGCGGAAGGTGGAGGCGCCGGGCCCGTCGTCGGGCGTTGCGCGCTCCTCGAACCGCGCGAGCGCGGCCAGCGCCCGCAGGAACGTCTTCTCGGTGGCGTCCTCGGCGGCGTGGTGATCGCCGAGCTCGTGATAGGCGAAGCTGTACACCCGGGCCAGGTACCTGCGATAGAGGGCTTCGAATCGCTCCGGGTCCCGGCGCGCCGCCTCCACCAGGCCGCGGTCGGGATCCAGCCGCACGAGGCGGGCGCCCTCCCCCGCTCTCACCTTCCTCAACACCGGCCCGGCCATCTCGTTACACCCCCGCCGCCGCGCCGGGCGCGGGGTCGGGCTCGAGACGAACCCGGACCACCTCCCCGGCCAGGACCGCCCGTTCGGCCCCCGGGACGGTGGGATCCGCGACAAGCAGGGCGCCGCTGGCGCCGTCCACGCCGACCGCGCGCACCGTCGCCGGCGGCTGCCCGGGGAGCTCCAGCCGCACCAGCCGGCCGGTGGTCAGCTGGCGCTCGTGCCAGCCGCCCACGTCGAACCGCCCCTCGCCGAGGACGAGGACGCGCGGCTCCAGGCGGGCGAGGAAGGCCTCCAGGAGCGCCTCGCGGTCGATCGGCCGGCCCCCGGACGCCTCCCGCAGGCTCGTCATGGTCGGAGCCATGGCCGCCGGGAAGTCGGCGGCCGGCCAGTCGGCGTTGACCCCGATCCCGACCACCACCCGCGGATCGGGAGTGCCGAGGCCCTCGGTCTCGCCCAGGATCCCGCCGAGCTTTCGGAAGCCGCTCGACCAGCCCGGTTCCGGCAGGCCGGGCACGACCACCGCCGCCGCGGCCCCCGGCAGCCCCGGCCCGGCCGGACCGCGGTCCGGGGCTTCGACCACGAGGTCGTTCGGCCACTTGAGCCGGATCGCGCCGTCGCGCAGGCCCGCCGTCTCCTCCGCCGCGTCGGCCATGGCCAGGGCGACGGAGGCCGCCAGCCGCCACGTCCGCTCCGGTGCCAGGCTCGCCGGCCGGAAGCCGAGCGAGAGGAGGAGCGCGGCGCCCGCCGGCGCGCTCCAGGCCCGTCCCTCGCGCCCCCGACCGGCCGACTGCTCGTCGGCCACCGCCAGGCAGACCTCCGGCGTGCCGTCCGCCAGCCAGGCGCGGACGATGTCGTTGGTGGAGCCGACGACGCCGAACCGCTCCCGCCGGGCGAGGAAGGGGCCGCCCCTCACCGCGCGCTCAGGCCGTTCCGGTCGGCGTCGCGCCGCCGCCCCTGGGGGCGCGGACGCCGGTCGCGGGATCGCCGGCATCCACCGCCGCCTCGGTGACCTCGGCCTCCGCCTCGGTGACCTCGGCCTCCGGGAGCTCCAGCTCGAAGGCCCGGTGAAGCGCCTGGACCGCCACCTCCAGGTCGTCCTCGGCGATGATCGTGGTGATCCGGATCTCGGACGTGGAGATCATCTCGATGTTGACGCCGGCGTCGGCCAGGGCGCCGAACATGCGGGCGGCATAGCCCGGCGCGTTCTGGATCCCCGCCCCCACGATGCTCACCTTGGCGACCGAGGAGTCCGTGGTCAGCTCGCGGAAGCCGAGCTCGCGGATGACCGGCTCCAGGATCCTCTTGGTCCGGGCAAGGTCCACCCGCGGCACGGTGAAGCTCAGGTCCGTCGCGCCGCGATGGCCGACGTTCTGGACGATCATGTCGACGTTGATGCCGTCCTCGGCCAGCGGGTCGAAGACGGCGCGCGCCACGCCGGGTCGGTCCGGCACCTCCACGAGCGTCACCTTGGCCACGTTCCGGTCGTGGGCGAGGCCGCGCACCTTGTTGCGCTGCTCCACGAAGGGGTCCTCCTTGATGAGCGTCCCCGGGGCGTCCTCGAACGAGCTGAGGACTTCGATGACGACCCCGTTGACCCAGCCGAGCTCGACGGCCCGGACCTGCATGACCTGGGCCCCCTGGTGGGCCAGCTCCAGCATCTCTTCGTAGCCGACGACATCGAGCTGGCGAGCCTTCGGGACCAGCCGGGGGTCGGCCGTGTAGATGCCCCGCACGTCGGTGAAGATCTGGCAGCGGTCCGCATGGAGCCTGGCCGCCAGGGCGACCGCCGTGGTGTCCGAGCCGCCGCGGCCGAGCGTCGTGACCTCGTGCCGGTCGCCTGACGACTCGCTCCGGCCCTGGAAGCCGGCCACGATGACGACCTTGCCGGCCGCCAGTTCCTCGTGGACGCGAACCGGCTCGATCCCGGCGATGCGCGCGCGTCCGTAGCGGCCGTCCGTGGTGATCCCGGCCTGGGCGCCGGTGAGGGCGATGGCCGGCACGCCGAGGGCGTGGAGGGCCATGCTCACCAGGGTGGCGGACTGGTGCTCCCCGGTTGCCAGCAGCATGTCCAGCTCGCGCGGCGCCGGGTCCTCCGTGATGGCGGTCGCGAGCGCCAGCAGCTCGTCGGTGGTGTCGCCCATGGCCGACACGACGACCACGAGGTCGCTGCCGCGTGCGCGCTCGCGGGCGATCCGCCGGGCGACGCGCCGGATCCGGTCGGCGCCGGCGACGGAGCTCCCGCCGAACTTCTGGACGACCAGGGGAGACATGGGCGGGATTCTACCAGCGGGGAGTGGTGCGGCCGGACGGCGGCGCGGCGGCGGGCGGGCGCGGCGTGCGCCACGCCACGAGGTTCCGGCACGCCACGAGGTTCCGGCAGCCGGAGGTTCCGGCAGCCGGCCCCCGCCCCCGGCCCGGCGGCAGACCGGCCCGGGCCGTGGCACCATCCTGCCGTCCACCCGACCCCAAGCGGAGCTGCGTCCCATGTGCTTCGACCTCGACAGCCGGCCGCCGATCGCGCCGATCGCCGGCGGCGCTCTCGACCACGAGCCGCTGACCGTCACCTCGGCCGACGGGACGCGGTTCCGGGCGTTCCGGGCCCGGGCGAGCGAACCGAGCGGCGCGGGCATGCTCGTCCTGCCCGACGTCCGCGGCCTCCATCCCTACTACGAGGAACTGGCACTGCGGTTCGCCGAGGCCGGCATCGACGCCCTGGCGATCGACTACTTCGGGCGGACGGCCGGGACGACGGACCGGCCCGACGACTTCGACTTCCAGGCGCACGTCGGCCAGGTGACCTGGACCGGACTGGCGGATGACATCCGAGCTGCCGCGGAGGCGCTCCGCGCCGAGGGCCGCGTCAGCGCCCTGTTCACGGTCGGCTTCTGCTTCGGCGGCCGCCTCTCCTTCGACTGCGCGACGCTCGGGCTCCGACCGGCCGGAGTGATCGGCTTCTATGGCTGGCCCGTCGGCGCCGGCCGCGGCGATGTCCCGGCGCCGGCGGATCGGGCCGACCGTTTCGAGTGCCCGGTCCTCGGCATCTTCGGCGGCGCCGACCAGGGGATCCCGGTCACGGCGGCCGAGGCCTTCGGCGAGGCGCTCACGGGAGCCGGGATCGAGAACGAGATCTGGGTCGCCCCGGACGCCCCCCACAGCTTCTTCGACCGGAAGGCGGCCGAGTTCGCGGCCCAGTCGGAGGAGGCCTGGCGGCGGGTGCGCGACTTCGTCGGGCGGCGCACGGCCGCGTAGCCGGGGGGCGCGACTTCGTCGGGCGGCGCACGGCCGCGTAGCCGGGGGGCGCGACTTCGTCGGGCGGCGCACGGCCGCGTAGCCGGGGGGCGCGACTTCGTCGGGCGGCGATTTCAGCGCCGCAGGATGTTCCAGGCGAGGAGCGCGATCACGACGCCGCCCACGATCACGACCAGGCCGCCACCGGGCAGGGCGCCGTTGACCGCGTCGACCGCACCCCCGACCGCGGAGTTCAGCGCGCCGGTCACGCCGCCGAAGAGCCCGCCGATCAGGTCGCCGACATGGGGTGCGAAGTCCACGGCACGAGTCTCCGCGGGCCGTCAAGCCTCCGCCTGATCGAGCGAGCCTCCGCGCGGTTCTGCCCCTGGCGGCGCGGAGTGCCCGGCGGCCATCAGGCCGGCGGAACCACCGACGCCCCCGCGTTGCGCGGCGTCACCACCCGGACCTTTCCGGCGAAGTCCGCCTCGGCGGCCGCAGCCAGCAGGGCGCCCTCGATCCGGGTGATCGCGGCGACCGAGTCACTGAAGGCGATGACGCTCGAGCCGGCCCCCGACAGGCAGGCGCCGATCGCCCCCGCTTCGCGCGCGGCGGCGACGAGCACGGGGAGCAGCGGGTAGACCTTCGCCCGGTACGGTTCGTGGAGGCGGTCCACCGTCAGGGCGCGCAGGCCATCCGAGTCGCCCCGGACCAGGGCGGCGACGCCGCGGGCCACCCGGCCCAGGTTGGCGACGGCGTCGGCCAGCGGGACCCGGGCCGGCAGCACCTCGCGCATCGCCCGCGTCTCCAGGCGGAGCTCGGGCACGAAGAGAACCGCGCGCAGGTCGCGGGGGACGTCGCAGCGGACGGCGACCGGCGGTTCGCTCGCCGCGTCGACGATCACGAAGCCGCCCAGGAGCGCGGCCGCGACGTTGTCCGGATGGCCCTCCAGCTCGATCGCGAGCGCCAGCAGGTCGGCCGCGGGGAGTGGCTCGTCGAGCAGCGCGTTGCCCGCCAGCAGGCCGCCGACCGTGCCGGCGGCGGAGGAGCCCAGGCCGCGAGCCAGCGGGATCGCGTTGGCCATCCGGACGCCCCAGCCGAGCCCCTCCGGCAGCGGCCCTCGCTCGCGCTCCAGGATCCGCTCGAGGGCCGCGACGAAACGGTTCTCGCGCCCTGCCGGCAGCTCGCCGGCCCCCTCCCCGTCCACGCGGAGCTCGACCGCGCCGGGGGCCCAGCCGCGGACCTCGAGCTCGACGCGATCCACCAGCTCGAGCGCCAGGCCCAGGCAGTCGTAACCCGCCCCGAGGTTGGCCGACGTGGCGGGGACCTCGACCGTCACCCGCCGCCCGTCCAGCCCGGCCAGCCAGTTCACCATCGAAGCGCCTCCCGAACTGCTTCGGTCGTGGCGGCCGTCTCGAGGATCGAGGGCCCGCCGGTCAGTTGCCGCTCGGCCGTCTCCGGGTCTTTCAGGCCGTTGCCGGTGAGGACGCAGACAACCGTCGCCCCGGCCGGCACCGCCCCCTGGGCGGCGAGCCGGGCGACTCCGGCCACGCTGGCCGCGGATGACGGCTCGCAGAAGATCCCCTCGAGGCGGGCGAGGTCGTGGTGCGCGGCCAGGATCTCGTCGTCGGTCACTGCCTCGATCCGGCCGCCGGAGGCGTCGCGGGCGGCGACGGCCCGCGCCCAGGAGGCCGGGTTGCCGATCCTGATGGCCGTGGCGACGGTCTCCGGAGCCTCGACCGGGTGGCCCAGCACGATCGGCGCCGCGCCCGCTGCCTGGAAGCCCCACATGCGCGGCAGGCGCTCGATCCTGCCGGCCGCGGCGTACTCGCGGAAGCCCTGCCAGTAGGCCGTGATGTTGCCGGCGTTGCCGACCGGGATCGCCAGGATCTCCGGGGCGATCGGCCGATCGCCGTCGCCCGGCCCGGCGGCACGCGTGGAGCCGACGCCCGAGCCGCCGGCCCGGCTCTTCCCCCCGACCACGCCCCGGCTGCCGCCCAGATCGTCGCAGACCTCGAAGGCGGCCGTCTTCTGGCCCTCGATCCGGTAGGGATTGAGCGAGTTCACCAGGGTCACCGGGTGGTCCGGCCGGGCCGCCAGCTCGCGGACGATGCGCAGGGCAGCATCGAAGTTGCCGTCGACGGCCACGACCCGCGCCCCGGCGACCCGGGCCTGCAGCAGCTTGCCCATGGCGATCCGGCCCCGCGGCAGCACCACGACCACCTCCAGGCCGGCGGCCGCGCCGTAGGTCGCCGCGGAGGCCGAGGTGTTGCCGGTCGAGGCGCAGATGATCGCCCGGGCGCCTTCCTCGGCCGCCTTGGCGACGGCCAGGACCATGCCCCGGTCCTTGAAGGAGCCCGTCGGGTTCTGGCCCTCGACCTTCAGGTGAAGGCCCGGGACGCCGATCGCGGCGCCGAGCCGGGCGGCGGGCACGAGCGGGGTCGAGCCCTCGCCCCGGCCGAGATCGGGGGTGGCGTCGGTGACCGGCAGGTACGCCCGGAATCGCTCGACGAGACTCGGCCGGCGCACGGTCAGCATTCCTCGACGCGGTAGAGAGTCACGTCAGCCCCCGCGCCCCGGACGCGGGCCACCAGGGCGCGCGCCGCGTCGCCGGGAAGGCGGATGCTGAGGGCCGTCCCGGCCGGCGTCGCCGTGGCCCGGACGCCCGGCGGCTCCGCCCCGGGCTCCTGGACGCCCGGCGGCAGCTCGACGCCGGGGGGCTTCGCCCCGGGCTCCTCGACGCCCGGCGGCAGCTCGACGCCCGGCGGCAGCAGAGCGAGCCAGCCCCCCGCCGGATCGCCGGGCGGCGCCGCCGCGACCGATTCGCGCGGGCCGGCGGGCAAGCCCGCCCAGGTGCTCCCCTCGCCCCGGGCGATCCGCAGCAGGTCGGCCAGGACGGCGCTGGACGTCGCCCCGCCCCCCGCTCCGGGACCCTCGAAGGCGACCCGGCCGACCGGCTCGGCGTCAATCTCGATCCGGTTGACCACGCCGTCGGCCCGCCCGAGCGGCGTCGAGCGCGCGACCGCGGTCGGCAGCACGGCTGCGGCCAGCTCCCCGCCGGGCAGCCGCTCCACCGTCGCGATCAGCTTGAGGGCCAGACCCAGGGTTCCGGCGGCCGCGACCTCGGCGGCCGTCACCCCGCTGATGCCCGGCCGGCCCGCGCCGCGTCCGGCGAGCGGGCAGCGCGTCACGGATGCGGGGTCCAGCCATTGGCCGAAGGCCAGGCGGGCCAGGATGACCGTCTTGTTGGCCGCGTCCTGCCCCTCGACGTCGGCCCGTGGGTCCGCCTCCAGGTAGCCTGCCGCCTTCGCCGCGGATACCACGACGTCGTAGGCACGGCCGTCGCGCGCCATCTCGCTCAGGACGAAGTTGGTCGAGCCGTTGACGATGCCGCGGACGCGGCGGACCCGGTCCGCGGCCAGGTCCGTCGCCAGCGGCGACAGCATCGGGGTGCCGCCGCCGACGGACGCCTCGAATCGGAGGGCGGCGCCGGACCGCCGGGCGATCGCCTCCAGCTCGGGTCCATGGTGGGCGAGGACGTGCTTGTTGGCCGTGACGACCGGCTTGCCCGCCGCGAGCGCGGCCGCGATCAGGGTGCGCGCCGGCTCCTCGCCCCCCATCAGCTCCACCACGACGTCGACGTCGGGGGAGGCCACCAGGTGGGCCGGTGCGTCCGTCAGCAGGCCGGCGGGTACGCCCCCGGCCCGGGCGCGTCGGAGGTCGCGGACCGCGACCCCGGCCAGGACGAGCGGCGCGCCGTCGCCCGTCGCCAGCGACCCGGGTCGCTCGAGGAACGCCCGGATCACTTCCCGCCCCACCGTGCCGGCTCCCAGCACGGCCACCCGCAGCGGTGGCCGGCTCGGCGGCAGGCTCATCGAGCGCGCGGAGCGGGCGAGGCGATCATCGGTCGAAATGGTAGCCGCTGGCGGAGGGCCCCGAACCCCGCGCCCCCGCTCCCCGCCTCCCGTGCCGCACCCGCGTCGGCGTCCCGCGTCCCCGCACGCGCGTCCGCGTAACCGCGTGCCGCACCCGCCTCCGCGTAACCGCATGCCGCACCCGCCTCCGCGTAACCGCATGCCGCACCCGCGTCCCCTCGCCGCCCGCCCCGTCAGCCCGCCTCCGTGCCAGGGGTC
>JAJYJO010000083.1 GCA_021789435.1 Chloroflexota bacterium
CACCGGCCGACGGCGGGAGCCCGGCCGAGCGCGTCGCGGCGGGATGACGGCCGCCCGGAATCCCGGCCGCCGCCCGGCCTGACCCGACCCGCGTGGCCCGCTCCGAGCCGCCTGCATGACCCTCTTCGAGCGGATCGGCGCCTTCGCCTACCACCGCCGCCGCTGGGTCGTGGCCGGCTGGGCCGTCCTGCTCCTGTTGGCCCTTCCCTTCGCGCCACGCGCCGGGAGCGTCCTGCGGGCCGGCGGTTTCACCCTCGAGGACCTCCCCTCGGCCCAGGCGACGACCCTCCTGGAGCAGCGGCTCGGCCTAGCGCCGTCGGTCCTGGTCGTCGTCCTCCACTCGGCCGACTCCGCCGCCGGCAGCCCGGCCTTCGAGACCGCCGCGGCACGGGCCCTCGCCGACGTCCCGACCGCGCCCCACGTCACGGGGGTCCTCTCGCACCTGCTCTCGACCCGCCAGGTCTCGCGCGACGGGCACACGGCCTACGACCTGGTCGAGCTGGACCTCGCGCCCGACGATTCGCCCGACGCCCTGCCCGGTATCGAGCACCGAATCCACCCCCAGCCCGGCATCAGCGTGGCCCTCGCCGGCGGGCCCGCCTTCTACGGCGACATCCAGGCGGTCTCGGAGACCGACCTCCGCCGCTCGGAGCTGGTCTCGCTGCCGCTCGCCGGGCTCGCTCTCCTGCTCGTCTTCGGCTCCGTGGTGGCCGCGGCCGTGCCCCTCGCCGTCGGCGGGGCGGCCGTCGTCACCGCCCTGGCCGTGATCTTCTTGCTGGCCAGCCTGACCCCGATGAGCATCTTCGTCCTCAACCTGGCCACGCTGCTCGGCCTCGGCCTGGGCGTCGACTACTCCCTGTTGATGACGAGCCGCTTCCGCGAGGAGCTGGCGGTCCGCCGCCGGCGCGGCGAACCGCTCGACGCGGCGATCGAGGCGAGCGTCCGCGTCACCGTCGCCACGGCAGGCCGAGCCGTCTTCTTCAGCGGCCTGACCGTCCTGCTGGGGCTCCTGGGCCTGGTCCTCTTCGAGTTCATGGTCCTCCGCTCGGTCGGCATCGCGGGAGCCGTGGTGGTGGGCCTCGCGGTGGGGGCCGCGCTCACCCTGCTGCCGGCGATCCTCTCCCTCCTCGGCCCCCGCCTGGACGCGCTGGCCGTCCGGCGTGTCAACGCCGGAGCCTCCGCCGACGGCCCCTGGGCCCGCCTGGCCCGCTGGGTGATGGACCGGCCGCTGGCCGTCTTCTTCCCCACCCTGGCCCTCATCCTGCTGCTCGGCTCGCCTTTCCTCTCGGTCCGCTTCAACGCCCCGGACGCCACGATCCTGCCGCCCTCCGTCCCCTCGCGGGCGGCCTACGACCGACTGGCCCGCGACTTCGGAGTCGGCGAGTTCGCGCCGCTCCTGCTGGCGATCCGGACGGACGGGCCGGCCACCTCGCCGGCCAACGTGGCCCTGCTCTACGAGTACTCGCGGCGGCTGGCGGCCGACCCCCGGATCAGCCGCGTCGACGGGATGGTCGACCTGGACCCGCGGATCACCCTGGCCCAGTACCAGCTCCTCTACGCGGCGCCGGGCGGGCCGCCGGACCGGATCGCCCAGACGGCGCTTCACCAGCTGACGAGCGGCAACCTGACGGCCTTCACCATCACCACGCCCTACGACCCGAACGCGAACCAGGCACGGGCCCTGGTCCGCGACCTGCGCGATCCGCGCTCGGCCCTTGCCCCGCCACCTGGCCTCCACGTCCTGGTCGGCGGCGGCGCGGCGGATGTGACGGACGTCGTGAACCGCGTCTGGTCCGACTTCCCACGGACCGGCCTCTTCATCGTGGTGACCACGTTCGTCGTGCTGTTCCTCCTGCTGCGCTCGGTCGTCCTGCCGATCAAGGCCCTGGTCATGAACACGCTCTCCATCTTGGCCAGCTTCGGCGCGCTGGTCTGGATCTTCCAGGAGGGCAACCTGTCGGCCCTGCTCGGCTTCCAGCCGCTGGGCTACGTCGAGACGACCCAGCCGGTGATCCTCTTCTGCGTCCTCTTCGGCCTCTCGATGGACTACGAAGTCTTCCTGCTCAGCCGGATGAAGGAGGTCTGGGACCTGACCGGCGACAACCAGGAGGCGGTCGCGCGGGGGCTGGAGCGGTCGGGCCGGATCGTCACCTCGGCGGCCCTGATCGTGGTCGTGGTGGCCGGCTCGTTCGCCTTCGCCGACATCGTCCTGATCAAGGCCCTGGGCCTGGGCGTGGCGATCGCGGTGGCCCTCGACGCGACGGTCGTCCGGGCCCTGCTCGTGCCGGCCACGATGCGCCTGCTCGGGAAGTGGAACTGGTGGCTGCCGGCCTGGCTCGGGCGGTGGGTCGCCGGCCGACTGCCGCGCTCGGAGGCGGAGATCGCGGCCGAGGTGGCGGCGGAGACGGGCGGCGACGCAAGAACGGAACCACGCGGCATCGAGGCGGCCCCATGAGACGGCCACCGATCGCCCGCCGGCTCCTCGCGGTGACGGCGCTGGCCGGACTCCTCGCCGGCTGCACCGCTGGCGGCGGGCCGATCCTGGCCAACGCGCCGGCGGCGCGGCCTTCGCCGCCGCCCACCCCCTCCCCGTCGCCGGCGGCGCCGGACCCGCAGCCGCTCGTCTTCCCGCGCGACGACGGGCCGCACGACCGCCTGACCGAGTGGTGGTACTACACCGGCCACCTCGTCGACGCGGCCGGCCACCACTACGGCTTCGAGTTCGTGATCTTCCGCGCCGAGCGGGGCCCGCTGCCGGTCACCTGGGCCTCGCATTTCGCGATCACCGATGAGAGCGGCGACCGCTTCCTCCACGCGCAGCGCTCCGAGGTCGGACCGCAGGTGGACCACTCCCCGCGCGACGCGGCCGGGGCCCCGACCGGTTTCGCCCTGGCCCTGACCGGCGGCAACGCGGCGCAGCCGGCGGCGCTCGGCGAGCCGCCGTGGGCGATGGCCGGCGCCGGGGGTGCGGACCGCCTCTCGGTCGCCCTGGGCCCGGCCGAGGCGAAGGCCGCCGGCTCGAACGGCGGGCTCGGCCTCCAGCTGGGCCTCCAGACCGCCGAGCCGCCCGTGCTCCACGACGGGATCGGCTGGATCGACTTCGGGGCCGCCGGCAGCTCCTACTACTACTCGCGCCCCCGCCTGGCGGCCAGCGGCCAGCTGACCCTCGACGGCCGGACGCTGACCGTCACCGGCGAAGCCTGGTTCGACCACCAGTGGGGCGACTTCATCGCCGTGGGCGGCGGAGGCTGGGACTGGTTCGCGGTCGAGCTGGGAGACGGGACGGACCTGACGCTCTCCCTGATCCGGGACCTGAGCGGAAGCGACGCGCTCGCCTACGGCACCCTCGTCCGGCCGGAGGGGACCACCGTCCACCTCGACCCCTCCGCCTTCTCCGTCGCGGTGACGAGTCACTGGACCAGCCCGGCCAGCGGCGCGACCTATCCCGCCGGCTGGCGGATCCGCCTGCCCTCCGAGGGCCTGGTCATCGACCTCCGGCCGACGGTCGCCGACCAGGAGCTCGACACGCGGGCGACCACCGGCGTCGTCTACTGGGAGGGCTCCCAGATCGTCACGGCCACTCGAGACGGACGACCGGTCCCCGGCCAGGCCTACGTGGAACTGACCGGATATGCGCCCCCGGTCCCGACGAAGCGGTAAGAACGGCAGGGTCCGCTTACCATCGCACTAAGCGATACTCAGCAGGTCATGCGACTCGAGTTGACCAAGCGCGGCGCCTACGCGGTCCGTGCCATGCTGGCCCTGAGCCGGCTCCCGCCGGGCGAGATCCTGAGCGGACGGCTCATCGCCGAGAAGATGCAGATCCCGCCGCGCTTCCTGCCCCAGGTGATGGGCGACCTGACCCACGCCGGGCTGGTCGCGGCGCACCCCGGCCGCTCCGGCGGCTACGCGCTCGCGCGCCCGGCCGACGAGGTCACGATCCTGGCCATCGTCGACGCGGTCGAGCGGGAGAGCCGCCGCCAGACCTGCGTCCTTCGCGGCGGCCCGTGCGGGCCCGACAACGCCTGCGAGGTGCACGTCGTCTTCTTCAGCGGCGAGGACTCCCTGCGGGCCCTCCTGGGGGCGGCGACGCTGGCGATGGTGGCCCGACCGCGCGATCCCTGGGCGATCGCAGCGGCGGCCCGCGCGGCCACGGTTCCGCCCCCCGCCTGACGGCGCGGCCCGCGCAATCCGCCTCGCGCCGAGGTCTCGCGGTCCGCCTGGTACCCCCCGGCCCGAGAACCCAGTCGGGCCTTCAGCCGCGGCCGGCCACGGCCGCCGGATCCGGGAAGGTGCCCGCCAGCCGGACCGCCCCGAGCAGGAGGCCGAGCGAGGCCAGGACGGCCGCCCCGGCCACGATCCCGCCGCCGAGGGTCAGCGGCAGCGAGCCGAGCGGCAGGCCGACCGCCAGCAGCCCCGTGCCGGCCTGGAGCGCGGCGAGGCGCAGCGCCGACAGGCGGCCGAGCAGCGCGCGCTGGCCCGCATGGGCCTCCGGGCCGCCCGGCCCGATCGCCGGGGCCAGGTGACTCCAGGCGCCGAGGATCGCCTGGGCGATCCAGCCGACCGCAAGGGGGGCGGCGACCGCGACCAGCGACCAGGCACCCGGCGCCGTACCGAAGGCCAGGATGCGGCCGGCCCCGATCGCGACCCCCACGGCGAACCAACCGGCGGCCAGCGTCAGGCTGCCGCCCGTCAGCCGGTGCCATCCCGCGTCGGAGGTCCAGCGGCCGCGAGACCGGCCAACCGCGACCAGCTCGACCAGCAGCGCGGCCGCGCCGCCCAGCTCCACCAGCGCGCCGAGGCGGGCCAAGAGGTCGGACGCGAGAAGGAAGCCACCGGCCACGAGCGGCGGCCCGAGGCCCAGGCCGGCCACCAGCCCGGCAGCTGCACGCCCGCCGCGGATGCGCGTGCCCAGGACGGTCGGGAAGAGGTGGACCAGCGTCCCGGCGACGGCCAGCGAGACGAAGCCGTAGAGGTTCAGCCAGGCGTGGACCGGCAGGAGCCGGTCCCAGGCAGCCAGGACCGGCTCGTAGCCGCCCACGTAGAGCGTGGCGAGCGTCGCGCCGGCGGCGACATCGGCGAGGGCGATCGCGTACGCGGCCAGGACCAGCGGCCGCCGCCGGCCGAGCCCGCCGCGCAACGGTGCGAAGGCGGCCCAGGCGAGGCCGCCGATCCCGGCCACGAAACCGGCCCCGCCGATCGGCGCCAGGCTGGCCGCCGCCATCCAGGAGCCGCTCGCCACGCCGCCGGTGATCCCCAGGGCTCCCCCGGCGAGCAGGACGAGGACAACAACCCTCAGCCGCGGATCGGCCGGCGGGGCGGCGGCCAGGGCGCTGGTGAAGTACGGCAGCGCGGCGCCGATCGCGGTCGTCGCCGCCCCGGCGAGCGCGAGGTGAAGCGGCAGCCAGGCGCCGTGCCGGACCTCGACCGGGAGGAGCATCGCTGCCACGGCCGCGGCCAGGAAGAGGCCGGCGACCACGAGGCCCGCGGCGGTGATGCGCCGGTCCGTGGCCCGGCCCCGCGCGGCGCGGCGGCCCGCAGCACCGCCGGCCGGGGGAAGCGGCGGGGAGACGCTCATCGGCGGGCCCTGCGGGACGACGCGAGAGTGACCACCGGGCAACGGTAGCGCCCCCGCCTCATCGGATGCTCGGCCTCAATTGACGGCGGTCGCCCGGCGTTCGACGCCGAACCGGCTCGAACGACGGCTCGTGCTCGCCTTCCGCCCGTCGAGAGCGGAGCTCGAACCGCATAACAGGCCATTCGGCCCATGCTCGCCGCCCATCTCTGGATATATCACTAGTGCACTTAGTGATTATTGCCCCGGCGGACGGCGGGGGGTGCCTGGACCGCCGATCCACCGGGCCAGCGGGCCCCTCCCGGACCAACGGGCGGGGCCAGTGGAGGACCCGTACCGTGCGACGGACCGTTTCCATCCTCGCCGGCGGCCTGCTGGCCGTCGTGCTGCTCGGCGCCTGCTCGGCCGGCGGGGCGCCCGACTGGAACTACGCCAGCCCGGTGCCGCTCGCCGGCACGGTCGCGGCGGCCGGGATCACGAGCGCCGCAGCCTCCCCGGCGCCGGCCGCCTCGCCCATGGCGGGCATGGCGTCGCCGGCGACGGACGCCGGCCAGGAGCAGCCGGACCCCAGCGCGCCGCCCTACGTCGAGCACGACCCGAACGCCCCGGCCGCCCTGCCCGGGACGGTTCACGACATCGACCTCCCGATCATCGACAAGCAGATGACGGTGGCCACGGGGTACGTCGTCCAGGCCTGGACCTTCGGCGGGACCGTCCCGGGCCCGACCATCCGGGTCCACGTCGGCGACACGGTCCGGGTCCACCTGACCAACGAGACGAACATGTCCCACTCGATCGACTTCCACGCCAGCCAGACGGCGATGGACCACCAGATGGTCGAGATCAAGCCCGGCGCGAGCTGGACCTACACGTTCACGCCGGAGTACGCCGGGGTCTGGATGTACCACTGCGGGACGGCGCCGACCCTGCTCCACATCGCCAACGGCATGTTCGGCATGGTGATCGTCGAGCCGAAGGGCGGCCTCGACAAGGTGGACCACGAGTACGCCTTCGTCCAGTCCGAGTGGTACCTGGGCGGCCAGGGCCAGATCTCGAGCTACGCCAAGGCCAACGCGGCGGCCCCCTCACCCGACTTCGTCGTCTTCAACGGGGTCGCCAACCAGTACAAGGACCATCCGATCCCGGTCAAGGCCGGCGAGCGGATCCGCATCTTCGTCCTCGACGCCGGGCCGAACCTCGGCTCCTCCTTCCACGTCGTCGGCACGATCTTCGACACCGTCATCAAGGAGGGCGTGATCATGCGAGCCTCGGCCAACGGCGGCTGGGCCTCGCAGGCGGTGGACCTGGCGCCCGCGCAGGCCGCGATCATCGAGCTGACGATCCCGGAGAAGGGCATGTACTCGTTCGTCACCCACGCCTTCAACCTGGTCGGCCACGGCGCGATCGGGGTCTTCCAGGCCTCCTGAGCCCACCGCGCCCGCTGGGCGCGGCCGCCGGCAGCCGCCGGGCCTGGCCTACGGCGCCAGGGTCGGGAACGGCACCTCGACGGCCGTGATCGTGACGTTGAGCTCCTCGACGTCGAAGGCGATCGACGCGTTGCCCTGAGTCGTGGCCACGACGCTGCCGACCCAGTTGCCACCGTCCGGCGGCGGGGGGCAGGTGGCGGCAGCGAGGCACGCGACCGGGGCGGAACGGGCCAACAGCGCCTGGACGGATGCCGAGCGGCCCCCGAGCGCCGTGGTCACGGCCGCGATGAGCTGCCCGCAAACGTCGCGCGTCACCTGCGTACAGGCAATCAACGGGTCGAAGGCAGGGTCGGAGCCGGCCCGCGCGTGCTCCGCCGCGGCCGGATCGACGGCCACCCAGACGGCCTGCGAGGAATCGACCTGATCGATCACGTCGAACGACCCGGCGGCAGCCGTCGACTGGAGCCAGGCCCGACAGTCCGCGATCGGCCGTGCGGGCGCGAACGTGGAGCCCGGTGGCGGGGCGACTGGACGTGGTCCGGCGGAGATCCACTCCCGAGCCGAGACGTCCTGGCAGAAGCTCACGTCGCCGTCGATCGCGGCCCGGGCCATCGTCGCGTACCAGCTCGCGGACCAGCCTAGGCCCGGGCCCGCCGCGGGCCGGTTCGAGAACGGGTCGGTGGGGGCGATGATGGACTGCCAGGTCGGGCCGAGGGTGAGGGAGCAGAAGGATCGCAGCCACGCGGTCGGGAGCGGCGCGCAGTCCGAGGCGGTGGCGATGGTCAGCCAGGCATGGGACTGCGACGCGTCGCCGATGCTCAGCCGATAGGGTCGCGGGCCGGCCACCGTCGGGCTCGGCGTCGGCACGCCCTCAGCGGACGATGCGCCGGGGGACTCCGTCCCCGCCGTCGCCGGCTGCCCGGTTCTCGCCGGGACGCTGCAGCCGGCGATCGCGAGGGCCAGGAGCAGCACTCCCAGCACCGGCCGGCCGACCGCTCCGCCTCTCACCGACTCAACTCCCCCAAACGCCGCGCGATGGTACCTGGACTCGACCCGCTCCGGAAGGGCCGTCCGGCTCGATTGAACCGCGCAGGCGCCCGGAAGTCGCCGCGCGCGGTCCACCCGCCGCGACGTGGCGGTCAGGCCGGGGTTCGGACCCAGGCGACGAGCGCCACCAGGAAGCCCAGGACCACGCTGGCGGCGAACGAGACGCACCAGACGCAGATCGCCTGGATGACGAAGAGCTCCAGGTAGGTCAGGTAGGCGACGAAGATGACGCCGACCAGCGAGAGGCCGTAGTGGCCGGCCAGGAGGCGGCGATCGCCGCTCCGCCACCAGGCGACGGCCAGCCCCAGCAGCACGAGCGAGAAGCCCACGCCGAGCACCGCGACCGGCAGGCCGGCGATGTGGGAGTAGCTGCTCTGGGCAACCGTCTCGCAGCCGTGCAGCGGCCCGCAGTACGGGACCTCGCCCTGGAGCTCGACGGTCGAGAGGTAGATCGCGACAGCGATGCCGATCAGGTCCAGGACGGCCAGCACCACGCCGGGGTGGAGATGGCGCAGGCGCCGGGCGAGCGAGGGCTGCGGTGGCGCCTCGGAGCCTGCCCCGGGCGCGTGGCGCTCCCCTCCCTCGACCGTGCTCACGGCGTGGCCGAGACGCTCGGGCCGGCCGAGGCGCCGGAACTCGCCGACGGCGAGGCGGAGGACTGCCCGGCGGCCGCGGCGTTGATGGCGGCGGAGAGCGCCGTGTAGTCCGCCCAGACCGTGCTCGTGATGATCTTGCCGTTGAGCACGACCGTGGGCGTCGAGTTGTAGCCGGCCTTGGCGCCGGCCGCGTTGCTGGCGTCGACCAGGCTGTACATCTTCCCGGAGTCATAGCAGGAGGTGAACGTGGTCACGTCCAGGCCCGCCGCCCGGGCCAGCGCGATCAGCCGATCGCGGGTGAACGAGCCCACGTTCTCGCCGAGCTGGTTGGCGAACAGGTAATCGTGGAAGGGCCAGAACTTGTTCTGGCTGGCTGCGCACTCTGCGGCCGCGGCGGCGTCGCGCGATTCGTGGCCGCCCTGGACGTGGGTGTCGATGACGATCAGGTCCTTGTAGGTGATGCGCAGCTTGCCGGTGGCCACGAAGTCGGGCACCAGGCGCGGCTCCACCTGGACCGCGAAGTCCTGGCAGACGGGACACTGGAAGTCCGACCAGACGACCATCTGGGCGGGCGCGTTGGCGTTGCCCAGCGAGCGCCCGCTCGCCAGGTCGGTTGGCGTGAGGTAGCCCGGTGTCGTGATCTGGGCCGAGACGACGGGAGACTTCCCGATGACGCCGGCCACGAGGAGGAGGACGACGACGACGCCGACCAGGGCGGCGGCGCCCGTCAGCACGACGATCGGCGAGCGCCAGACGGGCCGGCTCTGCGGCACCGTGTAGGCCGACTGCAGGCGCTGGCCCTTTCGCTCGGCCTCTCGCCGCTCCCGGCGCCGGCTCACCTGTGCGGGCTGCGCCGGACGCTTGGTGCCGGAACGGGACTGGGGGGATCGGCTGCTGGCCAGGGTGGACCTCCGTGGATCTTGCGGCGGTTCGGATCGCGGGAGCGGCCGACCGCGATGACTTCGGACCGTGCGCCGCTCCGACGGCGGAGGCGGCGAGGTGGTCAGTTCCCGCCGCAGCGACGGCGCATATCCTAGCGGACCCTCCCCGTTCGCCGCGCCGCGGCGGTGTCGAAGGCGCACCGAAGCTGAAACCTTCGCGGTCGACGGCGGCTCAGACAGGTGAGCGCACCACACCGCCGGGGAGTCGTGATGTTCCGCTGCCGCGTGGCCCCCGCCGGGCTCGAGCCGTCGAGCCCGGCCCCTGCAACGACCCGTTCGACCATCGCGCCGGCCACCGCCGGAGCGGCCGGATGCGACTGAGGGGATCGTCCTTCCTGGTCCTCGTCGCGGCGGTCGGCCTGCTCATCGTCTTCGCGACCGACCAGGTGGTGCCGGCGGCCACGGCCCGCGAGGCCCAGGTCCGGCTCTGGCTGGCCGCCCGCGCGTCGGGCATCACGACTTACCTGCTGCTCACCGGGCAGGTCGTCTTCGGCCTCGTCCTGAGCCATCCGGTCAACCAGGCGACCTGGAAGCTCTCGAAGCGGCTCTATCCCTGGCACGAGAACCTGCTCGTCTTCGTTGTCGCCTTCGCCGGCGCCCACGTGGCCAGCCTGGTGCTCGACCCGTACGCCGGGGTGGGGGCGGTCGGGGCGCTGGTCCCCGGCCTCTCGTCGTACCGCTCCGCGCCCGTGGCGCTCGGCACCCTGGGGCTCTATGCCCTGCTGGTGACCGGTCTGACTGCCCGCTACACGAGGCTCCTGCCGAACGGCGTCTGGCTCAGGCTCCACCGCCTCAGCCTGGCCGTCTTCGTCCTCGCGTGGCTCCACGGCTTGCTGGCCGGCACCGACTCGGAGGCGCTGCTGCCGCTCTATGTGGTGAGCGGCGGGCTGGTCCTCGGGGCCGCCGCCTATCGGTACTGGGTGGCGCGCCAGGCGCGCCGCACCTTCTCCACCAGCCTGCCCGGCCGGAGCCCCCACGCGCCGCGGACGGCCGCCACGGCGCCGGCCGGCAACGCGATCCCGGCCGGCGGCTCGACCGCGGCCGGAGCGACGGCGACCCGCCCGACGCTTCCCGCAGCTCCCCTCCTGGAGGAGGCATCCCGATGAAGCCGACGAACCTGTTCCCCCGCCGCAGCGCCGTCACCCTCGGCGTCATCCTGAGCATCGTGCTCGGCGCCTTCACGATCCGGGCGGCCGCGGCCTGGACGGCGAGCTCGGCGCCCCTGCCGCCGCCCGCCCTCTCCGCATCGGCCATCGCCGCGCAGCTCCAGGCGGAGCGGGCCCGCTCGGCGGCCCTCCAGCAGCAGCTGGACGCGCTGATCGCTCGGAGCGGCCAGCTCGACACCGCCCTCTCCGCGGCGCAGGGCCGCATCGCCACCGACGCCACCACGGCAGACCAGCTGCGGACTGCGCTGGCGGCCGCCCAGGCGCGGATCGCGGCCGCGGACCGCCAGCTCGCCGCGCTCAACGCAGCGGGACTCGGCGGGGGGTCGCCGGCGGCCCCCGGCGGTGGAGCCCCGGCGGCGACCGCGCCGCCCGCCACCGGCGGGGAGCCCGGCGATGACTGAGCCGCGGCGGCCGCTCCACATCCCGATCGTCGTCGGCATCTCGGCGGGCCTCTATGCCGCCAGCCTGGCCGCCGTCACGGGCCTCCAGTCCGCCCACGACGTCGCGACGGCAGCCGCTGCGGCCCCGGGGGCCGACACGGCCGCCCTCCTCCGGAGCAGCCACGACCAGCTCGATGCGGAGCTTGCCAGGGCGCGGGCGGCCTACACCGCGGCGGCCGACCACTACGATGCGCTGACGAAGCAACTCGCCGGCCTGGAGACGCGGCTGGCCGGCCTTGCGGCGCAGGCCGATTCGCTCCGCTCGGCGCCCCTGGCGGTGCCCGGGGCGGCGGCCATCGCCGTGGGCCAGGGCGGGATCGTCGTCCACCGCGGCACGGCGGCCGCCGTCGGGGCGGCGCCGGCGGCGGCCGCGGCGCCCGCCGTTCACGCCACGACCGGGGCATCGGGCGCACCCCCGCCGTGAGCCGCTTCCCGGCTGCGGCGTGACTCGCTGACGCGGGAGACTCGCCG
>JAJYJO010000084.1 GCA_021789435.1 Chloroflexota bacterium
AGATCGAATAGATGACTGGTCAGACGAGACCCGACCCTGGTGTTGCGGCCACGGACCCGGAGGCATCCCAGATGAGCCCATCGACCCACCCGCCGCCTTGACTCGGCCCGCTCCTTCATAGATGACACTCAGTAACGTGGAGGGATCGGCCCGACGTCGCCTCGGCGAGCCGATCGGCCCACGACGCGGTCCGCCCGGCTCGGCCGGGCCCGGCCGTCGGCGTGCCCGAGCCCCCTGTGGGAGGATTCGGCAGGTGGTCCGCATTGTGCCCGCGGGCCCGGAACAGGGAGGAAAGATCATGCCTGCCGTGCGACGTGCAGAGGTGAGCTGGGACGGCGACCTGGTGAGCGGCTCCGGCCGGGTCACCGCAGCGACCAGCCACGCTTTCGACGGACTGCCGGTCACCTGGGGCTCCCGCACGGAGGAAGCCGACGGCCGGACGAGTCCCGAGGAACTGATCGCGGCCGCCCACGCCAGCTGCTACGCCATGGCGTTCTCGTCCGATCTGGCGAAGGCCGGCCACGCGCCGGAGCACCTGGACGTGGGTGCAACCGTGACGTTCGACCGGGTCGACGGCCGCTGGACCGTGGTTTCCAGCGAGCTGCGCGTTCGCGGCCGCGTCCCCGGCATCGATGCCGAGGGGTTTCGGCGGCTCGCCGAGGGCGCCAGGGACGGCTGTCCGGTCTCGCGCGCGCTCCAGGGGAACGTCCGGCTGAGCGTCGACGCGACCCTCGCAGCCTAGTCGCCGACCGACCGGGCGAGGGTCAGGATCCGCCGGGGGTTCTCGACGGTGACCTGGCGGATCGTCGCCTCGTCCACGCCCGCCTCCCTGAGACGCGGCAGGAAGGTCTCCGGGATGTAGGCGTAGCCGTGCCCCTCGAAATGGCGGAGCTGCTGGTTGTGGCAGACGTCATGGCTGAGGAAGAGCCGGTCGGCGTGGCCCCGCTCCAGGAGCTCCAGCAGCAGGCGGATCAACCTGGGCTCGCCCTTCCGCTCCATCGGCGTGAAGCTCATCCCCAGGAAGTCGAACTCCAGGTTCGCTCCCCGCCGGATGATCTCCAGGTGGTAGTCCAGCTCCGGGTACGAGTCGGCGTGGCCGATCACCACCCGGCCGGGGTCGACTCCCTCCTCCTCCAGGATCCGCAGCTGGGCGAGGCCGACATCCGACAGGACGGCGTGGGTGGTGACCGCCATGCCCGTGCGCCGGGCGGCCCGGCCGACCGCCCGGAAGACGCGCTCTTCGAGGGCCGAGACCCAGGGCTTGTCCGTGCCGATCTCTCCCAGGATCCCGGGCCGGATCCCGGTCCCGTCCACGCCGTCCACGAACTCGACCACCAGGCGGTCGGCGAGCTCGTCCGGGCCGCGCCGGTCGATCAGCGCGTCGGCCGGGTAGTAGGCGCCGCGGTACCAGCCCGCGCCCATGACGATCCGCAGTCCGGTCCGCTCCGCCAGCCTGGCCAGCCAGCTCGGGTCCCGACCGATCTCCGGCAGCGTGACGTCGACCAGGCATGTCCCGCCGAACGACCGGAAGACGGCGAGCTCGTCGGCGATAACGTCCTCATCGGGCGTCAGCTCCCAGTAGTCCCAGCGGTCCGGAATGTGCCAGAGGTAGCAGACCGTGTGCTCGTGCGGCAGGGTGAAACCGAGCTCCGCTGCCGGGATCCGCCCGGTGACGGTCTGGACTTCCGCCATCTCAACCTCTCCCTGAGGCCGGCGGCGCGGCCCGCTCCGCGCAGCTCGCTCCTGCGCCGTTCCTGGCGTGCCGCGGCCGCGCCCCGCGGGTCGGCGCCGGCCGCTCGAATCAGCCGGACCGGCGGATGATGAAGTGGCAGGTTTCCTCCTCGGCCGTGCCGGGGGCTCCGCCGCTGCCGGTCCCGCCGCTGGCGCCCGGACCGTCGGGCGCGAGCTCGACCACGAGGCCCAGCTCCACGACGAGGGAGCGGACCAGGCCCATCTGCAGGTGGCAGACCAGGTCGGGCCGGCCTGCCGCCGCCTCGTGGAAGAGCGCCAGGCCAAGGTCGAGCCGCCAGCGCCGACCGCCCCGCCCGATCGGCGTCAGGGTCAGGCGGCCACCGAGCCGCTCGAGCGGCGCCAGGGCCCCCCCGAGATCGGCCGGCGGACGGTCGGCCCGCAGCTCCTGCACCGCCGACCCGTAGTCCCAGCCGACCTGCTCGATCAGCGGGATCGCCCCGTCCGGCCCGAGGGCGGCCGCCTGCAGGACGAGCAGAGCCAGCAGGGCCATCTGGCGCGGCGGATGGGGCAGCCAGTGGGGCGGGTCGGTGTCCAGCGCGTAGAGGTGCGCCGGCTTGCCGCGCCGGCCGCGCCGGACCGTCAGGCGCAGGTAGCCGACGGCCCGCAGGACCTCGAGGTGGCTGCGCGCGACGGCCCGGCTGATCCCCTGGTTGGCCGCCACTTCGGCCGCGGTCCGCGGCGTGGCGTCGCGGTAGAAGTCGACCAGGATCCGGCGCCGCGTGCCGTCCCGGATGGCCTCCGCGATCTGGTCGAAGCCCTCCGCGAGCGTCAGGCCCGCCGCGCTCCGGAGCGTCCGGTAGGCCGGCTCGACGAGGACGGGCGCGTCAGCCTCACGCCCGGTCGCCGGCCGCTCCACCGCGTTCGATCGGGTCACCCCCGCCCTCCAGCCATTGGGCGCATTCTACGGAGGCCCGCCGAGCGCGGGGAGGCCGCTCCGCACGATGGGCCGCCGGCCCGGGCCGGTGCGCCACCCGCCTGGGCACGCGGGTCGTGGGCCGCGGGGCGTCCGGGTCGCCGGCCCCGGTTGGCCCCGTGCCTGGCGCTCCCCCGTCGGCGTTGCTCCCCGTGAGCCGGGCGAGGCGCCAGATATGGCCGTTCTTGACAGCCGATACGGGATCGTTAGGCTCTGCGCCACGTCGCCGGCGAGGTCCCCTCCCGCCGCTCCGGGAGCGCAGCCACCCGGACCTTGCCCCCGTCGAGTCGTAGTCCCGCGGACGACGGAGGTCTTCATGAGCATGCAGTCCAGCCCCGAGATCGAGGCCCTCTTCAGCGAGCGCCGCGACTTCCCGCCCCCGGCCGACTTCGCCGCGCAGTCCAACGCCCGGCCCGACATCTACGAGCAGGCGGACCGCGACTTCGAGGGCTTCTGGGCCGCCGAGGCGGAACGCAAGCTGAGCTGGGTCCAGAAGTGGACGACGGTCCTCGACTGGCAGCTCCCCTACGCCAAGTGGTTCGTCGGCGGCAAGCTCAACGTCGCCTACAACTGCGTCGACCGCCACGTGGAGAACGGTCTCGGCTCGAAGGTCGCCTACTACTGGGAGGGCGAGCCGGGCGATACCCGGACCCTGACCTACGCCGACCTCCAGCGCGAGGTCAACAAGTGCGCCAACGCCCTCCTGGAGCTGGGTGTCCGGACCGGCGACCGAGTCGGTATCTACATGCCGATGATCCCGGAGCTGCCGATCGCGATGCTGGCCTGCGCCAAGATCGGTGCTCCGCACGTGGTCGTCTTCGGGGGCTTCAGCGCGGAGGCCCTCCAGGGCCGGATGGTCGATGCCGAGGCGAAGCTCGTCATCACGGCCGACGGCGGCAACCGGCGCGGCAAGGTGGTGGACCTCAAGGCCAGCGCCGACGAGGCCGTGGCCGGAGCCCCCACGGTCGAGCACATGCTGGTCGTCCAGCGGACCGGCCACGAGGTCGCGATGACCGCGGGCCGCGACGTCTGGTGGCACGACATCGTCGATCGCCAGTCCGACCAGTGCGAGCCCGTCGCGGTCGATTCGGAGCACCTGCTCTACCTGCTCCACACCTCCGGCACGACGGCCAAGCCGAAGGGTGTCATGCACACCACGGCCGGCTACCTGCTGGGCATCGCGACGACCCACGAGTACATCTTCGACATCAAGCCCGACGACATCTACTGGTGCGCCGCCGACATCGGCTGGGTCACCGGCCACAGCTACATCGTCTACGGCCCCCTCGCCAACGCCACGACCTCGATCCTCTACGAGGGCGCGCCGGACCATCCGGCCCCGGATCGCTGGTGGTCGATCATCGAGAAGTACAAGGTCAACATCCTCTACTGCGCGCCGACCGCCATTCGGTCCTTCATGAAGCACGGCGACGAGTGGCCGGCCAAGCACGACCTTTCCTCGCTGCGCCTGCTCGGCTCGGTCGGCGAGCCGATCAACCCGGAGGCCTGGCTCTGGTACCGACGGGCGATCGGCGGCGACCGGACGCCCGTCGTCGACACCTGGTGGCAGACCGAAACCGGGATGATCCTGATCACGCCCCTGCCCGGGATCACCACTCTGCGGCCGGGCTCCGCGACGCGGCCCTTCCCGGGCGTCGGGGCCAAGGTCGTCGACGCGATGGGCAACGAGGTCGCGCCGGGTTCGGGCGGGGGCTACCTGGTCCTCACGCGGCCCTGGCCGGCCATGTTGCGCGGCGTCTACAAGGACCCGGAGCGGTACCAGCAGACGTACTGGAGCCGCTACCCGGGCATGTACTTCACCGGCGACGGCTGCAAGATCGACGCCGACGGCTACTACTGGCTGCTCGGCCGGGTCGACGACGTGATGAACGTCGCCGGCCACCGCATCAGCACGATCGAGGTCGAGTCGGCCCTGGTCGACCACCCCGCCGTCGCCGAGGCCGCCGTCGTGGCCAAGAACGACCCGGTCACCGGGCAGGCGATCTTCGCCTTCGTCATCCTCCGCTCCTCGGCCCAGCCGTCCGACGCGCTGGCCGGTGAGCTCAGGGAGCACGTCGGCCACAAGATCGGCCCGATCGCGCGGCCAAAGCAGATCATGTTCACGCCGGAGCTGCCGAAGACGCGCTCCGGGAAGATCATGCGCCGGCTGCTCCGCGACATCGCCGAGCAGCGACCCCTGGGCGACGTCACGACACTCGCGGACAGCGGGATCGTCGAGACCATCCGGGAGAAGGCGCAGTCGAGCCAGGCGGAGCAGCTCGTCTAGCCGGACGAGCCATCACGGTCACCGCCGTCCCGGGCGGGATGGTTCCGCCCCCTCGCTGAAAAGGAGTACAGGATGGCCCAAGCGCAGACCCTCCCCGGCGCCGGGACGGTCCCGGCAACCCAGGAGGCCGCGGTAACCAAGCCGGCGGCCGTCGCCGTGGCGAACCCCGCGCCCCTCGGCCTCGCCGGCTTCGCCATGACGACGCTGATCCTGTCCCTGGTCAATACCGGCATCGTGACCGGCAGCAGCCTGGCCGTCGTGGTCGCCCTCGCCATGGCATACGGCGGCCTGGGCCAGCTGATCGCCGGCTGGTGGGAGTTCAGGAACGGCAACACCTTCGGCGCCGTCGCCTTCAGTTCGTACGGCGCCTTCTGGTGGAGCTACGCGGCCTTCGTCGTCCTCTTCCACGGCAAGGACGCGGGCACTGCCGTTTCCTGGTACCTGCTGGCCTGGGGCATCTTTACGTTCTACATGTGGGTCGCCTCGCTCAAGGGCGCGCGGCCGGTGATGATCGTCTTCCTCCTGCTGTGGATCACCTTCGTGGTGCTCGCGCTCGGAGGGTTCAACAACGCGCTCCCGGGCACCGGTTTGACGCAGCTGGGCGGCTACGTCGGCCTGCTGACCGCCATCGCCGCGTTCTACACCTCGGCCCGGGGCGTCATCAACGAGAGCTGGGGCTCGGAAGTCCTGCCCGGCTGAACCGCGCAGCTCTCCGTCGAGGACCGGGAGGCGCGGGGGCGTCTCCCGGTCCTCAATTCCGTGGCCTCGCGCCGGGCGGGGCCCCGTCGGTCCGGGCCCCGGCCACCCGGGCGGTGGTAGGCTGCGGGCCATGAACGATCAGGGCCGGCCGACCCGCGCGGTCCGGGTGGTGAGCTGGAGCTGGGAACCCGGCGCCGGGGAGCATCGGCCGCGCGTGCCCTGGCTCGGCGTCTTCTTCCTCCTCTTCGGCGGGCTGCTGCTGCTCCAGGAGGCATTCCCGAGCGCCAACCTGGCCGGCTCGGCGCTGGTCCTGGCCCTGGGGCTGGCGTTCCTCTTCGGCTGGCTCCGGGGCGGCAACGTCCTCGGCCTGTACGCCGGGATGATCCTGACGGCCCTGGGTCTCCCGAGCCTGCTGGAAGCGGCCGGGCTCATCTCCGGGCCCGGCTGGGGCACGCTCTTCCTGGGCGTGGGCTTCCTGGCCATCGCCGGCTACCGGCGGAGCCGCCAGGCCGGCTGGGGCTGGCAGACGGTCCTCGGCGGGATCCTCGTCCTCGTCGGCGGGACCCAGGTCGCGGCCGGCAGCGTGCCCGGCTTCAGCGACCTGGGACGACTGGCTTGGCCGCTGGTCCTGGTCGCGTTCGGAGCCTACCTGATGATCCGCAGGGCGGGGCCCGGCCGCCAGTCGTTCTGATCGCCGACGTTGCCGCTCAGGCGCGCGCCCCGGCTCCGGGCGTTCGGGTGGCGACCTCCAGCCCCCCCGCAACCGCCTCGGCCAGGCCCTCCACGATCCGCTCCATCTCCGGGTCCGTGACGACGAACGGCGGCCCGACCAGCACGATGTCGCCGTTGAGCCCGTCGGCGTTGCCGGTCCCCGAATAGAGGAGCAGCCCTTGCTCGCGGGCCGCCCCCAGGATCGTCTCAACGACCCGAGCGCTCCGGGGAAACGGCGCCCTGCTCTCGCGGTCGGCCACCAGCTCCAGGCCGATCAGGAGGCCGCGACCGCGGACCTCGCCGACGTTGGGGTGGCCGCCCAGCCGGTCACGCAGGAGGGCCAGGAGACGCTCGCCCTTCGCCGCCGCCGCGGCCACGAGCGACTCGTCCTCCAGGATCCGTAGCACCTCGCGCGCCGCCGCCGCGCCCACGCCCGAGTGCGAGAAGGTGAAGCCGTGGGTGAAACCGCCGCGGCGGACCGCCTCGTAGACCTCACCGGCGGCGACAGCCAGGCCAAACGGGAAGTAGCCGCCCGTCACCCCCTTGGCCGCCACCAGGATGTCCGGCCGCACGCCCCAGTGATCGACGCCGAACCAGCGGCCGGTCCGGCCGAAGCCGGTCATCACCTCGTCGGCGACCAGCAGCACGCCGTGCCGGTGGCAGACCTCCGCGATCGCCGGCCAGTAGCCGTCGGGCGGAACGACCGCCCCGAGCGTGGCCCCGACGATCGGCTCGGCGACGAACGCCGCGACCGTCCGGGGGCCGGCGGTCTCGATCGCCCGCTCCAGCTCGGCCGCCAGCTCGGCCGGGTCGCCCAGCGCCTGGGCGCTCGGTTCACCGGCCCGGTAGGGATAGGCGGCGCTGACGTGGCGGAAGCGCCCCAGCCAGCCCTCGTAGGGGCGACGGAGCGGCTTGCGACCAGAAAGGTCCAGGGCCCCGAGCGTGTTGCCGTGGTAGCTGCCCCAGCGGCTGATGACGATCCAGCGGTCGGCCTCGCCGCGGCCCAGGTGGTAGGCGCGGGCCAGCTTGAGGGCCGTCTCGACCGCCTCCGAGCCGCCGCTCACCGGGTAGATCGCGGGCCCTTCCATCGGCAGGTGGGGCGCCAGCTCGCGGGCGTAGGCCTCGAGCGGCTCGGTCGTGAAGACGGTCCCGTGGGTGTAGCCGACCGCGGCGGCCTGGCGCGCCATCGCCTCCACCACGGTGCTCCGGCCGTGGCCAACGCCCACGACGATGGCCCCGCCGGCCGCGTCCAGGTAGGCGCGCCCGGCGGCATCGTGGATCGTGCAGCCTTCCGCGGCCACGGCGACCGGCAGATCGCGGTCGAGGCTTCGCCGGAAGACGCGACCGTCAGGCACGGGGGGGAGGGGGCCATCGCTCATGGCGGAGATTGTAGGGACGGCCGGTCCCGCCTGACGCCGCGGTCGCGCCGGGGAGCGGCGCGGTTGGCCGTCAGACGCGGCCGCGCGGGACCGTCATCCAGTAGGTCTTGTTGAAGACGATCTTGCCCAGGTGCCAGAGCTGGTTCGGCCTTGGCGGCTTCGGCGGGTGGTCGTAGTCGAACTGCAGCAGGGTCCCCTTGCCGTCGCCGATCTCGAAGAAGCACATCACCTTGCCGGTGTAGCTCGCATCCCTGGCGTGCGGCTCTCGACCCAGGACCGCCGCGGCGACCCGTTCCGCGACGACGGGCGCCTCGAAGTGGGCGGTGGAGCCGGCCTTGGAGAGCGGCAGGTCCGTGGCGTCGCCCAGGGCGTAGATGTCCGGGAAACGGGGAACCTCCGCATCCGGCGTGCCGGGCGGCATCAGGTGCTTCACCTGGAGCGTGTGCCGGTCCGTCGGCAGCCAGCCGGAGGCGGGAGCCAGGCCCGCGTCGGTGACGAGCTGGGCGCCCTTGTGGGGCGGGACGAGGATCAGCAGGTCGTACGCCAGCTCCTCGCCCTCGAGGCTTGTCACCACCTTCCGCTCCGGGTCTATGGCTTCGACGTTGAAGAACGTGTGGACCTCGATCCCCTTCTGGTCGAAGTACGGCGCGGCCATCTCGCTGACGCTCTCGATGGTGAAGACGCGCCCGATCGGCGAGCAGAAATGGATCTCCGTCCTGTCGCGGAGGCCCCGCTGGCGGAGCTCCGACTCGATCAGGAAGGCGACCTCGAGCGGCGCGGGCGGGCACTTGTACGGCATCCCGGCGATGCCGATGACGAGCCTGCCGCCGGTGAAGGCGTCGAGCGCCCGGCGCAGCTTGAGTGCCGCCTCGGCGGAGTAGAAGTGGTGGGCCTCCGTGTCGAAGTGCTCCACCAGCTCCGGCAGGATTCGCGAGCCGGTCGCCAGGACGAGCTGGTCGTAGGCCAGACGCATGCCGTCGGCCAGTTCCACGAGCCGGCGGGCGATGTCGATCCGCGTCACCTGGCCGACGACCAGCTCGACCTCCTTGTCGAGCAACCGCCGTTCCGGCCGCTCCAGTGACTCGGCCCGCTCGTTGCCCATGGCGATGTACATGAATCCCGGCTGGTAGGTGTGGTTGCCGGTCTGGTCGACGACGGTGACCACGGCCCCGCCGCGGGCGACCTGTCGTCGGAGCTTGCGGGCGATCAGGTTGGCGGCGAGCGTTCCCCCGACGCCGCCCCCGAGGACGAGTACTCGCTTCATGTGGGACGCCTCTGGTGGTCAGATCAGCGGATCTTCTCGACGACGATCTCGTCGTAGCCGTCCCGCTCGTAGACGCCGACCAGGCGATGGCCCGCCTTCTCGACCCACTTCGGGATGTCGGTCTTCGAGCCGCGGTCGGCGGACCAGACGGAGATGACGTCTCCGGACCGGCCCTCCCTGATGGCCCGGATCAGCTCCATCAGCGGTCCAGGGCAGAACGACCCACGGGCGTCGATCGTGCGGCTGACCGGGGGCGTCGCGGTGTCGGTCACGGTACGAGTCCCTTTCGATGAGGAGTGTGCCACGTGGTGTGCGAAGTCATGTGTCAGATGAACAGGGGGGCCGAGCCTTCCTGCATGAGCCCGATCACGGTGGCCGCACCGACCGGCTCGCCCATCCCCTCGATGAGGTCGTCGCGGGTCAGGCCGTACATGTCCATCGTCATCTGGCAGGGCATGAATTCGACGCCGAGCTCCTGGGCCAGCTCGAGCAGCTCCTTGGGGCTGGACACGTTGTACTGCTTGGCCAGCTTCCCCATCATCCAGGGGCCCATGCCCAGGAAGTTCAGCTTCGAGAGCTTGCGGTGGCTGATCCCCGGCCGCTGCATGAACGAGAGCATCTTCTGCATCCAGTTCTGACCTGTGATCCGCCGCTCGTCCTTCACGAAGGCCAGGAGGCCCCAGAACGTGACGAAGACGCGGGTCCTGGCGCCCATGGCGGCGGAGGTGGAGGCGAGGATCATCAGCGCCCAGACCTTCTCGAGCTCACCGCTGTAGTTGATGAGCAGCACGTCGTGCGTCTTGGGCTCGGCCTCCGGCTCCGCGGGAGCGGGGCTGGCCTCGGGGGCGACAGGGGTGGCGAGCTCGGGCTCGGCGATCGCGGTCATCGTGTTCCTCTTACTTGTGGCGGAGGACGAAGCGGTAGACGCCGCCCTCGACGCCGGACTCGACCATAGTGTTGCCGGTGGACTTGGTCCACGCCTCGAAGTCCTTCACGGAGCCGGGGTCGGTGGCCAGTACTTCGACCAGCTGGCCGGCGCCCACGTTCTTCATCGCCTGCGCCGTCCGCACGATGGGCATCGGGCACGAGAGCCCGCGGGCATCGACGTGGGCGGCGATCTCGAGTGTGCTCACTTCTGGTTCCGTCCTTTCCTGGGTCGGTCGCGCCGGCGGCGGGCCGTTCAGATGAACAGGATCTGGCCCCCACCCGCAGCGACGAAGAAGGCGGCGACGCCCTCGACGCCGTCCACCAGTGGGTCGAGGTCCTCCGGCTCGAGGCCGAGAAGGTCCATCGAGAGGGAGCAGGCCTGGATCTCGACCTGGCCGATCTCCTTGGCCTGGCGCAGGGTCTCGACCCAGGTCGCCTGGCCGGCGGTCCGCAGGGCCAGCATCCTGGCCCGACCCTCCGGCCCGGCCTCGGGGCTGGTGCCGTGGTCGCGATCGATCCGGTCCTTCCGAAACGCGTCCAACCCCCAGTACTGAAGGAACAGGCGGACCGGACGCTCGAGCGCGGCGGCACCGGCGGTGAGCACCGCCGCGGCCTGCAGCTTGTCGTCGGTCCCGGAAAAGACGACCAGGGAGAGTACGTCCTCGTCCACGCGCTACCTCACGCTGAGATCCGTCGATTGGGGGGTGCCAGTCGCCGCCGAGATGTCAGCCATGTGCGAGAGCCGGCGGACCAGGACGCGGCGCATCACGTCGCAGGCCTCTCGAATCTGCGGGTCGGCGAGTCGGTAGCGGACTTCCCGCCCGTCCCGCTCCGCCTCCACCACGCCGGCCGCCCGCAGCACGGCCAGGTGCTGGGAGACGTTGGGCTGGGAGATCCCCAACTCTTCGGCCAGGCGACCGACCTCGCACGGCCCCTCTGCCAGGCGATGGACGATCTCGAGCCGGCGGGGACTGCTGAGGGTCTTCAACACCTCGGCCTGGAGGGCGAAGATCTCTTCCATGGCACGAGGATCATCATATGCGCAGTTGCGCATCAGTTCCGACTGTCCCCTCGGGTGGGGCCGAACGGCCCTCGACCGCGCGGGCCGGGCGGCCCCCGCCCGCCAGGGTGTTTCCCGCGGCACGGTAACCGGAACACGCCGGCGTCGTTTCTCCTTTCGATGGCCCCGACCGGGGCCGGATCAACGAAGGAGGGAGGACGTCATGATCGAGTTCTTCCAGGCGCTCGGCCTGGCCAAGGTGCTCAGCCTCCTGGTGCCGCTGTTCGTCGCCGCGTCCGTGGCCCTGACGCCCGCCGTGTCGACCGCGCCATTGTCCGCCTCGATGCCCGATCGAACGCAGGACCAAACGCAGGATCGACTCGGGGACCAGGATCGAGACCGGGATCAGCTGCTTGATCGGACCCAGGACCAGGACCTGCTTGGCGATCAGGACCGGACGCAGGATCAGCTGCGTGATCGGACCCAGGAGCAGGCCCAGACCCAGGAGCAGGCCCAGACCCAGGAGCAGGCCCAGACCCAGGAGCAGGCCCAGACCCAGGAGCAGGCCCAGACCCAGGAGCAGGCCCAGACCCAGGAGCAGGCCCAGACCCAGGAGCAGGCCCAACAGCGGGGCCGGTGATCACCGCACCGGCGAAGACGCCGACACCCGTCCCGTCAGAGGTGACCGATGGCCATGGCCCG
>JAJYJO010000085.1 GCA_021789435.1 Chloroflexota bacterium
CCCGGCCGCGCCACCCGAACCCGCCGCGGTCCAGCCGGCCGCCGTCAGGCCAGCCGCGGAGCGGCCGCACGTCACGCCCCGGCCGGCCGCAGCCGAGCCCGAGCCGCCCAGGCCGGGCGAGATCGCCTGTCCCAACTGCGGCGGCGGCAACGACCCGGCCCGCCGCTTCTGCCGCCGGTGCGGCACGTCCCTCGCCGCCGCCCCCGCCGCGCCCAGGATCCCCTGGTGGCGCCGGCTGTTGGGCGGACGGCGCAACGTGGCAACACCAGCGGGAGAGCGCCCCCGGAGCATGCGCAGGGACGCCTCCGGGGCGGCCGGCGGCGGGGCAGGCTCGGTGCTGCGGAACCTGGTCTCACTGCTGCTCGTGGCGGCGCTGGCCGCCGCGGCGACCGGCTACGTGGTGCTGCCCTCCGTTCACAAGGGAGTCAACGATCTCGTCGGGCAGATCCGGATGACCGTTGCGCCGAACTACGTCGTGGTCGACACGGCAGGCCAGGCCCAGGGCGCGGGGATCGCCGGGCATCCCGCCCAGGCCGCCTTCGACGGTTTCAACAACACGTACTGGGCCGCGCCGGCGGGGGCCGGCCGGCCGGCGATCGTCGCCCACTTCACGCCGGCGGCGGACGTCGCCAAGGTCCTCGTCACCTCGGGCGACCCGGCCGATTTCCAGGCCCAGCCTCGACCGCGCACCATCCGGCTCGAGTTCCTCGATTCCGGCGGCGCAACCCTCTTCAGCCACGACTTCGACCTCCAGGACACCAAGGATCCGCAGACCCTTGACGTGAGTGCCTCGGGGGCGGTCGAGGTCCGGCTGACGGTGCTCACGGTCTACGCGTCGATCAAGGGCTCCAGCGTCTCCATCGCCGAAGTGGAGTTCCGGGCCCGCGACTGACGCAGCCGGCGGAGGGACGGCAGGAGACCTCCACCGGTCGGCGCTGAGCGAATCGCCCCGGGCCGTCCAGATCACGCCGAAGGTGCCGCAAGTCCATCGACGGGGCCGCGTGGTCAGGCCTACTGTGGGCCGCGCAGGGTCCCGGCCAGCCACTCGGGAGGGTGACCGGCACGCCCGGGGCTCTGGTGGAACTCCGCGTCGCACGGCGGGAGACAGAAGATGGACAGCGGGCAGCTCGAGATCGTGGTCGTGCTCCCGTTCCTGCTGCTCGCCGTGGCGCTCGTGGTGGCTCTCGCCTGGGTGCCGGAACCGCCGGCCGGGAGCGACCGTCTCCGCCCGCACATCACCCGGATCCGGGAGCGACTGGCGGCCGTCGCCGGCCTGGCTGGGCTCTGGCTGGCGCTCACGGTGCTGACCATCTGGTGCCTGGCCCTGCTGGCCTTCCTGGCCCTCCACGCGCTGTTGTTCACCCTGGGCCAGGGCGCGGCGTCGGTGGGCCTCTTCGTTGTGGTGCTCGCGCTCGAGACAACCCCCTTCGCCTGGGCCATCATCCTCCTGCGACGGAGACGCGGATCGCGGCCCGACGGCGAGGACGGCGGGGAGCCGCACCCGAGCGCCTGACCCGCGGCCGCCCTTTCGCGGGCCGCCCTTGCCCGGCCGCCCTTGACTCGGCCGCCCTTGCCCTGTGCCGGCGCCCGGCCCCGTTGCCGAGCGACGTTGCCCGCCGGCCACGGGCGATTCCGCC
Source organism: Chloroflexota bacterium (assembly GCA_021789435.1). Lineage (GTDB taxonomy): Bacteria > Chloroflexota > Limnocylindria > Limnocylindrales > CSP1-4 > JAJYJO01. Next base: position 1,638 of record JAJYJO010000085.1, read on the forward strand.
AAGGGCGCATCGGCACGGGGGCCGATGCCCTTCGGCCCTTCCTGTCCGCCACCTCCACGGGGAGCATGGCTGGCGGCACATCCCGCGCCGTGGGGCTTATGGATTAGCAACCCGCTGGTCGAACTCACGGGTCGCGCATTGGCGGTCCGGGGGGACGGTCCGGCGGCGGAGTCCGGGCCTCGACGGCGGGGCTGTCGAGGGCGGGGCTGTCGAGGGCGGGGCTGTCGAGGGCAAGGGTTGTCGATGCTGGGCGTGCGGGCCGGACAGGGCAGGGCCCGGGCTGATCTGACGAGACTCCGGTGGATCGCCGTGGCGATCCCGATCGGCGCGGTGGTCCTCGGCGAGGTCGCCCGGCACTGCCTCCTGGATCCGGGCCCGGGCAACGATCTCTCCGTCCACGTCCTCTCGGGTTCCCTGGCGATCGCGGGCATCGTCGGCTTCGCCTTCTTCATGTTCCGCGCCATCGGCCGCGCCAACGAGGAGATCGTCCGGCAGAACCGGGAGCTCGGCGCCCTGACCGCCGTGTCGCGGGCCGTCCAGGACCAGACCACGGAAGGGGCCGTCGTCGGCGCGGCGCTGCGCAGCGTCGTCGAGACGACGCGCGCCACCAGGGCCACGCTCCGCGTCTTCCCGACCGACGGCGAGGTGCCCCCGGAGCCCGTCACGTGCGAAGGCGCGAGCGACGTCGCGCCGGAAGCACCCGACCTGCCGCTCGAACTCCCGCTCACCACCGGCTCGTCCGTGGTCGGGCTGCTCCAGCTCTGGCTGCCCCCGGCCGGTGCCGAGGCGCGCCTGTCGACCGCCGCGCTCCAGAACGTCTCGCACCAGCTTGGCTGCGCCATCCAGCTGCGCCGCCTCGTGGACGATCTCGAGCGGCGCGGAAGGGAGACGGCGGCCCTGTACGACGTGGCGCTCCTGATCAGCGACCAGCATCCGCTGGCCGACACGCTGGGCCGGATCGCCCGGGCGGCGCGCGACCTGCTGGCGGTCGACGAGGTGGCCCTCTGCCTGACGCCGGCCGCCTCGAGCACGGTCGTGGCAAGCCGGGTGGCGGCCGATTCCCCCGTCGCCCTGCCCCTGGCGGCCGGCAGCGCCGTCTGCGTCTCCGCGGGGCCGGGCGGGCTCCGGCCGGCACATGAGCCGCCGGCCGTCTGCCCGGTTCGGTCGGCACCCGAGTTCCGGCACGTCCTGGAGATCGCCGTCCGCAGCGCGGACCAGGGGCTGGGTGACGTCTGGGTGGGCCGGCGCGAGGACCGGCCGTTCGGGGCGGCCGAGCGGGCCCTGCTGGCCGGCTTGGCCGACCTCGCCTCGATCGCGATCACCTCCGCCCGGCTCCGCGAAAGCGACCGCCTGAGCGCGACGGTGGCCGAGCGCGATCGGATCGCCCGCGAGCTCCACGACAGCCTGGCCCAGGTCCTGGGCGTGGCCCATCTCCGACTGCGGGCGGTCGGCGGGAACCCGGCCGTCCGCGGGGCACCCGAGGTCGCCACCGAGCTCAACGACCTGGCGGACCTGACACAGGAGGCCTTCCGTGACGTCCGGGAGACGATCCTGGGCCTCCGGGAAGCGAGCCACCTCGAGCGGGGCTTCGTCGCGAGCCTGTCGGCCTATCTCGCCAAGTTCAGCCGCCAGTCCGGCCTCGAGGTCACGCTCGACGCCCCGCCGGAGATCGAGCCCGACCTCGGACCGGCCGGCGAGATCCAGGTGATCCGCGTGATCCAGGAGGCGCTGGCCAACGTCCGCAAGCACGCCGGCGCGGCCAGCGCCGTCGTCCGGCTGGCGGATGACGGATCGGCCACGACGATCGAGATCGCCGACGACGGACGGGGCTTCGATCCGGTCCGGACGCTCCGGGGCAGGGACGAGGGGTTCGGCCTGAGAACCATGCGGGAGCGGATGGAGATCGTGGGCGGCAGCTTCTCGGTGGACTCCGCCCTGGGCCGGGGGACACGGGTGGTCGCCCGCATCCCGAAGGCTGCCGCCCCGGTGGCGGTCGCATGAGTGGGGCGCAGCCACCGCGGCCGACTCTCCGGGTGATGCTGGTCGACGACCAGCCGCTCTTCCGGACGGCCCTCGCCACGCTGATCGACAGCCAGCCCGACCTGTCCGTGGTCGGCCAGGCGGAGAACGGCCTGCAGGCGGTGGAGCTGGCCAGGGAGCTGGTGCCGGACATCGTGGTGATGGACGTCGAGATGCCGGTCATGGACGGCGTGGAGGCCGCTCGCCTGATCGGGGAACAGCTCCCGGCAGTGAAGGTGGTCATGCTCACCGTCTCCGAGTCGGAGGCCCACCTCTTCGAGGCGATTCACCACGGCGCCCGCGGGTACCTCCTCAAGGACCTCCGGCCGGAGCACCTCTACGACATGCTGCGGGCCGCCGGCCGGGGCGAGACGCCGCTATCGCCGGCCGTGGCCGGCCGCCTCGTCAGCGAGTTCCGCGACCGCGGGCCGGTCCGCAGCGCGCCGGTCTCTGGCGAGGGCCCCGAGCCGCCACTCACTCGCCGCGAGATCGAGATCCTCCAGCTCGTGGCGGACGGCCTGAGCAACAAGGAGATCGGGGGGCGGCTCTCGATCACCGAGGGGACGGTCAAGAACCACGTCCACAACGCGCTCGAGAAGCTCCACCTGGAGAACCGGATCCAGGCGGCGGCCTACGTGGTCCGTCAGGGGATGGGCCACCGGCCGTCGCCGGATTGAGGCGCCCGGAGCCGTCCGGCATGCGTATCCGCGGATACACGGGGCACGGCCCCGGCGTGTGCCGCTCCGGGGATGGCGGGGGACCGGCTCCGACCCTACGATCGCCGCGGTCGCCCAACCGCCCCCGGGAAGAGCATGCACAACGTCCTCTGCCTCACGATCGCGGTCCTCTCCTGCCACGCCATCCTGGGCGAGGGGATCGCCCGGCTGCTCGCAGCCGAGCCGGGGGTGGACGTCGAGTCGATCACCTGCGCCGATCCCGAGCGGGTCGAGGCCGCCCTCGCCGGCAGGCCGGACGTCGTCGTCGTCGAACGCTGCGCCGCGTTCGACGCTCTCGCGATCCTGGCCCGGCTTCCCGATGCGCTCGTCGTGGACATCGGGATCGGGCCCGGTCCCACCTGGGCCTACCGACGCCAGGAGATCCCGGGCGACCCGGAGGCGATCCTGCGCCTCGTCCGCCGCCTGCGCGGCGGGCACCCGGTGGTGATCCCGGACGGGCCGGCCGTGCCGGAGGTGGAGCTTGTCCCGCCCCGAGCCTGACCCGCGGTCGCCGCTCCTGAGCCGGCGGGACTTCATCGTCGGCTCGACCGCCCTGCTCGGCGCGGCTGCCCTGGCCGGTTGTGGGGCGAGCCCCTCCGTAGCCACGGTCCCCACCGCGGCACCGGCCCGCTGGATCCGCGTCTCCACCGCGGGCCTGGCGGCCGGCCAGCCGCGGTGGGTCGACATCTCGCGGTCGGCCTCCGCGACCGACGGCGTGGTGGCCAGCGCCGCGCCCGCCTCGCCGGCCGCCGGCCGCTCGGGCGCCTGGCTGGTGCGCGAGGCCGGCGGCGACCTCGTCGCGTTCGACGCCCACTGCACCCACGCATCGTGCCTCTACGACTGGGAGGCCGCGGAGACGCGCTTCGCCTGCCGCTGCCACCGGGGCTACTTCGGCCTGGACGGGGCGGTGATCTCCGGGCCCCCGCCGCGCCCGCTCGACCGCTTCGAGACGCGGGCCGCAGGGCTCGACGCGGTCGAGTTCGCCTGGCGCGACCGGGGGCCGCTCGAGACGTAGACCGGCCCCCGAGCAGGACACGCGCTCGCGGCGTGCTCGCGGCGTGCTCCCGGCGCGCCCGCGCCAGGGGGGCCGCGGACGGATCGGCCGGCACGGGTCCCCTCCCCCGATCTGTACCGGATTTCTACCCCACGGCGGATGGGAAGCAGCGAGCCGGAGCGCCACGATCCGACGAGGACCGGGTCCCTGCCCCGGCCTTCACCCTTCCGCCGGGGCAGGGCACGGCCCACGTGTGCGCGTGCGTTCATGCGACGGCAGTTCGCTGCCGTGGAGAAAGGGTGTCGCGATGCTCGCTCCAAGACAGCTCCCGGCGGTCCCCGATCGGCTGCTGAACCGCATCCTGGTCGGCCTGCTGCTGGTCCTCGTGATCGGCGGCCCGGCCTTCGCCGCCTTCTACTGGTTCGACCGCCATCCGGCCGCCGGCCCGACCCTGGCCGACCGTCAGATCGCCGCCGCCGAGGCCGCGGTCCGGGCCCAGCCGAACGACCTCGCGGCCCGGAACACGCTGGCCGCGGCCTACGTGAGCGCCGGCCGGTACGACGATGGGATCGCCCAGTTCGGCGAGGTCCTGAAATCGGAGCCGGCCAACCGGGCCGCGCTGCTCGGCCGCGGCCTGGCGGAGCTGCAGGTCGACCGCCTCGACCCCGCCCGAGCTGACTTCCAGAAGCTCGTCGACGCGGCCGCCACCGGCGAGATGGCCGCGACCGATCCGCAGCTCGAACAGGCCTATTACGAGCTCGGCGCGATCGCCCTCCGCCAGAATCGGGCCGCCGCCGCCGTGCCGCTCCTCGAGAGCGCCCTCAAGATCGACGGCGCGGACGCGGACGCGCTCTTCACCTACGGCAGCGCCCTCATCGCCACCGGCGACGCGGCCGAGGGGCTGACCGCGCTGCGGCAGGCGGTTGCGTTCGTCCCGACCGGCTGGTGCGACCCCTACGCCCGGATGGTCGACGGCTACACCGCCCTGGGCCAGCCGGACGGCGTGACCTACGCCGGGGCGATGGTGGCCCTCTGCCAGGGCCGCCCGGCCGAGGCGTCCGGGAAGCTTCACTCGCTCGAGGCCGGCCCCTTCGCGGTCGACGCCTGGCTCGGCCTGGCGCTCGTCTCCGCCGCCCAGGCCGACCCGGCAGCGGCGACCGCCTACTACGAGAAGGTGCTGGCGAAGGACCCGAAGAACCCGTCGGCCCTGATCGGCCTGAGCCAGCTGGGCGGCCCGGCCGCCCACGCCGGCCTCCAGAGCGCAGCGCCGGCGGCCTCCGCCGCGGCCGGCGGGAGCAACTGAGATGACGACACCCGACCTGACCGCAGGCACCCTGCCGCAAGACCTGCCGCGCGATCTGCCGCCTGCCGGGGCACCCCCGGAAGCCGAGACCCCGCCGGGCGAGAAGGACTCCCGTCGGCGGCGGAAAGTCCTCCTGATCGTGCTGCTCGGGACGCTCGTCAGCCTGCTGCTGATCATCGCCCTCTGGTACCTGATCTTCCGCAAGCCGATCTCGATCCTGCCGATCCCGCCGGCGCCGCAGGCCGAGGTCCCCGCCTTCTCGCGGGCCATCTACGACCTGACGCAGCCGCTGAGCGTCGCCGTCACCGCGGACGGGGGCCGGCTCTTCGTCACGCAGTCGGCGGGCACGCAGGAAACGCTGATGCTCGACGCTGGGGGCACCAGGCTGGGCGTCCTCAAGCCGCCGAGCACGATCACCGGCCACGCGACCCAGCAGTTCGTGGCCCTCGACCCTGTCAGCGGCCAGGTCTACGCCAGCGACCGGATGGCCGGTGCCGTCTACGTCTACTCGGCCCAGGGCGCGTTCGAACGGCGCTTCGAGCCGGGCGTCGCCCTGCCCGGCTGGCAGCCGCTGGCGCTGGCCTTCGACGCGAAGGGGGACCTCTTCGTCAGCGACGTGGGCGGCGCGGCCGTCCGGATCCACGAATTCGGCCGCGACGGGAAGCTCGTCCGTGACTTCGGCGCCACCGCCGGCCTGAGCTTCCCGAACGGCCTGGCGATCGACGGCTCCGGCCGGCTCTACGTGAGCGACACCAACAACGGTCGGCTCCTGGTCTTCGATTCGTCGGGCGCCCAGGTGGGCGTGGTCGGCCGCGGTCCCGCCGCCGGCGAGCTGGGCCTGCCGGTGGGGATCGTGATCGACGACCGGGACCGGGTCTTCGTCGTCGATTCAGTCAGCCAGGCGGTCCAGGTCTACCGCGTGCTGCAGGCCGGCCAACGCGGCCCGGCCTATCTCGCCAGCTTCGGCAGGGAAGGCACCGTGGACGGCGCCTTCGAATTTCCCAACGGGATCGCCCTGGATGCCCGCGGCCGCGTCTACGTCGCGGACTGGAACAACAACCGCGTCCAGGTCTGGAGCTACTGACGTGGAGCCAGGCAGCGCGAGGAGGAGGTGACCGGGAGCCGACGGCACGGCCTGCAGCGCAGGCATCACCCATCGTCCAAGCAAGCAACAGGGAGGTGAGGACAGTGAGAAAACTGGCGCTCCTCGCAGCAGGTGGCGCCCTCTGGCTGTTCGTTGCCGCAGTACCGGTCTTCGCGGACGGCGGTCCGCACGTCCTGACCAACAACAACGGGACCGCGGGGCTCTCTGGCGACTGCGCCAGCTGCCACCGGGCCCACACCGCCCAGGCGACCGACCTGCTGAAGGCCAGCATGCCCGGGCTCTGCACGAACTGCCACAACGGCACCAAGGCCACCACGGACGTCCTCGACGGCGTCCAGTACGTCCCCGATGGCTCCGGCAACCCGACGACGACCGTCCTCGGGGCCCTCCGGGGCGGCGGCTTCGACTACGCCCTGATCGCCTCGTCCGATCCCGCCCGGCTGAGCTACGCGTCCAGCCACGGGACCGGGTTCGTGGCCCACGTCGGCGTTCTCACCACCGGCGCCGCCACCACCTCCACCCACGGCGGGGTGACCGGCACGGCGTGGGGCACCGGCACCGCCTGGGGCAACGGGGCCGTCAACAGCGGCGCCGGTGCCACCGGCGTGACCCTGACCTGCGCCAGCTGTCACAACCCGCACGGCAACGGGATGTACCGCATCCTGCAGACCACGCCGGGCGGCGACCTCGGGGGGACGTTCACCGCTTCGGCGAACGCGGTCGAGGTCCAGGACACCCCCGACGCCACCAACGTGACCCGCAACTACACCGTCCTGCCGGGGACCCTCGCCAGCGACGTCGTCGCCGCCAGCTACACGGCGGACCAGGGCGACTACTGGCGCAGGACCTACGACCCGACGGGCACGACCCCCTGGTACACGCTCACGGCGTCGACGACTCCCGGACTCTTCACCACGCTGGCGCCTGACCCGATGAACACGGGCTGGAACGGCACCAGCGCCACGAACGCGGCCGCCAACAGCGGCGTCGCGCCACTCAACACCAGCGGCCTGATGACCGCCTGGTGCATCAGCTGCCACACCCGCTACAGCGGGCTGAACGTCAGCGGGAAGCCCTCGTCGCTCCAGGACAACTCGGGCGGCGACTCGCTCTTCATGTACAAGCACGGCACGACCCGCGCCGGCTGCGAGCAGTGCCACGTCAGCCACGGCTCCAACGCCGTGATGACGGGCGTCTCGGCCAGCGTCGAATGGCCGGGCCAGCCGGCGTTCTCGGGCACGACCCCGGACAGCCGGCTCCTCAAGGTCGACAACCGCGGGACGTGCCAGCTCTGCCACGACCCGACGCACACCTATCCGCTGAACACCTACATCGGACCGACGCCGTACCCGGTGCCCTAGGGGTCCGGAGCCTGCGTCGCAACGCACCTGCATCCCTGGCGGCCCCCGGCGACGGCGGGCCGCCAGGATCGCGCCGCTCGTGCAGCCTGGAACGAGAAAGGGACTCGTGATCTGCAAGCGCACGGCGCCCCGGCGCCGTCTCGCGCCACTGGCCGCGGCCGGCATCCTGGCCGCCGCCCTGCTGCCGCTCGCGACGGCCGGCTGGGCGCCGCTGCCCGCGGCGCAGATCGGCGCCGTCAGGGCCGCCGACCCGAGCGCCGCTCCCTCGTCGCCGCCCAGCCCCGACCCCGCGGCCACCGTCACGCCGACCGACCCCCCGACGCCCTCCCCGCCGCCGGCGGATCCGTCCGCGCCACCGTCCGCCTCGCCGGCCCCTTCGGGTGAGCCGACCCCGACCCCCACCGCGCCCCCCACCCCATTCCCGGCGGCGAGTCCCACGCCTGCCCCGGCCCCCGCCCCATCGGCGGACCCGTCCGCCTCCCCGTCCGCCACGGCCTCACCCGCGCCGTCGCCCTCGCCGGCCCCGTCCGCGGCGGCCCCGTCCGCTTCGCCCTCCGCGTCGCCCTCGCCAGCGCCCACGTCCAAGCCGCTGATCGCCTACTCGCTGTCGCCGGGCCAGCAGGCCGGGGCCGCCGTCTCCCGGCCGCTTCCGCTCTACCGGCTGACGGCGACGCAGGCACCGGCCGCGTCGGCCCCGGACTCGCCGCACACCGGCTACACCCTGACGAGCCCGGACTGCGCGAGCTGTCACGCGACCCACACCGGCCAGGAGACGGCCCTCCTCGATGCCCCGGCCCCCCAGGCGTCGGTCTGCTACACCTGCCACTCGGGGTCCGGTTCGACCTTCGACGTCCAGGCCGACTTTGCCGGGCTCCCGGCCAACAGCGAATCGGCGGATGCCTACTACACGCACCCGGTCGCCGACGCCAGCAACACCCTCCACGTGCTCGACACCGAGGACGAGTTCGGCGGCGTGTCGAACCGGCACGCCGTCTGCGCCGACTGTCACAACGCCCACGATGCGACGGGCTCCCGTCCCCATCTGTCGACGACCGGCTGGACGGCCGGGGGCGACATCGCCGGAGCGGCCGGCGTGGCGGTGGCCAACGGCGCCGCCGGATCGGCCCCCGCCTACACCCTCGTGCCGCCCGGCCAGGGACTGACCTACGAGTACCAGCTCTGCCTGAAGTGCCACTCGGGCCGAACCACCCTCCCGGTCCGGAGTACGGCCAACCCGTCGTACTGGGCGCTGGACAAGGGGATCGAGCTGAACCCCGCCAACACCTCCTTCCACCCGCTCGAGGCGCCGGGCAGGAACCTCACGGCCCAGATGGCCGCCAGCCTGGCCGGGTCGTCCCCGTTCAAGGCCTGGACGTTCACGATCGACGCGACGATCCGCTGCACGAACTGCCACGGTGACCCGAGCACGGTCGACCAGACGGCGACGGCGACGCCCAAGCAACCGGCGGCGAACGCCGACGAGGCGTCGCACGGGTCGCCCAATCGCGGCCTGCTCACCGCGCCGTACCGCGATCGCGCGCTCAAGCCGGCCGGCGAGGCCTACGACTCGGCCGACTTCGCCCTCTGCTACCTCTGCCATGCCGAGCGGCCCTTCGTGGACCCGAACGCGGACCCGAGCGCGCCCGACACGCTCTTCAGCCTGCACGGCATGCACCTGACCCAGATCGCCGGCGTCGCCAGCTCGAACCTCTCGATCGACCACCCCGGGGACGGGGGCGGACTGGGCATCTGCGCCGAGTGCCACTTCCGAATCCACTCCACGGCCGAGGCCTACCAGCCCGGCGACACCGCCCCGACGGCGCGCACCACGGGCGACCCGAGCCTGGTGGACTTCGCCCCGGACGTCACCGGCGTCGGGACGCTGGCCCCCACCTGGAACCAGCCCGATTCCCAGGGCCGCGCCTCGTGCACCCTCACCTGCCACGGCTACACGCACCTCGCCAGCAGCACCCAGTACACGGTCGCGCCCGGGACCGGGTTCACGGCCGATCCCACGGGGGGAGCGGCCGGCACGAGCGGGCTGACGGTCCAGTTCACGGACGCGACCCGCTACGTCAGTCCGACCGGCGCGACCTGGAGCTGGGACTTCGGGGACGGCACGACGTCCAGCCTCCGGAACCCCAGCCACAAGTACGCGGCCGCCGGCAGCTACACGGTGACGCTCACCGTGCGGCGGACGATCGGCAACAGCCTGTCGACGACGATGACGCGTCCCGCCTACATCACGGTCACGCCATGAGCGGGGCGGTGAACCGCTCGCGGACCCAGGGGAGGTGAGGACAGTGAGAAAACTGGCGCTCCTCGCAGCAGGTGGCGCCCTCTGGCTGTTCGTTGCCGCAGTACCGGTCTTCGCGGACGGCGGTCCGCACGTCCTGACCAACAACAACGGGACCGC
>JAJYJO010000086.1 GCA_021789435.1 Chloroflexota bacterium
TAGCGTCAACCTGTCTGGGCATTCCTTTATTGTTGAGAACGTCATCTATAAAGTTGCGAAGTCCAGCGACAACGCTCAACCCCCCAGTCTCAAAGGCCTTTCGAATCGCAGCTGGGTTGGTGAAGAAAAAGTTAGTAGGAGCCAATGCGTCGAAGTAGACCTTTACCGAAAGCTCAGCTTTGCGGCGAGCCACTGGATCATGTAGTCGTGGAAGTTCTCGTCGGGGCACAGAACCATGTCTTGGCGTGCCATGCCGGAGGCCAGCCGCGGGCGTTCCTCGTGGGCGGAGCGAACGAGGTCCCCTTGCAAACGGGCGTCCAGGGCGTACCGAGCGCCGTACGAAGAGCCAACGAAGTGGTCGAGTTGGGTCAGTTCGAGGAAGTGGCCGATGGGGCGGAGGCCGCCCTGCACGGCCCGCCCGACGGCCCTGGCGCCGGGGCCGCCGGGGCCATGGGCACCCGTACCGGCGAAGGACGCAACGGCCGGGTCCACCTCCGGCTGGCGGTCGTGGCCGTCGCCCCCGGGCCCGGCCTCGCGGCGATCTTCGAATCGTTCGGGGTCGCCCGCGTGGTCGAGGGGGGCCAGGCCGACAACCCGAGCACGGGCGAACTGCTGTCGGCCGTCGACGGCATCGACGCCGACGAGATCCTGCTGCTGCCGAACAACCCCAACGTGATGCTGGCCGCCCAACAGGTCGCCGAGCTCGCGCAGCGGCCGGTCCAGGTGGTGCCGACGCGCAACGCGGCCGAGGGGTTCGCCGCCCTCCTGGCGCTCGACCCGACGCGGCCGGCCGCTGCCAACCTGCCGGCCATGTCGAGTGCCGGCCGCTCCATCCAGACCCTGCAGGTGACCGAGGCCGTGCGCGATGCGACCGTCGGCGGGCAGAAGGTCAAGAAGGGCCAGACGATCGTCCTTGACCCGGACGACGGCCTGATCGCGGCCGATGGCGACCGGGACAAGGCGATCGTGCGCGCCCTGGAACGCCTGGCGCCGGGCTTTGAGCTGCTCACGCTCTACTACGGCGACGGGGCCGATCTGGCCGAGGCGGAGGCCGTTGCCCACCGCGTCACGACCTGGCGGCCGGGCCTGGAGGTCGAGGTCGTCCACGGCGGCCAGCCGCACTACCGGTACCTGATCGCGGCCGAGTAGGCGGCCGAGCAGGCGTGGCGCGAGCGACCGCTCCCAGCCCGGCGCCGGACGGCACGCTCGAGCCGCGGACGCCGATCGGCCGCAGCGGGCTGCCGGCGGCCGGCCTCCTCGCCCGCCTGGGACCGCGGCTCGGCATCCGCACGGTCGGCGACCTCCTCTTCCACCTGCCGCGTCGCTACGACGACCTGCGCGAGCTTCGCACTGCGGGCCAGCTGGCGGCCCTGGCCGAGGGCGAGACTGCCAGCGCCCGCCTCCAGGTCCGCGGTCTCCGCGTCGAGCAGGCCTGGCGGCGGCGCGTGCAGCGGACGACCGCCTACCTCGGCGACGAGACCGGTGAGGTCGAGGCGACCTGGTTCGGCCGCCGCTTCATCGAGCGCCGCCTTCGCGACGGCGACTGGGTCGTGGTGAGCGGCCGCGTCCGCCGTCGTGGCTTCCTGGTCACCCTGGACAACCCCGAGTTTCAGCGGGACGACGGGACGGCGCTCCTCCATGCCGGTCGGATCGTGCCTGTCTACCGCCTCACCGCCGGGCTGACCGCGCCGGCCCTGCGGCGGGCGATCCGGGGGGCCCTCGACCGGCTCGGCGACTACCCGGAGTACCTGCCCTCCGGCCTCGTCAGGGCGGAGCGCCTGCCGTCGATCGGGCGGGCGATCGAGGCGGCGCACTACCCGGAGACGTTCGCGGCGCGCGACGAGGCGCTCCGCCGGCTCGCCTTCGACGAGCTGCTCGCCCTCCAGCTCGGCATGGTCGCCCGGCGCCGGGCGCGCAGCGGCGAGCGGCCGCCGCGGATCCGCGTCGCCCCGGCGCGCGAGGCGACCCTGCGCGAGGCGATCCGCGCCGGCCTTGCCCGACGGTCCGGGGTCCCGGTCGAGCTGACCCCTGACCAGGCGGCGGCGATGGACGCGGTGCGCGACGACCTGGCCGGCTCGCGCCCGATGCTCCGCCTGCTCCAGGGGGATGTCGGCTCCGGCAAGACGGCCGTGGCGGCCCACGCCCTCGGCCTGGCCGCCGCGGCCGGCTTACAGGGCGCCCTGCTCGCCCCGACCGACCTGCTGGCGCGCCAGCACGCGGCAACGCTCGCCGACCTGCTCGGGGAGCGCGGCCCGGCGCCGGTCCTGCTGACCGGATCGCTGCGGGCCGACGCCCGGACCGCCGCCCTGGCCACCATCGGCAGCGGGGAGGCGAGCGTGGTGGTCGGGACGCATGCCCTGATCCAGGAGGGCGTTGCCTTCGCCCGGCTCGGCCTGGCGATCGTCGACGAGCAGCACCGCTTCGGGGTCGAGCAGCGGACGGCCCTCGAGGCAAAGGCGGCGGGCACCTCGCCCCACGTCCTGCTGATGACCGCGACGCCCATCCCGCGGACGGTCGGCCAGGTCCTCTACGCCGATCTCGACGTCTCCGACCTGCGGACGCCACCGGCCGGGCGGATCAAGATCGCGACGGGGATCCGCCGCTTCGACGAGCTGGCGGCTACGTGGGAGCGGGTCCGCCAGGAGGCCGCCGCCGGCCGCCGCACCTTCGTGGTCGTGCCCCGCATCGGCGAGCCGGACGACGAGGCTCCGCTCGACCAGGCCGCCGACGTGGCCGCCGCCGAGGCGGAGGCCGCCCGGCTGGGCGCGCTGCTGGAGCCGCTCCGCGTGGGGCTGGTCCACGGCCGCCTGAAGCCGGCCCAGCGCGACGGCCGGATGACCGACTTCCGGGAGGGCCGCCTGGACGTGCTCGTCGGCACGACCGTCGTGGAGGTCGGCGTCGACGTGCCGGAGGCGACGATGATGGTGATCGAGGGCGCCGACCGGTTCGGCCTCGCCCAGCTCCACCAGCTCCGGGGCAGGGTGGGGCGGGGGACGGCCGCCTCGTTCTGCGTCCTCGTCAGCGACTCGGACGACCCGGTCGCGCGGGCCCGCCTCGAGGCCGTGGTCGCGCTCCGCGACGGCTTCGCTCTCGCGGAGCGCGACTTCGAGCTGCGCCGCGAGGGCGACGTGCTGGGGTTCGTCCAGAGCGGGCTGCCGCGGCTGCGGGTCGCCTCGCTGCAGCGGCCGGATCACCGCGAGCTGGCGGTCCGCGCCCGGGCAGCCGCCGAGCGGCTGCTCGACGGCGATGCCGGGCTTGAGGCGGTCGTTGGGCCGCTGCGGGCCGAGCTGCGCGACGGCTGGCTGGCCCGGGCGGCGGCCGGCGAAGCCGCGAGCGGCGCGTAGGCACCGGGCCCCGCGGGCCGCGACGATGGCTGGAGCCGGGCGGGTGATCGCCGGCAGCGCTCGCGGGACCCGGCTCCTGGCGCCCGGTTCCGCGACCCGACCGCTGGGCGACCGGGTCAAGCAGACCCTCTTCGCGATCCTGGAGCCCGACCTGCCGGGCGCCGCCGTCCTGGACCTCTTCGCCGGCAGCGGCGCGGCGGGGATCGAGGCCCTGTCCCGTGGCGCCGGCCGGGCCGTCTTCGTCGAGCAGGACGCCGCCGCGGCGCGGACCATCGAGGAGAACCTGCGCCGGGCCGGCCTCGCGGCGGCCGGCCGAGTGGTCCGCGCCGATGCGCTGGCCTACCTGGCCGGAAGGGCCGGGCCGGACGGCCCGTTCGACCTGGCGGTGGTCGATCCGCCGTACGCGGAGACGGCGCTCCTCGCCGCCGTCCTGGGGCGTCTCGGCGCTCCCGGCGCACCCCTGTCGGCCGGGGCGCGGGTCGTCGCGAAGCACTTCTGGCGGGAGGCTCCGCCGGCCCGTGCCGGCCTGCTAGCATCGGAGCGCGTCCGCCGCTTCGGCGAGACGGCCCTGACCTTCTACCGACTCGCCGGCGAGGTCGCGTCGGACGTCCGCCAGCCGAGGGGAGCCACGCCATGAAGAGCGCCGTCTACCCGGGCTCGTTCGACCCGATCACCTACGGCCACCTGGACGTGGTCCGGCGGGCTGCCGATGTCTTCGACCGAGTAATCCTGGCCGTCCTGGTCAACCCTCGCAAGACACCCCTGCTCGGCATCGAGGAGCGGCTCGAGACGATCCGCCGCTCGGTCGCCGAAACCTGGCCCGAGCTGGCCGGGCGGGTCGAGGTGGAGGCCTTCGACGGCCTGACGGTCGAGTTCTGCCGCGCGGCCGGGGCCGGCTTCATCGTCCGCGGGCTGCGGGCGATCTCCGACTTCGAGACCGAGCTCCAGATGGCTCACACCAACCGCAAGCTGGCGCCCGACGTCGACACGGTCTTCTTCATGACCTCGCTCGAACACAGCTACCTCTCCTCGAGCCTGGTCAAGGAGATCGCGTCCTTCGGCGGCGACGTCGGACGGATGGTGCCGCCGGCCGCCGCGGCACGGCTGCCGGGCGCGAAGCGCGGTCTATAATCCGGGGACGGCGCGGGCGTTCCCCGGGGGGTCCGCGGCCGGCCCACTTGAGCGTCCGCAGCCGCCCCAGGAGGGCCACTTCGATCGACATCATCTTCCTCGTGGAGCGACTCGAATCCCTGATCGCGAACGGGAAGAAGTTGCCCCTCACCAACAACGTGGTGGTCGACCAGGTGGCGGCACTCGACCTCGTGGACCAGCTGCGGGTGGCCGTGCCGGAGGAGGTGCGCTCGGCCAAGCGGATCAACTCGGAGGCGGAGCGACTGATCGAGCAGGCCCGCGAGGAGGCCGAACGGGTCATCGCCAGGGCCCAGGAGCAGGCCGCCTTCCTGATCGAGGAGCGCGAGCTGACCCGGGCCGCCCAGGAGGAGGGCCAGCGGATCGTCGCGGCTGCCGAATCGGAGGGGGACGGCATCCGGCAGGGCGCGGACGAGTACGCGGCCTCCGTCCTGATCGCCCTCGAGGGCGAGGTCGTCAAGGCCCTCAAGACCATCAAGCGCGGCATCGAGCTGCTCGACGAGCGCCGCGGCGAGGCCGGCGAGTCCGCTGCGGAGCCGGGAGCGGAGGAGGACTGGGACGAGCAGGAGTCCGGGGCGCGCCAGCCCGTCGGCCGCTGAGGCGCTGACCTTCAACGTCGCCGGCCTCCTGACGGAGCCGCCCGGCTCCAGCCGCGCCTATCGGATCAGCGGGCCGCTCCTGGACCTCGGTCCCGACCTGCGGCAGGCCGAGCCGCTCGAGGGTGACGTCCGGCTGGCCCGAACCAACCGCGGCCTGCTCATGACCGGTCGCCTCCGGACAGCCCTGGCCGAGGAATGCAGCCGCTGCCTCCGGGCGATCCGGGTCCCCGTCGAGGTCGAGCTGGAGGAGGAGGCGCTGCCCTCCGTCGACATCGCCAGTGGCCTGCCGCTCGACATGGACCTGGAACCGGAGATCCTGCGGCTCAACGACCACCACGAGCTCGAGCTGCTGGCCGTCGTCCGCGAGGGGATCCAGCTCGCCGAGCCGATCGCCCCGCTCTGCCGGCCCGACTGCCCCGGCCTCTGCGTCGTCTGTGGCGAGGAGCTGGCCAACGGACCGCACGAGCACCCGGACGAGTCCGTCGACCCGCGCCTGGAGGCGCTCCGCGGCTTCCGGGTCGACGAGGAGTCCGGGACCGAGTAGACTGCGCCTCCGGCCCCGTTCCGCGGGCTCGTCCCGTCGCGGAGCGCACCGGCCCCCGAACGACGATCCCGGCGCGCCGCGCGCCCGAAAGGAGCGAACGATCCATGGGAGTCCCGAAGCGAAGGGTCTCGCACGCCCGCCAGGGAGAGCGGCGGGCGCACCTCGCCGTGGGCCTGCCCACCCTGGAGTCCTGCCCCCACTGCCACGAGATGAAGCAGGTCCACCACGTCTGCCCGAACTGCGGCTTCTACCACGGGCGGCCGATCGTGGAGATCAAGAAGCCGGCGCCGGGCGAGACGCCGTCCTGACGCCGTGGACCTGAGTGCCGTCCGCAGCGCGCGGGAGGAGGGCCGGGTCCGGGTCGCCGTCGACGCCATGGGCGGGGACTTCGCGCCGCTCGAGGTGGTCGCCGGAACACTCCACTACGCTCGCGAGCACCCCGCCGAGGAGCTCCTGCTGGTCGGCGATCCGGAGCGCATCCGGGCCGCGGCCGGCGGCGAGCTGCCGGCCAACGTCACGATCGTGCCGGCGAGCCAGGTGATCGAGATGGACGAGCAGCCGGCCCTCGCCCTGCGCGAGAAGAAGGATTCCTCGATCACCGTGGCGGTCGACCTCGTCAAGTCGGGCCGGGCGGACGCCGTGGTCACCGCCGGCCACACGGGGGCCGGCATGGCCGCCGCGGTCCTCCGGCTGGGCCGCCTGCCGGGCGTCGACCGGCCGGCCCTGGCCGTGCAGATGGTGACCGACCGCGGGCCCTTCATCCTGCTCGACATCGGGGCCAACCCCGACTCGACACCGGAGAACCTCTTCCAGTACGGGCAGATGGGCAGCCTCTTCGCCGAGCGCGTCCTGGGCATCGCCCGGCCGCGGGTGGCGCTGCTCTCGATCGGCGAGGAGAAGGGCAAGGGCGACCAGCGGATCCAGCGCGCCACCGAGCTGTTCGACGCCTCGGATCTTGCTTTCGTGGGTAACGTCGAGGGGCGCGATCTCGTCCACCAGCTGGCCGACGTCGTGGTCTGCGACGCGGTGCTCGGCAACGTCACGATGAAATTCTTCGAAGGCCTCTCGACCTTCATCTTTGACCTGCTCCGCCGCGAGTTCGAAGGGAGCTGGCGGGGTCGCCTTGGCTACCTGCTGATGCGCCCATCCATCCGGCGGCTCCGCGGCGTCTTCGACTACGAGCGCCTGGGCGGCTCGCCGCTGCTCGGCGTGCGAGGGACGGTCCTGATCACCCACGGCCGGGCCAAGCGCCGCATGATCTACCACGCCTGCGCCGTCGGCGCGGCCGCGGCCCGCGCCCGGATCGTGGACGCCATCGCGGAGGCGGTGCGGGGCGACTCCGGGGCCGGGGCGGACGGACCCGCCGCAGCGAGTGCCCCGCCGAAGCCCGCCGCGGTCGCCAGCGCGGACCTGCCGGCCTGAACGCCCATGAACGGACCACTCACCGTCAGCCACCGCGTGATCACCGAGATGGTGCGGGTCGCGGCGCTGGAGGTGCCGGGCGTGCTGCGGGTGAGCCGCGGCGGTGCCGGCTGGCAGGCCTGGCTGGCCGGCTCGCCGGTCCGGGCCGGAGTCCGCGATGGGCGGGTCCGCGTCCGCGTCTGGCTCATCGCCCGCCCCGGCCAGGCCCTCCGGCCGCTGGCCGGCCAGGTGCGCGAGGCGGTGGGCGCGACCGTGGAACGGCTGCTGGGCCTCCAGCTGGACCAGGTCGACGTGGTCGTCGACGGGGTCGGTCCCTGGTCGGCGTGACGGCCCGACATCCGGCCGCCCGGCGGTCGCCGGCGGAGCCCCGCCGGCCCCACGGCGACGGCCACCGCGCCCAGCGCGGCGCCCGCCGCCTGGCACTGGCCGCAGTCTTCGAGGCGGAGTTCGGCCAGCGGACCGCGACCGCCATCCTGGAACGGCATCTCGCCGAGACCGAGGGTGACCCGGAGACGGCCCGGTTCGCCCGGCAGCTGGTGGCGGTGACGGTCGAGCGGCGGGACCGGATCGATGCCCTGATCGAGCGCCTGGCACCCCAGTACCCGGTGGTCCAGCTGGCCCGGATGGACCGCGCTCTGCTGCGTGTGGCGATCGGCGAGGTGCTACACTCCGCGTCGACGCCGGCCCGGGTGGCCATCGCCGAGTGGGTCGAGCTGGCACGCACCTACAGCGGAGAACCTGCCCGGCGTCTCGTCAACGGCGTTCTCGGACGGATCGCCAGGGGGGACGGCACGGCTGCCGCAGATCCGGGCCCGGTGGAGAAACGAGCCGTCGGCGAGAGCGCCGACCGGTCCATCCTCGAGGAGGGAGTCAGTGGCCACGACCTACGAGCGACTCAAGAAGATCGTCGTCGAGCAGCTCGGCGTGGATGAGAACGAGGTCACGCCCGAGGCCTCGTTCGTCGATGACCTGAACGCCGACTCGCTGGATCTCGTCGAGCTGATCATGAGCCTCGAGGAGGAGTTCGGGACCGAGATCTCGGACGAGGATGCCGAGAAGATCCGAACCGTCCAGGACGCCGTCGACTACATCGACGAGCACGCCTCCTGACGTCGGCCCGTCGCCGGGCGGGCAGCGTCCGGCCGGCGCGCTCGCGGCCAGGCTCGGCCTGCCCATCCGCGACCTGGCCCTGCTGGAGCGGGCCCTCGTCCACAGCAGCTTCCTCCATGAGCACCGCGATCTCGCGGCCGGTCATAACGAGCGCCTGGAGTACCTCGGCGACGCCGTCGTGAGCCTGAGCGTCTCCGACGCACTCTATCGACGGCATCCCGACGACGACGAGGGGGTCCTCTCCGCCCGCCGGGCGGCGATCGTCAGCACCACCGGCCTGGCCCGCCTGGCCAACCGGATCGACCTCGGGACATTCCTGCTCCTCGGCGAGGGGGAGACCCAGCGCGGCGGTCGGCGGCGACCGAGCCTGCTCGCGTCGGCCTTCGAGGCCGTCGTCGGTGCCGTCTACCTGGACCTCGGCTACGCCGCCGCGAGTGCCTGGCTGCTCGAGCTCGCCGAGCCCGAGCTGGCGAGCGAGGTCCCGGTCGGCTCGCTCAAGAGCCCCAAGAGCCGGCTCCAGGAGTTCACGCAGCGGATGACCGGCGAACGGCCCCTCTACCGGGTCGTGGCGGCCAGCGGCCCCGATCACCTCAGGACGTTCCGGATCGAAGTGGAGATCGCCGGCGAGGTCGTCGGCAGCGGCGAAGGCCCGTCCCGACGACAGGCCGAGACGGCCGCGGCCGAGGAGGCGCTCGAGACGGTCCGCCGCCGGCGTGCGGCCCAGCGGTCCGCGACCGCGCCGCCGGGTGGCTAGCGCCGCGCGCCTGGTGGCGCTGCGCATCCAGGGCTTCAAGTCGTTCGCCGAGCGGACCCTGGTCGAGTTCGGGCCGGGCATCAGCGCGGTCGTGGGCCCCAACGGTTCCGGGAAGAGCAACCTGGCCGATGCCCTCCGCTGGGCGCTGGGCGAGCAGGGCCGGGCGCTGCGCTCGCGGCGGTCGGAGGACGTGATCTTCGCCGGGTCCGAACGGCGTTCCGCCCTGGGCATGGCGGACGTGACGCTGGTCCTCGACAACGGCGACCGGCTCCTGCCCGTCGACTTCGGCGAGGTCGAGCTCGGCCGCCGGCTCTACCGCTCCGGCGAGAACGACTACCTGCTGAACCGGCAGCGTGTCCGGCTGCGCGACCTGGTCGACCTGCTCGACACGGCCCACCTGGCCGACAACGCCTTCCTCTTCATCGGCCAGGGCATGGTCGACCAGGCTCTGGCCCTGCGGCCGGAGGAGCGCCGACCGCTCTTCGAGGAGGTGGCCGGCGTTCGCCGCCACGAGCGGCGGAGACGCCACGCGGAGGACCAGCTGGCCGAGGCCGAGGCGAACCTGGCCCGGGTGGAGGATGTCGTCGCCGAGCTCCGACCGCAGGTCCGCCGGCTTGCGGCCCAGGCCGAGCAGCAGGCTTCGCGCCAGGCGGCCGGCCGGGACTACGGCCGCGCCATCCTGGGCGCGGCGCATGCCCGCTGGCACGCGGGTGCGGCCCGGGCGCACGAGGCGGCCGGACGACTCCGCCGCGGCCGGGCCGACGTGGACCGGGCGCTGGTGGGGCTTCGCTCGGCCGAGGAGGGAGTCGCGACGCTAGAGCGGGCGATGACCGCCCGCTCCTCGCAGGAGGCCGACCGCCGGGTGGCCCACGAGGCGGCGCGCGCGGCGCTCACCGAGCTCCAGTTGCGGGCGGCCCGGCTCTGGGCCGATGTCGAGGCCGTGGAACGCGAGCGGCGCCGCCTGGACGGCGAACGAACCCTGGCCGAGGCGGACCTGGCGGTGCAGCGGCGGGCCCTTGCGCAGCTGATCCCCTCGCGGGACGCCACGCTCGCCGAGGCGCTGCGGGACGCGGAGACGGCCCTCTCCGAAGCGCTCCAGGAGCTCGCCGCGCTGCGGGCGGCGCGCCAGGCCCGCGGCGAGGCTCTCGCCACCGCACGACGCGCCGAGGCGGCCCGCTCCGCCGAGCTGGAGGCCGCCCGCCGCCGGCTGGCGGAGGCCGCGCGGCGGGCGGTCGACGAGCGTCTCGAGGCCGAGGCGGCGGTGGAGCGCGCCGCGGCCGTGGAGCGACGTTCGGCAGCCGGGCGCGAGGCGGTCACCACGGCGGCCGATGTCGAGGAGCGCGTCACGGCGGAGCGGGAGGCGGCCCGCCGGAACCTCGAGGAGCGCGAGGGCGAGCGGCGGATCGCGGCGGAGCTGGTCGCGGAAGCCGGGGCGCGGCTGGCGGCCGCTCGTGGCCGACTGGAGGCGGCCCGGGCGCGGCTTGCAGAAGAGGAGCAGCGCCCAATCGCCCGGGCGGCACGGCAGCACGGCGGGCGGCCGGTGGACGACGGCCTGGACGTGGAGCCGTCGCTGCGGGTCGCGGTCGAGGCGGGTCTCGGCGAGGCGGTCCGGGCCTACGTCGTGGCCGCGGGGGCCGTGCCCGCCCTGTCCCGGGAGCGCGGGACGCTCGTGCTCGGCGAGCGCCTGCGAGCGCCGGCCGAGGACGACGGCACGAGTCGGCGGATCGGCGATGGGGCGTCGGAGCGGGGTGGGGGCCGCCTCGCGGACGCCGTCCGGGTCGACCCGACCGGGGCCGCCCGGACCTTGCTCGCCCGCGCCGTCTGGGTCCCGGACCTCCCGGCGGCCATGCAGCTCCGGCCGCTCCTGGAGCCGGGTTGGCTGGCGGTGACACGCGATGGCGCCGTCCTGGCCGCCGAGGGGATTCTCCGGCTCGGGGGAGCGGAATCCCACCTCGAGCGGCGGGCGGAGGCCGACCGGCTCGCGGTGGAGGCCGAAGGGCTGGCGGCCGCGGACCGGGCAGCGGGCGAGGCCCTGGCCGCGGCCGAGACCGCGGCGCGGGCCGCCCGGGCCGGGCTGGACGCCGCCCGCGCGGCGGGGGCCCGGACGGTCGCCGCGCGTCGCAGCGCCGAGGAGGAAGATCGCCGGACGGGCCGCGAGGCGGAGGGGCTGGCCCGTGAGGCCGCCTGGCGGGTCGCCCAGGCCGAGCGCCTGGTCGCCGAGCAGGACCGGATCGCGGCGGTCCTGGAGGG
>JAJYJO010000087.1 GCA_021789435.1 Chloroflexota bacterium
CCGGCACCACGCCGCCGCACGCAGGGCCTGCCACCGGGCCGGCGTCCGCCCCGTCCGCCCTGTCGGCCACCCCGCCGGCCGGCGGCGCCGGACGTCCGCCGGGCTGGGAGGCGGTCCGCGACCACGTCCGCTCACGCGGACTGCGCTGGACCCCGCAGCGCCGGATTCTCGTTGAGGTGCTCTCCGGGACGAACGGCCACGTGACCGGCGCCGAGCTGGTGGAGCGCTGCCGGGCGATCGACCCGGCCACGATCCCCTCGACCGTCTACCGGACGCTGGACGTGCTCGAGGAGCTCGGTCTCGTCCGTCATTGCCACGGTGCGGCCGGCCGCGAGGAGTTCCACGTGCTGCCCCAGGCGGAGCACGGCCACCTCTACTGCGGGGCCTGCGGCGGCAGCTGGGAGATCGGGCCCGACGAGGCCGCGGCGCTCGTGACGACCCTCCGGGATCGGCGCGGTTTCGTGGTCGACCTCTCGCACGTGACGGTCGTCGGGCGCTGCGCGGCGTGCGATCCGGCGGTGCCTATTCGGGGGTCGGAACCCCTAGGATGTTGAAGCCGCCGTCGACATGGACGACCTCTCCGGTGACCGCCCAGGAGAGCTCGCTCGCGAGGTAGACCGCGGTTCGGCCCACGTCCTCGATCGTGATGTTCTGCCGCAGCGGGGCCACCTCGCGGGATGCGCGGTACATCGTCCGGAAGCCCGTCACGCCCGAGGCCGCGGCGGTGCGGACGGGACCTGCCGAGATGGCGTTGACCCGGATCCCCTGCGGCCCCAGGTCCGCGGCGAGGTAGCGCACGGAAGCCTCGAGCGCGGCCTTGGCCACCCCCATCACGTTGTAGTTGGCGGCCACCTTCTCGGCGCCGTAGTAGGTGAGCGTCATGATCGACGAGCCGCTCCGGAGGAGCGGTCGCGCCTCCCGGGCGAGCGCCACCAGCGAGTACGCGCTGATGTCGAGGGCAAGGGCGAAGCCTTCGCGGGAGGTCTCCACGAACATCCCCTCGAGGTCCTCGCGCCGGGCGAAGGCGAGGCAGTGGACCAGGATGTCCAGCGGGCCCTGCTCCTCTCCCCAGCGGGCGAAGACGCGCCGGACCTGGGCGTCGTCCTGGACATCGCAGGGCTCGACGAAGGTCGAGCCGAGCTCCTCCGCCAGCGGTCGCACGCGCCGCTCGACCAGGCTCTCGAGGGAGCTCAGGCCCACCGCGGCGCCGTGGTCGCGGAGGGCCCGGGCGATTCCCCAGGCGATCGAATGGTCGTTGACGACCCCGAAGACGAGGGCCTTCCGCCCGTCGAGCAGTCCCATCTCCCTCCTCCGCCTGGGGCCGCCCCGGGCCGGCCCGGCGCGCTCGCGTATCCTTTCGTCGGGCCACCCGGCAGGCGCATCTTAGGGCCCCGCGGGGAGTCCGGCCCCGGCGGCGCGGGACTTGCCGCGGCGCGCGAAGGACCGAGCGAGGAAGAGGTCCGAGGAGCCGATGACGCAGTGCCGGCCGCCCAGCCCGACGTCCCAAGGGAAGGCCGGGCCTCCGGCCGCCCTCGAGGCAGGGCCGGAGTTGCCGTTCCGCGGCCTCCTGGACGCCGCGCCCACCGCGATCCTCGTCGTCGACGGAGCCGGCCGGATCCTCTTCGCCAACGCCGAGGCCGAGCGGACCTTCGGCTGGCCGGCCGGCGAGCTGCCCGGAGGGTCGATCGAGGAACTGATCCCCCTGGGCCTGCGCGACCGTCACCGCCAGCTTCGGAAGGGGTACCGGCGCTCCCCTGCGCATCGCCAGATGAGCGGTCGCGAGCTGCCCGGCATCCGCCGGGACGGCACCGTCTTCCCGGCCGAGGTGGGGCTTGGCCCGATCGCAGCTGACGGCCGGCAGCTGGTCCTCGTCGCCGTTAACGACATCTCCGAGCGGCACCGCGTCGAGATCGCCTACCGGGCGTCGGAGGAGCGCTACCGGCTTCTCTTCGAGGCCAATCCCCAGCCGATGTGGGTCTTCGACATCGAGACGCTTCGCATCCTGGACGTCAACGACGCCGCCGTCGGTCACTACGGCTACAGCCGCGGCGAATTCCTGGCCATGACCATCCTGGACCTGCGTCCCGCCGAGGACGCGCCGGCGGTCCTCGAGGCGGTCGCGGCTCCCGGGCGCGGGCTGCGCCGTGTCCAGGCCTGGCGCCATCGCCGTCGTGACGGCAGCCTGATCGACGTGGAAGTCCGGGCCCATGATCTCGACCTCGAGGGTCGGCCTGCCCGCCTGGTCCTGGCGGTGGACGTGACGGATCAGCGGCGCCTTGAGGAAGAGCTCCGCCAGGCCCAGAAGATGGAGGCGGTCGGGCGGCTGGCCGGTGGGATCGCCCACGATTTCAACAACCTGCTGACGGCGATCAACGGCTACGCCGAGCTGGCCACCTCCGAGGTGGACGAGGGAAGCCGGGTGGCGGCCGACCTTGAGCAGATCCACCGAGCCGGCGAGCGCGCCGCCGGCCTCGTCCGGCAGCTCCTCGCCTTCGGCCGGCGCCAGGTGCTGGCTCCCCAGCTGATCGAGCCGGACGAGCTGGTGGGCAACCTGGAGGAGATGCTGCGGCGGCTGATCGGCGAGGACGTCGAGTTCGCCACCGCGCTCGGCGCCCCGGGCGCCCGCGTGCTGGCCGATCCCGGCCAGATCGAGCAGGTGGTGGTCAACCTGGTCGTGAACGCCCGGGACGCGCTCCGGTCGGCCCGCGAGGCAGGTCGGTTCGACGGCCGGCTGACCGTCGAGACGAGCCGGATCGTGCTGGGCGAGGCGGACGCAGCGAGCCACCTGGGCGGTCGTCCGGGTCCCCACGTCCTGCTGGCGGTGAGCGACACGGGCGGGGGCATGGATGCCGAGACCCTCTCGCACGTCTTCGAGCCCTTCTTCACCACGAAACAGAAAGGCGAGGGGACCGGGCTCGGCCTGGCCACGGCCTACGGCATCGTGTCCCAAAGCGGCGGCACGATCTGGGCCTACTCGGAGCCCGGGAAAGGGAGCACCTTCAAGGTCTACCTGCCGCTCAGCCCCGACGACGAGCAGGCCGCGGCGGCCGAGGAGCGGCCGCTGGCCGCCCCCCGCGGCAGCGAGACGATCCTGCTGGTCGAGGACGAGCCCGCGGTCCTCTCGTTCGCGGCGCAGGTTCTTCGTCGCCAGGGCTACCGGGTCCTGACCGCGAGCGACGCCCGGTCCGCCCTGCGCGTGGCGAAAGGAAGCCGGGCCGCGATCGACCTGCTGCTGACGGACGTGGTGATGCCCGGCGCGGACGGCATCGACCTGGCACGGCAGCTCGTCGCGCGGCGGCCCGGTTTGGCCGTGCTGCTGATGTCCGGCTATGCCGACGAGGCGGTTGTCCGGCACGGCCTGCTCCGGCCCGGCGCCGATTACCTTGGCAAGCCGTTCTCGCCGACGGCGCTCTCGGTCCGGGTGCGCGAAGTCCTGGATGCGGGCGCCCGGGCCGCGGACCCCGGGGCCGACGGGGCGCCCGGCAGGGACGGCGGGCCGGGGTCCGCCCTCGAGGAGGAGCTGGCGTGAACGATGCCGCCCGGCCGCCGGAACCGGTCGCCCAGCCCCCGGCCGAGCTCCGCGCCCGCCTGGCCGGGGTCCGCGGCCTGCTGCTTGACCTGGACGGGGTCATCGTCCTGCGCGGAGCGGCCATCGCCGGGTCCGGCGAGGCCCTGGCGGCCCTGCACCGCCGCGGCATCGCCTATCGCGTCCTGACCAACATGTCGCTGATGAGCCGTGCCGGCGTGGCCGCCCAGGCCGGTCGGCTCGGCATGCACCTGCCGGCCGAGCGGATCGTGACCGCCGCGTCGGCCACGGCCGCCGCCACGGCCCGGCGCTTCGACGGCCAGCCCATCTACGTGCTGTGCGCACCGGACGGCCGCGCCGAGTTCGCCGGGCAGCGCCTCCTCTCCCACCGGGAGGCGGCCGACCCGAAGGCGCGGGCGGCGGCGGTGGTGGTCGGCGACGCCGCCGAGGAGTTCACGCCGCTCAACCTGCAGTCCGCATTCCGCCTCGTTCGCGGCGGCGCGAAGCTGGTGGCGATGCACCGCAACCGCTGGTGGCTCACCCCGGAGGGCGAGAAACTGGACGCGGGCGGCTTCGTCGCCGGCCTCGAATACGCCACCGGCCGGCGGGCCTGGACCCTGGGGAAGCCGAGCCCTGCCATCTTCCGGGAGGCGTCCCGCGAGCTCGGACTGCCGGCCTCTGAACTGGCCATGGTGGGCGACGACATCTGGTCGGATGTCGGCGCGGCCCAACGGACGGGATTGCGGGGCGTGCTGGTCCTCACCGGCAAGCACGGTCCCGCCGACCTGCGTCGCGCCGCCGCCGCCCGCCGCCCGGTGGTGCCCGATGCGGTCGCGGCCTCGCTGGCCGAGGTGGTGGCCGCGCTAGACTAGCCGCACGAGACCCGCCCCCGCCGCCCGACGACCGGTGCCCGCGCGCCGCCCCGTGCGGCCGGGCCCGACGGGCAGATGGGGAGAACCACGCAGCCAGGGGAGTGACATGACGGCCCCAGCCCAACCCCGGATCAAGATCACCTACGCCACCCTGCGGAACGACAACGAGGCGCTCCACGCCCTCTACGACGCGGGCCTGGAGAAGGCGCGCTCGCAGCTGGGCGGCTCGTTCCAGAACTCGATCGACGGCCAGTGGCGGTCCGGCGACGGCGAGTTCGAGAAGCGCTCGCCGATCGACGGCACCCTCGTGGGCCGGTTCGCCCGCGGCACCCGCCGGGACGTCCGCGACGCGATCGCCGCGGCGCGAGCCGCCGCCCCCGGCTGGGGCGGCATGCCCTGGCGGGAGCGGGTCGCGATCATGCGCCGCGTCGCCGACGCGATCAGCGCCCGGCAGATGGAGTTCGGGGCGCTGATGGCCATCGAGGTCGGCAAGAACCGGCTCGAGGCACTTGGCGACGTCGAGGAGACGGCCGACCTGATCCGGTACTACTGCGACCAGATGGAGGCCCACGACGGCTTCAGCCAGGCGATGGGCAACCTCGGCGACACGACGGTCCACACTCGCTCGGTACTCAAGCCCCACGGCGTCTGGGCAGTGATCAGCCCCTTCAACTTCCCGATGGCGCTCTCCGGCGGACCGGCCGGCGGTGCCCTGGTGGCCGGCAACACTGTCGTCTACAAGCCGTCATCGGACGCGCCGATGAGCGCGGTCGCCCTGGCCCGCGCTTTCATGGACGCCGGTGTCCCGGGCGGGGTCTTCAACATGGTGATGGGTCCGGGCGAGTCGGTCGGGGCAGAGCTCCAGGAGAACCCCGGCGTCGACGGCCTGATCTTCACCGGCTCGTACGCCGTCGGCTTCCAGATCTACCGGCACTTCAGCCGCGATTACCCCAAGCCCGTCATCGTGGAGATGGGCGGCAAGAACCCCACCATTGTCAGCCGCCAGGCGGACCTGGAGGAGGCAGCCGAGGGGATCATGCGCTCGGCCTTCGGCTTCGGGGGCCAGAAGTGCTCGGCCAACAGCCGCGTCTACGTGGAGCGGCTGGTCTACGACCAGCTGCTCGCCGCGCTCGTCGAGAAGACGAAGGGGATCACGATCGGCGACCCCACCGACCGGCGCAACTGGCTGGGGCCCGTCATCAACGCCCGGGCCGTGGAGAAGTTCGAGGAGTCGGTTGCCGAGGCGGAGCGCGACGGCGGCCGGATCGTCGCCGGCGGCCACCGCCTGACCGAGGGCGACCTCGGCCGGGGCTACTTCGTCGAGCCGACGATCGTGGCCGATCTGCCGGTCGATCACCGCCTCTTCCGCGACGAGCTGTTCATCCCGTTCGTGGTGGTTGGCCCGATCGACTCGATCGAGGAAGGGCTGCGGCTGGCCAACGACAGCGTCTACGGCCTGACGGCCGGCTTCTACAGCGAGGACCAGCTCGAGATCGAGCAGTTCCTGGGCGCCATCGAGGCGGGCGTCGTCTACGTCAACCGACGGGCCGGGGCGACGACCGGCGCGTGGCCGGGCATCCAGCCGTTCGGCGGCTGGAAGGGTTCGGGCACCACAGGCAAGGCGGGAGGTGGGCTCTACTACGTCCAGCAGTTCCTGCGCGAGCAGAGCCAGACCATCGTCGACTGAGGCGCAGCGGGAGTCTCCGCGGCCGCAGGCAGCAGACGAGGCCCGGCGCCCTGGGCGACGGGCCTCGTCATGCCGGCGACGGTCGCCGTCCGCTGGCGTCTGGGGGACTAGCGCACAGGCGGACCGACCGGGGCCACCGCCGTTGCCGACGGCTTCGCACGACGCCCCCCAGTGAGCCGGCGAATGGGTCAATTCTACCTAAACTCGGTCTTTCGCGCGAGCCCGACATGCCATATTCGCGGTGGCGGCCCGCGTGGCGGGCCGCCACCTTGCCGCCGGCGGACCGCGACCCGCCGGTGCCCCATCCGCGGCTGGCGGCGCGCTTCCCGCCGGCCGGATCGACGTCCGGACGGCCCGTCCGGGCCGGTCCGGTCGGCTATACTCGGCCGGGTTATCCAGACTGCATAATCGGAATCCAGACGCGCCCTCCGCGAGCCGACTCCCCGCCCGCCGACGAGCCCGACAAGACTGCGGCCCGCTCCCCGTTGCGCCGCACCAGCCGCTGCGAGGTGTACCCGTGACCCAGGCCCCGACCCGGTCCCGCACCGTGCCCCACATCGTGACCGAGATCCCGGGCCCCAGGGCCCGGGCACATGTCGAGATGGACCACCGCTGGACGTCGCCGAGCCTGCCACGGGCCTATCCGATCGTCCCGGTCCGGGGTGACGGGGTGGTCGTCGAGGATATCGACGGCAACCTCTTTCTGGACATGATGGCGGGCATCGCGGTCACTTCGACCGGCCACAGCCATCCCGACGTGGTCCGGCGGATCCAGCAGCAGGCGGAGAACCTGCTCCACTTCAGCGGCGGTGACTTCTACCTCCCCATCTACGCCGAGGCCTGCGAGGCGCTGGCCCGCATCGCTCCCATCGACGGGCCGGCCAAGGTCTTCCTCGCCAACTCGGGGACGGAGGCGGTCGAGGCCGCCATCAAGCTCGCCCGCCACGCCACCGGCCGCCAGTACGTGGTTGCCTTCCTGGGCGCGTTCCACGGCCGGACCTTCATGTCGATGAGCCTGACCGCCTCCAAGGCCAAGTACCACGCCGGCTTCGGGCCGCTCGTGCCGGGCATCTTCCACGCCCCCTACGGGCACGTGGCCGACCTCCGCTGGTTCGACGAGGTCCTCTTCGACAAGCTGGTGCCGCCCGAGGAGGTCGCCGCGATCATCGTCGAGCCGATCCAGGGCGAGGGTGGCTACATCGTCCCCGAGGACGGCTTCCTGCAGGGCCTCCGGCGGATCTGCGACCAGCACGGCATCGTCCTCGTCGCCGACGAGATCCAGTCCGGTGCCGGCCGGACCGGCAAGATGTGGGCCGTCGACCACTGGGATCTCCGGCCCGACATCCTGCTGACTGCCAAGGGGATCGCCTCCGGCATGCCGCTCGGGGCCATGATCGCCGGCAGCGAGCTGATGGACCGCTGGGGGCCCGGCCACCACGGCTCGACCTACGGCGGCAACCCGCTTTCCTGCGCCGCGGCGCTCGAGACGATCGCGCTCCTGGAGGGCGGCCTGGTGGAGAACGCCGCCGCCCGGGGCGAGCAGGCGCTGGCGGGCCTGCGGCCGCTCCAGGAGCGCTTTCCGAGCCTGGTCCGCGACGTCCGCGGCAAGGGCCTGATGATCGGCGTCGAGTTCGACAGCGCGGTCCACTCCGACCGGGTCCAGTGGGCCTGCTTCCAGCGGGGCCTGCTGGTCCTCGAGGCCGGCCACACCGTGATCCGGATGTCGCCCGCCCTGACGGTCGGCGAGGAGGAGATCGACACCGCCGTCCGCCTCTTCGCCGAAGCTGTCGAGGAGATCGCCGGCCGCCGATGAGCGGCAAGGTCACGACCATGCGGGATGCCGTCGCGGAGCTCGTCCGCGACGGCGACACGGTGGCCATCGAAGGCTTCACCCACCTGATCTGCTTCGCGGCCGGTCACGAGATCATCCGCCAGCGCAAGCGCGACCTGGTCCTGGCCCGCCTGACGCCGGACCTGATCTACGACCAGATGGTCGCCGCCGGCGTCGCCCGCAAGCTGATCTTCAGCTGGCTGGGCAATCCCGGGGTCGGCGGGCTGTACGCCATTCGCCGCCGGATCGAGGCCGCGGAGCTCGGCGACGAACCACCGCTCGAGGTCGAGGAGTACAGCCACTTCGGGATGGTCGGCCGCTACACGGCGGGCGCGGCCAACCTGCCTTTCTACCCCCTCCGCTCCTACTTCGAGACCGACCTGCCGAAGGCCAACCCGCTGATCCGACCGGTTCGCTCGCCCTACGGGGACGAGATCGTCTACGCCGTCCCGCCGCTCAAGCCCGACGTCGCCGTCGTCCACGCGCAGCGCGCCGACGCCGGCGGCGATGCCCAGGTCTGGGGGCTGCTCGGCTGCCAGAAGGAGGCCGCCTTCGCGGCGGATCGCGTGATCGTGGTCGTCGAGGAGCTCGTCGACGAGGCGGTGGTCCGGGCCGATCCGAACCGGACGATCATCCCGGGCCTGATCGTGGACGCCGTCGTCGTGGAGCCGTTCGGGGCCCACCCCTCGTACGTCCAGGGCTACTACGATCGCGACAACCGCTTTTACCGCGATTGGGACCCGATCAGCCGCGATCCGGCAGCCCTGCAGGCCTGGCTGGAAGAGTGGGTCTACGGCCTGGCCGGCCGCGAAGAGTACGTGGCCCGGCTGGGCCCCGAGCGCCTGGCGGCGATCCGGCCCAGCGGCAGTGCGCCGTCGGGCCCGGTCGACTACGGAGCGTACCGGTGACGGGCGCGGCGCCTGGTCCCGGCTTCACCCGGAGCGAGATGATGATCGCGGCCGCGGCCCGCGAGCTCGCCGGCCAGCACGTCTGTTTCGTCGGCGTCGGGCTGCCGAACATCGCCGTCAACCTGGCCCAGCGCACCGTGGCCCCCGACCTTGAGCTCGTCTACGAGGCCGGCGTCTTCGGTGCCCGGCCGGCTCGCCTGCCGCTCTCGATCGGCGACCCGACCATCGTCACCGGCTCGACCGCCGTCGTCTCGATGCACGAGCTGTTCGCCTTCTACCTTCAGGGCGGGCTCATCGACGTCGGCTTCCTCGGGGCGGCCCAGATCGACCGCTACGGCAACATCAACACGACGGTCATCGGGGAGTACGCGCGGCCGCGGACCCGCCTGCCTGGCTCCGGCGGGGCCTGCGAGATTGCCATCAATGCCCGCCAGATCTTCGTGATCATGCGCCAGTCGAAGCGCTCGTTCGTCGAGGCGATCGACTTCCGGACCTCGCCCGGGAACCTGGGCGGCGCCGAGCGCGCCGAACGGATCCGGCGGGAGCAGGGCTGGCTCGGCCGGGGCCCGTCGGTGGTCGTCACGGACCTCGGGATCTACCACTTCGACGAGACGGGCGAAATGCGCCTGGACGCGCTCCACCCCGGGGCGACGCTCGAGCAGGTCCGGGCCAGCGTCGGCTGGGTGCCCAGAGTCGCAGCCGAGCTGGTGACCACCCCGGCCCCCACGGCGGAGGAGCTGCGGCTGATCCGCGACGAGCTCGACCCGGAGGGGGCATACACGGCGTAGCGGACCGACCTGTCGGGCATGGCCCGACGGGGTCAGCCCATCGTCACGGGCCAGGTACGGGGCGTGGGTCGACTCGCCGCTGGCGAGATTGAGCCGGGCAGTCGATCACGGGGCGGTGCGGACCAGCGGCCATCCTGCGCCACCGGCGACGAAGATGCGGCGCCCCAGCCGTGACTACACTCCATGACGAGAGCGTCCCGGGCGCGGCCTGCCCGCGCCCCCGGTCGGGAGGGACGTGGCAGTGACGGGATCATCGACCAGGCCGGCCGCCGTGGACCGGGTTCGCGCGGCCCTCCGGGCGCTCCGTGCCGGGGACCGGGCCGGGCCGCCTCCGTCACCGCACGAATCGCGGGCCACCGGCGTCCTGCGCCCGATCGTCTTCGGCGGCAACGACGGGCTGGTCAGCAACCTGGCCCTCGTCATGGGTGTCGCCGGCGCCACCTCGGAGGGATCGGTCATCGTCCTGGCCGGCGTCGCCGGGCTGCTGGCCGGCGCCTTCAGCATGGCGGTGGGGGAGTACATCTCGGTCCAGTCGCAGCGCGAGCTGCTGGACTACCAGGTCGCCTTCGAACGCCGGCAGCTCCGCGACGCCCCCGAGCAGGAGCGGGCGATCCTGGCCGAACGTTACCGGGGCCGCGGCCTCACCGCGGACGAAGCCGCCCGCTTCGTGGACCGGGTCTTCGCGGACCCGGAGCACGCCGTGGAACTCCTGATCCACGAGGAGGTGGGCCTGGACAGCCGGTCGATCGGCTCGCCGTGGAGCGCTGCCGCCGGCTCGTTCCTGGCCTTCACCCTGGGAGCGGTCGTCCCGCTCGTCCCGTACCTCGCCCTCCCGGCCGGTCGTGCCTTCGCGATCAGCCTGGCCGTGAGCCTGGCGGCGCTCTTCCTCCTGGGCCTTGGCATCAGCCGCCTGACCGGCCGGCCACCGTTCCGTTCCGGCGCGCGCCAGCTGCTCCTGGGCGGCGCGGCCGCGGCTGTCACGTACGCGGTGGGGAGCCTGATCGGGGTCCGGGTGTAGGTTCCACCCGCCGGTCGAGCACCGGGGACGTGGAAACGGCGGGCCCGTTCAGGCCCGCCGTTTCAGCTGCAGGGAGGGGTGGAGGAAGAGCTCCCTGCCCGGGGATGTTCGATGGACGCGACCGGCGCTCCCCTCGCGGGCCGGTTGTCCGTGGTCGGGGCTAGCCCAGCACGCGCCGGACGGCCGGGACCCGGGTCACGATGGTCGACCTCTCGATCACGGAGTCGAGGGCGTAGGCACCGGCGCCGGCATAGGCGATGAAGCCACCGACGAGGCCGTACATCAGCTGCTCGTTGACGAGGCCGTTGGCGAAGCTCCAGTTGGCGACATAGAAGAGGGCCATCATCACGGCGGCCATGGTGCCGGCGAAGCGGGTGGCGATGCCGAGGATCAGGGCCACGCCGATGGCGATCTCGCCGAACTGGACCAGGAAATTGATGAGGCCCATCAGGCCCGGGTTGCCGGCCAGGGCGACCCA
>JAJYJO010000088.1 GCA_021789435.1 Chloroflexota bacterium
CCATCGTGAGCCGGCTGCCCGTCGCACGCCACGTGCTCGGCTAGACCGGAGGCGGCGGCAGCACCGCGGGGGCAGACGGCCCCGACATCCGCAGACCGCGAACTCCCAGACGACGGCGAGCCGACGGCCCGGCTCGCCGTCGCCGCTTTTCCGTCGCCTGTACTCTGGGGTCGTGCCCGCTCCGCCCGCCCTTTCCTCGCCCAGGCGCCCCGCCGGGGCCGACCCGCTGGAGCGCTTCGACCCGGCCGTCCGCGACTGGTTCTACGGCGCCTTCGCCGCGCCGACGCCCGCCCAGCGTGCCGGCTGGCCGGCCATCGCGACCGGCGGCGACGTCCTGATCCACGCCCCCACGGGCAGCGGCAAGACCCTGGCCGCGTTCCTCTGGTGCGTCGACCGCCTGGTCCGCACCGTCCCGCCGCAGGCGACAGGGCGCGAGCGGCGCAGTGCGGCGGGGATCAGGGTCTTGTACGTCTCCCCCCTCAAGGCCCTCGTCTACGACGTCGACCGCAACCTGCGGGCGCCGCTGGCAGGCATCGCCCTCGCCGCCCAGCGCCAGGGCCGGCCGGCACCCCGCATCACGGTCGGCGTCCGCACCGGCGACACGCCCGCCGAGGTCCGCCGCGATCTGGTCCGCCACCCGCCGGAGATCCTGGTCACGACCCCCGAGTCGCTCTACCTGCTCCTGACGAGCGCGGCCCGCGAAACCCTGCGGACCGTCGAGCACGTCATCGTCGACGAGGTCCACGCCCTGGCCGGCTCCAAGCGCGGGGCGCACCTGGCGCTCAGCCTGGAGCGGCTCGAGGCGCTGCGGGGAGACCGGCCCCGGCCGCAGCGGATCGGCCTCTCCGCGACGCAGCGGCCGCTCGAGGCGATCGGTCGCTACCTGTCCGGCGCCGGGCCGGACCGGAACGCGACGATCGTCGATGCCGGGGCCCGCAAGCCGCTCGACCTGCGGGTGGTGGTGCCGATCGAGGACATGGGCCGCCTGGGCGAGCCGCTGCCCCTCGAGGAGCAGCCCGGGGGGCCGGCCTCCGGCCCGGAGGCACGGGTCAGCATCTGGCCGGCGATCCATCCCCGCATCCTTGACCTGATCCGCGCCCACCGGAGCACGATCGTCTTCACCAACAGCCGCCGGCTCGCGGAGCGCTTGGCCCACCGCCTCAACGAGCTGGCCGGGGAGGAGCTGGTCCGGGCCCATCACGGCTCGATCGCCCGCGAACAGCGCCTGGTCGTGGAGGAGGCCCTGAAGGAAGGGCGGCTGCCGGCCATCGTCGCCACCAGCTCGCTCGAGCTCGGGATCGACATGGGTGCGGTCGACCTGGTGGTCCAGGTCGAATCGCCGACCAGCGTCACCCGCGGGCTCCAGCGGATCGGCCGGGCCGGCCACCGCATCGACGAGCCGAGCCGCGGCGTCATCTTCCCGAAGTACCGCGGCGACCTGCTGGAGTGCGCCGTCGTCGCCGAGCGGATGCACCGCGGTGAGATCGAGGCGACGGCGATCCCCCGCAACCCGCTCGACGTGCTCGCCCAGCAGCTGGTCGCGATGGCGATCGGCGAGCGCTGGACGGTCGACGCGCTCGACGCGCTCGTCCGCCGGGCCGCTCCCTTCGAGACGCTCTCGCGGGAGGCGCTCGAGGGGGTCCTGGCGATGCTGGCGGGCGCCTACCCCTCGGACGAGTTCGCCGAGCTCAGGCCGCGTCTCGTCTGGGATCGCGTCGCCGGCACGGTCGAGGCCCGCCGCGACGCCCGGACGGTGGCCATCACCTCCGGTGGCACGATCCCGGACCGCGGCCTCTACCCCGTCTTCCTGGTCGGCGAGCTCGGCACGCCCGGCCGCCGCGTCGGCGAGCTCGACGAAGAGATGGTCTACGAGAGCCGGGTGGGCCAGGTGATCACCCTCGGCGCGACGAGCTGGCGGATCGAGGAGATCCGGCCCGATCGAGTGGTCGTCTCGCCGGCGCCCGGGGAGCCGGGGACGGTTCCGTTCTGGCACGGCGACGCCGTCGGACGGCCGATCGAGCTGGGGCGGGCCCTCGGCGCCTTCGTCCGCGAGCTCGAGGCCGACCTGGCCGGCGGGGAGCGCGGACGCGAGCGGGCCCTGGCCCGCCTCCGCGAACGGCACGACCTGGACGAGCTGGCGGCGGAGAACGTGCTCGGCTACCTTGCCGACGAGCAGGAGGCGGCGGGGGCCCTGCCGACCGACCGACGGATCGTCGTGGAGCGGTTCCGCGACGAGCTGGGCGACTGGCGGCTGGTCCTGCTCAGCCCGTTCGGCGGCCGCGTCCACGCCCCCTGGGCGATGGCCCTCGAGGCGCGCCTCGCCGAGCGGCTGGCCGGCGAGGTCCAGACGATCTGGTCCGACGACGGGATCGCGATCCGGCTGCCGGAGGGCGCCCTCGATGGCCCGGAGGCACGCGCCGCCGTCGACGCGCTGCTCTTCCCCGACCCGGCGGAGGTGGAGGACCTGGTCGTCGAGCGGCTCGGCGGGTCGGCCCTCTTCGCGGCGCGCTTTCGGGAGAATGCCGCCCGGGCCCTGCTCCTGCCCAGGCGCCGGCCGGGCACGCGGACGCCGCTCTGGCAGCAGCGCCAGCGCTCGGCCGACCTGCTGGCCGTGGCCGCTCGCTACGGGTCCTTCCCGATCCTCGTCGAGACCTACCGGGAATGCCTCTCCGACCTCTTCGACCTGCCGGCCCTGCGGGACGTCCTGGGCGGCGTTGCCCGGCGCGAGATCGCGGTCCACGGGGTCGAGACGCTGCGCGCCTCGCCGTTCGCTTCGTCCCTCCTCTTCGACTATGTGGCGGCATTCATGTACGACGGCGACGCGCCGCTGGCGGAACGGCGTGCCGGGGCGCTGGCTCTCGACCGCGACCTGCTCCGGGAGCTGCTCGGCCAGGAGGAGCTCCGCGAGCTGATCGATCCGGCCGCCCTGGCCGACCTGGAGCTGGCTCTCCAGGGGCTGGCCGGTGACCGCCGGACACGCACGGCGGACGGGGTCCACGATCTCCTGCGGCGCCTCGGGGACCTCTCGTCCGACGAAGTGGCCGCCCGGACGGAGGGCGAACCGGACGGGGCCCGGGCCTGGCTGGCCGATCTCGAGGGCGCCCGCCGTGCGATCGCCGTCCGGCTGGCCGGCGCCGATCGCTGGATCGCCATCGAGGATGCCGGCCGCTACCGCGACGCGGTCGGCGCGCAGCCGCCGGCCGGCGTGCCGGGGGCCTTCCTCGACGCGACGCCCGGGGCGATGGAGGGCCTGCTGGCGCGCTGGGCGCGGACGCACGGCCCCTTCCTGTCCGTCGAGCCGGCGGCTCGCTGGGGCCTGCCGGTCGGGCCCGTCGAATCGGCCCTGGAGCACCTGCTGGCGGCCGGGACGCTGCTCCGGGGGGAGTTCCGGCCCGACGGCGCCGAGCGCGAATGGTGCGATCCGGACGTCCTGCGCCGCCTCCGCCGCCGCTCGCTTGCCCGCCTCCGCCACGAGGTCGAGCCGGTGGAGCCGGCCGCCTACGCCCGGTTCCTGACGGCCTGGCAGGGTGTCGCCGCCCTGCCGGCCCCGCCGGCCGTCGGTGCCGGCGGGAGTCGGGCGACCGGCCTGCTGCCGCCGGCCCCGCTTCGCGCGGAGGCGGCGCTGGAGCGCCTGGCCGAGGTGGTCGACCAGCTGGCCGGACTGCCGATCCCGGCCTCGGTCCTTGAGCGCGACGTGCTGCCGGCGCGCCTGCCCGGCTACCAGCCACGCCTGCTCGACCAGCTCGGCGCGCTCGGCGAGGTGGCCTGGATCGGCCGCGGATCGCTGGGCCGCGACGATGGCCGGGTCGCCCTCTTCCGACCCGGCCGCGCGGCGCTCCGGGGAACCCTCGGGGCGAGCGGCGGGGAGCACCCGGACGGCGAACTGCACGCCGCGATCCGGGCGCACCTCGGCGGCCGGGGTGCCTCGTTCTACCGCGAGCTCGCCTCCGCCCTGGGCGGCGCCCCGGAGCGGGCGGTCCTGGACGCGCTGTGGGACCTGGTCTGGGGCGGCGAGGTGACCAATGACACGTTCGCCCCGCTTCGCGCGCTGCGCTGGCGGCGACCGGCCGCCGCACGCCGGCCGCGGCCCGGCCGGCTGACCCAGCTGGGCCCACCGGAGGCGGCAGGCCGCTGGTCGCTGGTGGCCGGCCCTTCGGACGGCAGCGCCGGCGGCGCGACGGCCCGGCTCCACGCCGCCGCGGTCGCGCTCCTGGAGCGCCACGGGGTGCTGACGCGGGAGGCCGCCGTCGCGGAGGACGTGGCCGGTGGCTTCAGCGCCGTCTATCCGGTCCTGCGGGCGATGGAGGAGGGCGGCCGGATCCGGCGCGGCTACTTCGTGGCCGGCCAGGGCGCGGCCCAGTTCGCCCTGCCGGGAGCGGTGGACCGGCTCCGAGCGCTGCGCGAGCCGGAGGCGGGCAGGCCGGTCGTCCATCTCCTGGCGGCCGCCGACCCGGCCAGCCCGTGGGGCGCGGCGCTGCCGTGGCCGCGCCGCGGGGAGGGCGACCGCCGTCCGCTGTCCCGCTCCGCCGGCGCCTACGTGGTC
The DNA here is from genome assembly GCA_021789435.1 of Chloroflexota bacterium. Taxonomy (GTDB): domain Bacteria; phylum Chloroflexota; class Limnocylindria; order Limnocylindrales; family CSP1-4; genus JAJYJO01. The sequence continues at coordinate 4,544 of JAJYJO010000088.1, forward strand.
CTCGTGGACGGCGTGCCGGCCTGCTACCTGGAGCGCGGCGGCGGGACGCTGCAGACCCTGCCCGCCCTCGACGAGCCGCTCCTCGCCGGGCCGGCCCTGGCCGCTCTCGCGGCGCTGCCGACCGACGGCCGGCTCCGGGAGCTGGTGGTGAGCCGGGTGGACGGCCTTCCGGTCGCCGAGTCGCCGTGGCGGGAGCGGCTCGCGGCGGCCGGCTTCCGGCCCGGCTACCGGGGCCTCGTGCTGCGGGCGCCCCGGGAGCGTGCCGCCGCGAGCTGGTGAGCCGGCATGCCGGAGGGCGACACGCTCGTCCCCACCGCGACCGGCCTGCGACCGGCCTGCGACCGCACCTGGTCGGGCGGCGGCTCCTGGGCGTTCGCGTGCAGCCGCCCGGCCCGCAACCAGATCGCCTGGTCGGAGCCCGCGTCACCGCCGTCGAGACGCTGGGCAAGAACCTGCCGATCCGGTTCGATGGGGGTCTCGAGCCGCGCAGCCACCTCGGCATGCGCGGGTCCTGGCATCGCCGGAGGGAGCGAATGAGGACCATCGAGGTTGCCTGCGGGAAGGACGCGGCCGGCTGGACCTGCCACGTCTCCGTCTCCGAGGGGGCGAGCCGCACCGACCACCGCGTCCGCGTCGATCGCGCTACGCTCCGCCGGCTGGCTCCCGGCGCCACCGACCCGGGGGAGCTGGTCCGGGCGTCGTTCGACTTCCTGCTCGCGCGGGAGCCGAAGGAGTCGATCCTCGGCGCCTTCGACCTGCCGCTGATCGGGCGCTACTTCCCCGAGTACGAGGCCGAGATGGTGCGGTTGGCCGGGGCCTGACGCACGCTCGGGCCGGCATCGGGCGCCACCCGGGTGGGCGGCCGGCCGACCCGCAGGTTGTGTTCGCCGGCCGGCTATCATCGCCGGCCATGTGCGAGCTGTTCGTGGCCCGGGCCGCCCGGCCGTTCCGCGTCGCCGAGCTCTGGCCGTTCGCGGAGCGACTCGAGCGCTACGGGATCGCCGGCTTCGGCTGGGGCGCGACCTGGCGGCGGGCGGACGGCGAGCTGTGGACGCACCGCGACGTGCGGGCCTTCCGGGACGACGAGAGGGGCCGCGCGGCGGTGGGTGCGGAGGAGACGACCAGCCTGCTGGTCCACCTCCGCCGCCCATCCCGTCTCTCGACCGTGGGCCTGCCCGACACGCAGCCATTCCCGGACCCGGCCGGCCGGTTCGCCTTCGGCCACAACGGCGACCTCCGCCACTTCGGGCCCTTTCGGGCGCGCTACCGGGCGGCCGGCCGGATCCACGGCCGCGCGGATTCGGAGGTGGCCGCCCGCTGGCTTGAAGACGAGTGGGAGCGCGGCCGGCCCGGCCTCCTGCTGGCGGAACTGCACGACGCCATGGGCGGCCAGGCGAACCTGGCCGCGATCGGCCGCGACGGCTCGCTGCACCTCTATGCCGGTAACCGGGAGAACCCGGTCTTCCGATTCCGGCTGCCCGGCAAGGGTCCGCCGGGCGGGATCGAGGTGGCGGCCACCGGGATCTACTCGCTCGACCGTTCCCTCTTCCGGTTCGTCTGCCCGACGGCGGTGGAGCGGCGGGCCGTCCGCTACCGGACCGCCTGCAGCCTGGCTCCGGCCGGTCCCGCCGGGCAGCCGATTCGACAGCCCGGCTGACGGCCGGCCGACAGCCGCGGGGCTGGACCGCCGGCCTAGGATTCCTCTCGGGCCTGCGGCGCGGACCCCGCGTCCGGGCCGCCGCGGGCCGCAGGGAGAGGAACGATGGACGCCCCGGTTGCCGGGCCCGCGCAACTCGAAGGCGGCGGCCGCCCCACGGCCCGGCTCCCGCTGGCCCAGCTCCTCCAGGTCTCGGTCTACTGGTTCGGCATCAACGCGGTCTGGGGTGGGTGGTCCATCGTCAGCCAGGAGCGCATCCCCGAGCTCGTCCCCCACGACCAGTACCCGCTCTGGATCGCGGTGATCGCCGTCCTGGGCATGATGGTGCCGCTGCTGCTCCAGCCCACGATCGGCTCGATCAGCGACTACACGATGAGCCGCTGGGGACGGCGCAAGCCGTACATCGCCATCGGGGCCACCCTCGATGTGGTGTTTCTGGTCGGAATCGCCACCTCTCAGACGTACCTGACGCTGCTGGTCTTCTTCGTCCTGCTCCAGTTCAGCTCCAACTTCGCGCAGGGCCCCTTCCAGGGCTACGTGCCGGACCTGGTCCCCGAGGAGCAGGTCGGGCTGGCGAGCGGCCTGATGGGCATGATGTCGATGCTCGGCCTGATCGGCGGGACGGTCGTCCTGTCGGTGGGCTATGCGACCCGCGACTTCACCATGCCGATCGTTGCCGTCGGCGTCATGGAGCTGGCCACGGCGCTCGGCACGGTGCTCTGGGTTCGGGAGGGCCGGGCCGCCAAGCCGCGCGGCGGTCGCTCATGGCGCTCGATCGCTCTCGAAACATGGGGCACCGACATCCTCCAGAACCGAAGCTACGTCTGGCTGCTCGTGTCTCGCTTCTTCCTGCTCGCGGCACCGGGTACCTTCCAGGCCTTCTACGTTCGGTACCTGACCGACTCCCTCGGCATGAGCGATGCCGACAAGGCGGTCTGGGTCCCCGTCATCGCGGGCCTGCTCGTGGTCGCCATGGCGATCGGGGCAATCCTCTCCGCAAGCCTGTCCGACCGGCTCGGTCGCAAGCGGCTGATCTACTTCGGCGCCGCCTGCGGCGCCGCCGGCCTGGCAATCGTGGCGATCGCGCCCGCCATCCAGCTGGCGACCGTCGGCGGAGTTCTGATCGGTTTCGGCGGCGGCAACTTCCTGGCCGTTGACTGGGCCCTGATGACCGACATCATCCCGGCGGCCTCGGCCGGCCGGTACATGGGGATGAGCAACGTGGCGACGGCCACCAACGGGCCCGCGGCCACGGTGCTGGCCGCGGTCGTGATCTCCCTCGTCGGACTGGCCGCCGGCTTCGGCCTCGGCGTGCGGGCCGCATTCCTGGTCGCGGTGGGCCTCTACGGGATCGGAGCGCTCTGCCTGCGACCGGTCGTCGAGCCGCGACGCACGCCCACCGGCCTGGCCAAAGCCGCGGTCCCGGCGGGAAGCTAGAGGCCGACCCGGGTCGCGAGCGGCTCCGGACCCTGCCGGCGGCGGACCTGGCGCCCTCGGCGCCGGCTCCGGCCCCCCTGTGTCAGGCGCCCAGGCCCAGGAACGAGCGGAGCCGGAGCCGCACCTCGCGACTCGCCGCCGCGGCCGCCATCTCCGGGTCCGAGCGCCAGCGCCCGGCCCAGGCGCCGAGGGCCGCTCGCGCCCGACCCGCCAGGTCCGGCCAGCGGGAGGGCCGCAGCCACCAGAGCGGATCCGGGTGGCCCCAGAGCCAGGGCACGGCGGCCCACAGGAAGATCAGGTAGTCCACGCGAAGCGGCCGCGGGAAGGCGAACAGCGTCTGGATCTGGACCAGGGTCTCTGGCAGGGTCGCCAGGGTCAGCAGGATCCCCAGGGCCAGCCAGGCCAGGCCCCAGGCGCGCCCGCGGGGGGCGAGGATCAGCCAGAACGGGGCCGGCGCCCACTTCGTCCAGGTGGTGAGGGCCCAGAGGAGCCCGCTGAGCCGCGGCCCGGTCGCCTGCGCGGCCCAGAGCAGGAAGACCAGGGGAAGGTTGATGTTGCCGGTGTCGAGATTGGCCGCCAGCGGGAAGCAGAGCACGACGAGCATGATCGCCGTGGCCAGCGGTCTGCGGCGGTAGGCCCAGTGCACCGTCCAGGCCAGGACCAGGATCGTCGCCCCGCGCCAGGCGAACCAGGCGACGTCCCAGGGCAGCAGCGCCCAGGGCGTGAAGAGCGGCAGCATCCAGGGGGCGTAGACGTAGGGCATGAACGGCCCGGTGGGGTGGTACGGGTCGCCGCCGTTCAGCCAGATCCGGACCGCCGCCCAGTAGGCGCGCGCGTCCGCTCCCGCCGCCTCGCCCCGCGCGATCAGGCCGGCCGCCATGATCCCCCCGAGCAGGGCGATCAGGAGGATGGCCAGCACCCGGCGGCGGTCGCGGAGGCGGGAGGCCTCGCGCCGGAGGGCGCGCCTGAAGACCCCGGCCCGGCGGCGGGTGGGGCGATCGATCAGCTCGGCCGGGAGCTGCGTGGCGGCCCGGTCCACGCGCGCCCGGACCCGGCGTCCGGCGTCGCGCGCCTCGGGCACCACGTCCCGCAGGCCGTGGCGGCCGGGCGCGCCGGGCGAGAGGGGCCTCCCCGGCGCCGGACCCGGCGAGCCGGTCGCCGGCCCGTCGCCCCGTGCGGAGTCCGGAGGCTGCCCCATCGTCGCCCGATTGTCGCACGGCCCGGCCATGGCCCCGGCTCGGCTAGACTCGCTCGATGAACGACGCCGCCACGCCCGCACCCGCTTCCCCCGATCCCGGCACCGCCGTCGGCAGCGCGGAGCTGGACCGCCTCCGTGCCGCCGCGGAGGCCGACCTGCCGGCCTTCCTGGCCGACCTTGCGACGCTCGTGGCGATCGACTCCGGGAGCTACGACAAGGCCGGCGTTGACGCGGTCGGCGCCTGGGCGGCCCGCTTCTTCGCGTCGATCGGCGCCACGGTCCGAGTGGAGCGCGACGCCCACCTCGGCGACACCGTGGTTGCGACCTTCGAGGGCCGGCCCGGCGGCGGACGCCTCCTCCTGATCGGCCACCTCGACACGGTCTTCCCGCTGGGCACCGCCGAGGCACGACCCTTCGCCGTCGATGCCGGGCTCGCTCACGGTCCCGGCGTCAGCGACATGAAGGGCGGCCTGCTGGTGGGCCTGCACGTCCTGCGGCTGCTGCGGCAGGGCGCCGCCGAGGGAGAGGACGCATGGCCCTTCGAGCGGGTGGTCTTCGTCGCGAATCCCGACGAGGAGATCGGGTCGCCCAGCTCGACTGCGCTGATCCGGGAGGTCGCGGCGACGGCGGATGCCTGCTTCGTGCTCGAAGGCGCCCGCGCCAACGGCGACATCGTCTCCTCGCGCAAGGGGATCCTGGACCTGCGCATCATCGTCCACGGGCGCGCGGCCCACGCCGGCGTCGAACCGGAGAAGGGGCGCAACGCGATCATCGCGGCAGCCCAGCTGGCCCTGACGCTGACCGCCCTCAACGGGCGCTGGCCCGGCGTCACCCTGAACGTCGGCGTGGTCGCCGGCGGGACGCGGCCCAACGTCGTCCCCGAGCGAGCGCAGCTGGAGATCGACCTGCGGGCCGTCAGCCGGCCGGACCTGGAGGCGGCCGAGGCCGAGGTGCGGGGCCTGGCCGCGGCGACGACCGTGCCGGACACGCAGGTTGAGATCGAGACGATGAGCCGCTGGTGGCCGATGGAGAAGCTGCCCGCCTCGGCCCGACTGGTCGAGCACGCCACGGCCATCGCCGGCCGGCTCGGCTTCGGCCTGTCCGACGCGGCCACCGGGGGAGCCTCCGATGCCAACACGACCTCGGGCATGGGCATCCCGACGCTCGACGGCCTGGGCCCGATCGGCGGCGACGACCATGCGCCGTCGGAGTGGATGGAGGTGAGCTCGGTGGCGCCGCGGATGACGCTGCTGGCCGCCCTCCTGCTGGCCGTCGGCCGCGACCCGTTGTTCCTGGCCGGGGCCGCGCGGAGCCGGGGGTGAACGGCGTCGCCGGGCACCGCCGGATCTCCTCCGGCGGCCCCTGGGAGGCCCGGGCCGGCTACAGCCGGGCGGTGGTCGCCGGCGACGCCTGCTACGTTTCCGGCACGACCGACGCGGGCCCCGACGGCCGGTCGCTCCATCCGGGGGATCTCGTCGGCCAGGCGCGGGCCGCCTTCGGGATCATCGGGGCCGCCCTGGCCGAGGCCGGCTTCAGCTTGGCCGACGTGGTCCGCACGCGGAGCTTCGTGACCGACATCACCCGGGCGCCCGAGCTGCTGGCGCTCCACGGCGAGCTGTTCGGCGAGATCCGGCCGGCGGCGACCCTGGTCGAGGTGGGCCGGCTCATCGAGCCGAGCCTGCTGGTCGAGATCGAGGTCGACGCCATCCGGCGCTGACCCCCGCCCCGGGCGTGCGCGCCGCGTTGCCCGTGGTCAGGCAAGCCCCAGGGCGCGTCCGCCGGCCGCCAGGGCGACCGCCAGGCAGAGGCCCAGGAAGAGGTTGCGCCGCCAGGCCACGACGGCCAGGCAGGCGGCCACCGCCAGCCACTCGATCCCCACGTGGAGCGACGGACGGCGGGCGGCATCGGAGACGATCGCCGTGTTCGCCGCGGCCAGGGCGCCGAGGGCGGCGGGCCCGACCAGCCGCAGGTAGACGAAGACGCGTGCCGGCAGGCGCTCCAGCCCCGGCGCCAGGAGCGGCAGGGACCGCGACGGGTAGGTGACGAGCGCCATCAGGCCGGCCAGTGCCACCAAGTCGAATCTCACGGCGCCACCCCGATGGCGGGATCGTTCGCGGCGACGGCCGGGCGGGCCCCGGGCGGCGACGGCCGGGCGTCCGGGCGCCCCGGGACGGCCAGCGCCAGCAGCGGTCCGGCGACT
>JAJYJO010000008.1 GCA_021789435.1 Chloroflexota bacterium
TCACCGTTCACGGCCCGAGGGCGGGGGCCGGACTCTAGGCTCAACGGTCATCTGCCGGATAGCGCGGCGCCGGTCTCCCCGCGGAGGTCGGTGCCATCATCGACCTCCACTGGCCGATATATCAGCGCGGCCGGGGACGTGGGAAGGTCCGATCGTAGGCGGCCACGAGCGCCGCGCCGAAGGCCCCGTCGGGCTCGGCCCGCAGTCCGGCCACCCAGCGGGCCGTCAGCCGGACCCATTCCGGCGCGTTCCGCCGTCGGGGGCCCCCGGGCGGCGACAGGTAGGGGCTGTCGGTCTCGACCAGCAGCCGGCCGGCCGGGACACGCCGGGCGACCTCGGCCGTGGCTTCCTCGCCGCGCCGGAAGGCGAGCCCGCTGATCGAGATCGCCAGGCCCAGGTCGAGCGCGGCCGCGGCGTAGTCGGCCGGCCCGGAGAACGAGTGCAGGACCGCCGGCGGGCGGTCCCCGAAGGCCGCCGCGGCGACCGGCCCGCCGTGGCCCGCCCGGCGGAGCTCGTCGATCAGGGCATCCTGGGCGTCGCGCCGGCCCGGTGCGGAGCGACAGTGGAGGATCGCCGGCCGGCCGGTCTCGAGGCCGAGCCGGAGGTGGCGCCGCAGGTTGGCCAGCTGCGCCTCCGCCGGCGAGTGGAGCCGGTCGAAGTCGAGGCCGGTCTCGCCGATCGCCACGACCCGCTCGTCGCGGGCGGCCGAGCCGAACCACGCCCAGCCGGCATCGTCGACAGCGGCCGCGACATGGGGATGGATGCCGACGGCCGCGTCGAGCCAGGGCCGCTCGGATGCCAGCCGGAGGGCGGCCTCGCTCGACGCGCGGTCCCAGCCCGGGACCAGGATTCGCTCCAGGCCGGCATCCCTGGCGGCCGCGACGACCAGGTCGAGGTCGGCGGCGAAGGCCTCGGCCTGCAGGTGGCCGTGGCTGTCGATCAGGCGCACGGAGCCTCGCCGCGCCCGGTCATTGCGCCTCGGCGGGCGCCGCCTCCGGCTCGAGGCGCGGGAAGAGCGGCTCCGGTGGCCCCAGCCGACCGACCTCCCCGGCCTGCGCCCCCCAGGCCAGCTGCCCCGCGATCGGCGGTCCGCCGTTGCCGGCGGGCCCGTAGGGGTAGGGATGGCCGAGCTGGCCCAGCAGCCGCGGCGCGATGCCGGGCATGAACGGGGCGAGGGCGAGGCCGAGCAACCGGCAGGCCTCCACCAGGTCGCCCAGGACGCCGCGGAGCCGTCCCGCGGCCGGCGCCTCGCCGGCCTTCGCCGCACGCGCGATCACCCAGGGCTGCTCGGCGTCTACGAACCGGTTGGCCGCCCCCACGAACTCCCAGAGCGCGGCGAGCGCCTCGTGGAGCAGGCACTCGTCCAGCCGCGCCCCGTAGGCGTCGCGGGCGGCGGCCCAGGTCGTCGCCAGCGGGGCCGCGTCGGCCGGCCGGGCGGCCGGCCGCTCGCCGCCGAGGTAGCGGTGGACCATCGAGACGGTCCGGTTGACCAGGTTGCCCAGGTCGTTGGCCAGGTCGGCGTTGTAGCGCCGGACGAAGGAATCCCAGGAGACCTCGGTGTCACGGTCGAACGGGACCTCCCGCAAGGTCACGTAGCGCGTCCCGTCGGCGCCCAGGGCCCGCACGACGTCGTGCGGATCGAGGAAGTTGCCGCGGCTCTTGCTCATTCGCTCGCCGCCCTGGGCAAGCAGCCAGCCGTGGACCCAGATCCGGCGGGGCGCCTCCAGGCCGGCCGACCAGAGCATGGCCGGCCAGTAGATCGTGTGGAAGCGGGCGATGTCCTTGCCGATGACGTGCAGGTCGGCCGGCCACCAGCGGGCGAAGGCGGCCGGGTCGTCGGGGAAGCCGGCCCCGGTGATGTAGTTGATCAGGGCGTCGTACCAGACGTAGATGGTCCCGGCGGCCGGATCCCAGGAGCCGTCGGGCAGCTGCGCGGACGAGCCGTCCTCGCGGATCGGGAACGGGATCCCCCAGCTCGCACCGGCCCGGCTGATCGAGAAGTCCTCCAGGCCGCCCCGGATGAAGCCGAGCATCTCGTTGCGCCGGTAGTCCGGCCGGACGAAGTCGGGGTGCTCGGCGTACCAACGCTCGAGTCGCTCCTGGTAGGCGGAGAGGCGGAAGAACCAGTTCCGCTCGGAGAGCCACTGGAGCGGGACGTCGGGGTGATTCGGGCACTGGTAGCCCTGGGCCGTCTCCAGCAGATCGGAGCCGGCCTTGAAGCCCTCGTTCGGGCAGTACCAGCCCTCGTAGGTGCCGAGGTAGATGTCGCCGTTGGCATGGGCCCGGCGGACCATCTCCTGGGCGGCCCGGACGTGGTCGGGGTCGGTCGTCCGGATGAAACGGTCGGGGCTGATCAGGAGCGCGGCCTCCGCCTCCCGGAACAGACCGACCTTCTCGTCGACGAAGGCGCGCGGCGAGCGGCCCTCGTTCGCGGCGGACTGGGCGATGTTGACCGAGTGCTCGTCGGTCCCGGTCAGGAAGCGGGTCTGGCGGCCCCGCATCCGCTGCCAGCGGGCGATCGCGTCGGCGCCGATCACCTCGTAGAGGGTGTGGAGGCCGGGCCGGTTGTTGGCGTAGGCGATGGCCGTCGTCAGGTAGAAACGGCCGTCGTCGGCCGGGACGAGCGCGGGCGGAGCGGGATCGATCATGGCGCCCGATGGTAGCAGGGGCGCCGGGCGAGAGACTCGGCGCCCTCCAGGATCAGCCGCTCGCCGGCGGTCAATCCATCCATCGCGCGGAAGTCCAGCGGCCGCCGCCGGCGCTCCGAACGGCGCCCGGGCCGGCCGACCACCACGCTGTCGCAGGCGCGACGGCCCCCCGCGGCCGCTCGTTCAGTGCCGGAAGTGGCGCGTCCCGGTCAGCAGCATCGCCGCGCCGGCGGCCTCGGCGACCGCGATCACCGCCTGGTCGCGAACCGAGCCACCCGGCTGGACGACGGCCGTCACGCCCGCCTCCAGGCAGGCCTCCAGCGCGTCCGGGAACGGGAAGAAGGCATCCGACGCGCAGCTGGCGCCGCGGAGCCGGTCCGGGCCCAGGATCGCCGCGGCCTTCGCCACAGCCTGGCGGGCGGCGTCGACCCGGCTGGTCTGGCCCGCCCCGAGGCCGATCAGCATCCCGTCGCGGGCGAGCACGATCGCGTTGGAAGTGACCCCGCGCACCAGCCGCCAGGCCAGGTCCAGATCGCGGCGCTCGATCGCCGAGGGGGCCCGCGACGTGGCGACCCGCCAGCCGGACGGGTCGTCGGGCTGGGTGTCGGGGGCCGTCACCAGGACCGCGCCGCCGGCCGTCCGGAGGCCGCCCGCCGGATCCGGCGAGCGGGGCGCGAGCCCGCCGGCCAGCGCCTCGTCCACGATGAGCCGCAGGTTCGGCCGGGCCGCCAGGATCGCCAGCGCCTCGTCAGAGAAGGCCGGGGCCAGGATCACCTCGAGGAAGATGCTGGCGAGCTCCCCGGCGACCGCGGCGTCCACCGGCCGGGTCAGCGCCACGACGCCGCCGAAGGCCGACACGGGGTCGCCGGCCAGGGCGTCCCGCCAGGCCGCCGGCAGGTCGTCCCGCTCCGCCGCGCCGCAGGGGTTGGTGTGCTTGACCACCACGCAGGCCGGGCCACGGAGACTCCGGCCGAGGGCGGCCGCGGCCGAGGCGTCGAGGACGTTGTTGTAGCTGAGCGGCTTGCCCTGGAGCCTGCCGCCACCGGTGGCGAACGGTCCGGACCACCGGCCGTCGCCGGGCCGCCGGTAGCGGGCCGCCGGCTGGTGGGGGTTCTCGCCGTAGCGGAGGGTCTCGACCTTCTCGAGGGCCAGGACCAGGGTGGGCGGGTACGGATCGCTCGCCCCGGGCAGACCGGGCTCATCGGGCAGTGCCAGCCCATCCGCGGCCATCCGCGGCGGGAGCTCGCCGGCGATCCGGGCGTCGTAGGCCGCGGTGTGGCGGAACGCCTCGGCCGCCAGGGCCGCCCGCAGCCCATCGGGAACCCGGCCCTCGGCCCGAAGCGCCTCCAGCACGGCCGGATAGCGCCGGGGTGCGGTCACGACCGCCGCCGAGCGGAAGTTCTTGGCGGCCGCCCGCACCAGCGACGGACCTCCGATGTCGATCTCCTCGACCAGCGCGTCCAGGGCGATCCCCGGCCGCTCCGCCGCCGCCTCGAAGGGGTAGAGGTTGACCACGACCAGCTCGAACGGGGCGATCCCCGCCGCGGCGAGCTGCTCCCGGTGCGACGCCGTGCGGCGATCGGCCAGGATCCCGGCGTGGATCCGCGGGTGGAGGGTCTTCACCCGGCCGTCGAGCATCTCCGGGAAGCCGGTCACGGCCGCCACGTCGGTGACCGGCAGTCCCGCCTCGCGCAGGACTCGGGCGGTGCCGCCGGTCGAGACCAGCTCGAAGCCGAGTCCCGCCAGCCCCCGCGCGAACTCGGCCAGGTCGGCCTTGTCGGAGACCGAGAGGAGCGCCCGCCGGGGGGTCGGCAGCGCCGCGGCTGCGCGCGCGGTGTCCACGGTCACCCGGCGGCCGCCGGGATTCGGCCGCACGGCGCCGGCCAGGACGAGACCCACCGCCCGCGGCAGGAGGCGGTGCTCGACGGCGTGGAGCCGTTCGAGGAGCGCCGCCTCGTCGTCGCCCGGCAGGACATCCACGGCCTCCTGGGCGACGATCGGCCCGCCGTCGAGCCGCTCGTCGACGAGGTGGACGGTCACCCCGCTCACCCGCACGCCCGCGGCGAGCGCGTCGCGCACGGCGTGGAGGCCCGGGAAGGCGGGCAGCAGCGCCGGGTGGAGGTTGAGGATGCGGCCGGGAAAGGCGGCCAGGACGGCCGGGCCGACGAGCCGCAGGTAGCCCGCCAGGACGATCGCCTCCACTCCCGCGGCGGAGAGCGTCGCGGCCAGGATGGCATCCGCCGCGGCGCGCCCGGCCTCGTCCGGCGCGGCGGCGTCCGGCACCAGCGCGGTCTCGATCCCCTCCTCCGCCGCCCAGGTCAAGGCGGGACAGGCGCGATCGGCGAAGACGAGGGCCACCTCGCCCGGCAGCGTTCCACGGCGGCACGCCTCCACGAGCGCCCGCAGGTTGCTGCCGGCTCCCGAGACACCGACCGCGATCCGGCTCACCACTGCGCGCCTCCCTCCGGGTCTGCCCGCCTCGTCTCGTCTCTTCCCGCATCGCCCGACGAATCCGCCGCCAGCGGCCCCTCGACATAGCGGCCCCCCAGCTCGGCGGCCGGCCGGACCTCGCCGACTCGCCAGGCGGCCAGCCCGCGACGCCCGAGCTCGGCGATCGCCGGCCCGGCGGCCGCCGGGGGCACCACGACCACCATCCCCAGGCCCCCGTTGAAGGTCGCCCGCAGCTCGCGGTCGTCCAGCCCGCCCAGCGCGCCGAGCAGCCGCAGGACCGAGGGGAGCGGCCAGCGGGCGGGGTCCAGCCGCGCCCCGAGACCATCCGGCAGGACGCGCGGCACGTTGCCGGGCAGGCCGCCCCCGGTGATGTGGGCCACCGCGCGCAGCGGAAGCCCGTCCGCCTCCAGCGCGTCGCGCAGGCCCAGCACGGCCCGGCTGTAGATGCGGGACGGCGTCAGGAGCACCTCGCCGAGCGAGGCCAGCTCGCGTTCCGGCTCGGCCGCCATGGCCGCCCTGGTGGCGGCCTCGCCCAGGCTCCGCCGGAGCTGGGCCTGGTAGGGCGTGCGGAGGTCGAGGTCCCACTCCGCGACGAGGGCGCGGACGAGGGAGAAGCCGTTGGCGTGGAGGCCGCTCGCGGCCAGGCCCACGATCGCGTCGCCGGCTTCCACGCCGCGCCCGTCCAGGAGCCGCTCGCGCTCCACGACGCCGACGCAGAAGCCGGCCAGGTCGAACTCGTCGGGCCCCATCAGCCCGGGGTGCTCGGCGGTCTCGCCGCCGACCAGGGCGCAGCCCGCCTCGCGGCAGCCGGCGGCCACCCCCGCCACCAGCTCGGCCACCGTCTCCGGCACCAGCCGCCCCACGGCCACGTAGTCCAGGAAGAAGAGCGGGGCCGCACCGGTGCAGGCCACGTCGTCGGCGCACATCGCCACCAGGTCCAGGCCCACCGTGTCGAGGCGCCGGAGCGCGCCCGCGATGGCCGTCTTGGTCCCGATCCCGTCGGTGGCACTCACCAGGAGCGGGTCGCGCAGGCCGCCGGGCAGCCCAACCGCCCCGGCGAACCCGCCCAGGACGCCGAGCACCTCCGGCCGGCGGGTCGACTCGACGGCGGCCCGCATCAGCTCGACGGCCCGCTCGCCGGCGGCGACGTCGACGCCGGCCGCCCGGTAGGCGGCCCGCTCCTCGATCTCGGCCGGCCGGTCGCCCTCAGCCATCGCCGGGCCCGACGGCCGTCGCGGCGATCGGCTCCTCGAGCATCAGCTTGCGGTTCCGGGTGTCGTAGGGCACCGGTACCGGGTAGTTGCCGTCGAAGCAGGCGAAGCAGAAGCGATCGTAGGGCAGCTCCAGCGCGGAGAGGACGCCCTCGATCGAGAGGTAGCCCAGCGAGTCGGCGCCGACGAAGGCCCGGATCTGCTCCACGTCGTGGGTCGCCGCGATCAGCTCCGTCTCGATCTGGGTGTCGATGCCGTAGAAGCAGGGGTGATGGATCGGCGGCGAGCTGATCCGCAGGTGGACCTCGCGGGCGCCCGCCCGGCGCAGGAGGGCGACGATCTGGCGGGTCGTGGTCCCACGCACGATCGAGTCGTCCACCACGATCAGCCGCCGGTCGCGGACCACCTCGCGGAGCGGCGAAAGCTTGACCGTCACGCCCCTCTGGCGCATCGCCTGGGAGGGCTGGATGAAGGTCCGCCCGGCGTAACGGTTGCGCACCATCCCCTCGCGGTACGGCAGGCCGGACGCCTCGGCGAAGCCGGCGGCGGCGGGGGCACCGGTATCGGGGACCGGCATCACCAGGTCCGCGGCGACCGGCAGCTCGCCGGCCAGGGCGACCCCCATCCGGCGGCGCGCCTCGTAGAGGTTCCGGCCGAGGAGGTAGCTGTCCGGCCGGGCGAAGTAGATCAGCTCGAAGACGCAGAGGTGGTCGCGCGCCTCGGCAAAGCGGACCGAGCGCGGCTCGCTGCCCGCCTCCAGGACCACCATCTCGCCGGGCTCCACGTCGCGGACCACCTCGCCGCCGACGACCTCGATGCCGGCCGTCTCGGAGCTGAGGAGCCAGCCCCCTTCCCGGCTGCCGGGGTTGTCGCGGGGCAGCCGGCCCAGGACCAGCGGCCGGAAGCCGTCGGGATCGCGCACTCCGATCACCCGCCGCTCGTCGAGGACGACCAGGCTGTAGGCGCCCCGCAGCGACGGCAGGACCCGCCGCAGCGCCTCCACCGTGTCGGAAGCCGGCTCGTCGGCGATCAGCGCCGTAAGCAGCTCGGTGTCGGTGGTCGCCGGCAGCCGGGCGCGGCCGCCGGAGAGGCGCCCCAGCAGCTCCCGGGTGTTGACCAGGTTGCCGTTGTGGCCCACCGCCAGGGCCCGGCTGCGGCCCAGGCGGAAGGTCGGCTGGGCGTTCTCCCAGACCGTCGAGCCGGTCGTGGAGTAGCGGCAGTGGGCGATGGCCAGCGGCCCCCGGAGACTGGGCAGTCGCCGCTCGTCGAGGACCTGGGCGACCAGCCCCAGGTCCTTGTAGAGCATCAGCTGCTCACCGTCGGAGACGGCCACGCCCGCCGACTCCTGGCCGCGGTGCTGCAGGGCGAACAGCCCCAGGGCGGCGACCGGCGCCGCATCCGCTCCGGGCGCCAGGACTCCGAAGACGCCGCACACGTCAGGCCCCCTCGCCGAGAGCCCGGGCCAGGCCGTTCTCCCAGGCGTGGCGGAGGTCGGCCAGGGAGATGTCGACGGCATCGGCCACCCGGGAGCCGCGCTCCTCGGCCGCCCCGGTCGCCCCGCGGCCCGTCAGTTCCACGACCAGGCGCGAGCCGCCGGTCCGGCCCAGCTCGGCGAGGGGCAGGCCGGCCTCCCGGTTCAGTCGGTGGAGCGCGGCCAGGTTCCGGGGCCGGCAGGTGAGGACGACGCGGGAGGGGCTCTCGCCGAAGAGCTCGATTGCGGGCGAGCCCGAGACGCCCAGCCGGAGCCGGGCGCCTCGGCCACCCCAGAGGGCCGCCTCGGCCAGGGCCACGGCCAGGCCGCCGGCCGCCACGTCCTGCGCCGAGGCCACCAGCCTCCGCTCGATCGCCGCGCGCACGAAGGCCTGCACGGCCGCTTCCCGGGCGAGGTCGAGGATCGGCGGCGTGTCCTCCGGCGCCAGGCCGGCCAGGGACGCGTAGGCGCTGCCGGCCAGCCCGCCGGCCGCCTCCCCCACCAGCAGCACCGCGTCGCCGTCGGCCGCGAAGGCGGGCCCCACCAGGCGGGCCAGGTCATCCAGCAGGCCGACCACCCCGATCTCCGGCGTCGGGGCGATCTGCCCCAGGGGCGATTCGTTGTAGAGCGAGACGTTGCCGCCGGTCACCGGCAGGTCCAGGGCGCGGCAGGCGTCGCCCAGGCCGCGGACGGCCTCGCTCAGCTGCCAGAACGCCTCCGGCCGCGTCGGGTCGCCGTAGTTCAGGCAGTTGGTGACGCCCAGCGGTCGCGCCCCCGTGATCGAGACGTTGCGGGTCGCCTCGGCAACGCTGAGCGCGGCGCCCAGGTACGGATCCACCGCCGACACGGCCTGGTTGCCGTCGGTCGTCGCGACCAGGGCCCGGTCGGAGCCCTCGATCCGCAGGACGGCTGCCCCCCGACCGGGGCCGGCGACCGTGCCGGCCTGGACGTTCCAGTCGTACTGTTCGTAGACCCAGCGACGGCTGGCGAGGTTGGGCATGCCGAGCAGTCCCTGGAGCACCAGGCCGGGGTCCATCCCGCGATCCGGGAGGCGGTCGCCGGGCCCGGTCGGGACACCCGGCGCGGGTGCCGAGCGGCGCCGGGCCGGCGGCGCGGCCAGGCGCTGGTGAACGATCGCCTCGCTGGTCAGCGCGGCGGCCGGGATCCGGGCCAGCTCGACGGAGCCGGCCGCCGGCCGCCCGTCCGGCGCGAGGCCGCCGCCCACCACCACGATCTGCCCGTCGGCGGTGACCCGGCCGATGACCGCGGCCGGGAGCCCCCACCGCTCGCAGATCTCCCGCACCGCCGGCCAGCGGTCGGGAAGGACGGTCGCCAGCATGCGCTCCTGGGACTCCGAGATCATCACCTCGAACGGGGCCAGGCCCGGCTCGCGGCGGGGAACCGCGTCCAGGTCGATCAGCATCCCGGTCCCGGCCCGGTCGGCCGATTCGGAGGTGGCGCAGCTGATTCCGCCGGCGCCCAAGTCCTGGAGGCCCTCCAGCAGGCCCCGTCCGATCAGCTCCAGGGAGGCCTCGATCAGCAGCTTCTCGGCGAAGGGATCGCCGACCTGGACGGAGGGCCGCTTGGAAGGATCGTCCTCGGCGAACGTGGCCGAGGCCAGGACCGAGGCGCCGCCGATCCCGTCCCGGCCGGTCGGCGACCCGAAGAGGACGACCAGGTTGCCCGGCCCGGGTGCCACGGCCCTCGTCAGCATCCCCGCCCGGAGGAGGCCGATGGCCATCACGTTGACCAGCGGGTTGCCCTGGTACGACGGGTCGAAGACGAGCTCGCCGCCGACCGTCGGCACCCCGACGCAGTTGCCGTAGCCGCCGACCCCGCGCACCACCCCGTCGACCAGGTGGCGCGTCCGGAGGTCGGCCGGGTCGCCGAAGCGGAGGGCGTCGAGGACGGCGATCGGCCGGGCGCCCATCGTGAAGATGTCGCGCAGGATGCCGCCCACGCCCGTCGCCGCGCCCTGGTACGGCTCCACCGCCGAGGGGTGGTTGTGGGATTCGATCTTGAAGGCGACCGCCAGGCCGTCGCCGATCGCGACCACGCCGGCGTTCTCGCCGGGCCCGGCCACGACGCCGGCGCCGCTGGTCGGCAGCGTGCGCAGGAGCGGCTTGGAGCTCTTGTAGGAGCAGTGCTCGCTCCACATCACGCTGAAGATCGCCAGCTCCAGGTCGTTCGGCTGGCGGTCCAACTTCTCCCTGATGGCGACCAGCTCGTCGTCGGTCAGGCCGAGCCGGCGGTGGAGCGGGGCCGGGGGTGCGGCGCTCATCGGCCGCCCACCCGGGCCGGGCCGGCGGCCGCTGCCCGCTCGGCCGCGGCCTCGACAAGCGAGCGAACCAGCAGCATCCCGTCGTCCGAGCCCAGGATCGGCTCGGCGGCCCGCTCCGGGTGGGGCATCAGCCCGGCCACGTTCCCGGCCGCGCTGATCACGCCTGCGATCGCCCGCAGGGAGCCGTTGGGGTTGGCCGGGTCGAGCGGGTCCTCGGGCGTCGAACCGTCGGGGCGGGCGTAGCGGAAGAGGACCTGGCCGGCCGCCTCCAGGGCGTCGAGCGTGGCCTCGTCGGCGTAGTAGCAGCCCTCGCCGTGGGCGACCGGCATCCGCAGCGGCCGGCGCTCGCCGATCGCCCGGGTGAAGGGCGTGTCGAGCCGCTCCGGGACGATGGCGACCTGGCGGCAAACAAACCGCAGCGAACGGTTGCGCAGCAGCGCCCCCGGCAGCAGCCGCGCCTCGGCCAGCACCTGAAAGCCGTTGCAGATGCCCAGGACCAGCCCCCCGCCGGCGGCGAAGTCGGCCACCGCCCGCATCACCGGCGAGAAGCGGGCGATCACGCCCGCGCGCAGGTAGTCGCCGTAGGCGAAACCACCCGGCAGGACCACCGCCGCCGCGCCTCCCAGGTCGGGCGATTCGTGCCACAGCGGCTCGGCCTCGGCGCCGGCAAGCCGGAACGCGCGGAGCGTGTCGAGATCGCAGTTCGAGCCGGGGAAGACGACGACGCCGACCTTCACCGCCCGGCCGTCCCCGGTGCGGCGCCCGCCCCCGGTGCGGCGCCCGCCCCCGGTGCGCCGGCCGGCCCGGGACCATCCGCCCCGGCGGCCGAGGCCAGCGATGATGTCGCGCCGAGCTCCTCGACGGTGAAGCTCTCGATCAACGGGTTGCTGAGCAGCTCCCCGGCCAAGCGTTCGACCAGAGCCCGCGCCTCCGCCGTCGAGTCCGCCACGGCCGTCAGCTCGACCCGCCGGCCGACCCGCACGTCGCGGATCGCGCGGATCTGGAGGTGCGGCAGAGCGGCCTCCACGGCCCGGCCCTGGGGATCGAGAATGCCCGCCCTGGGCAGGACGTTGACGGCGAAGCGGAACTCGGTCATGGGGCGATCACGTCCTCCTCCAGGTAGCGCCCGAAGCTGGCCCCGGTGATGCGCTCGAAGGCGGCGACGTAGCGCTCGCGGGTGCCGGCCACGATCTCGGCCGGCAGCTCCGGCCCCGGATAGGTCTTGGCCCAGGGCTGGGTCTCCAGCCAGTCGCGGACGAACTGCTTGTCGAAGCTCGCCTGGGCGCGGCCGGGCTCGTAGGCGGCGGCGTCCCAGAAGCGGCTCGAATCCGGCGTCAGGACCTCGTCGATCAGGAGCAGGCGGCCGCTCTCCCGCTCGCGGCCGAACTCGAACTTGGTGTCGGCGAGCAGGATGCCGGCCCGCTCCGCGACGGTCGCCCCGTGGCGGTAGAGCCGGAGGGCCAGGTCGCGGACCTCCTCGGCGGCGGCGGCGCCGACGATCTCAACCATCCGCTCGAAGCTGATGTTCTCGTCGTGGCCGACCTCCTCCTTGGTGGCCGGGGTCAGGATCGGCTCCGCCAGGCGCTCGCTCTCGCGCAGGCCGGCCGGGAGGCGGACGCCGCAGATCTCGCCGCTCCGCAGGTAGTCCTTCCAGCCCGAGCCGGCGACGTAGCCGCGCACCACGACCTCGACCGGCAGGACGTCGCAGCGCCGGCAGAGCATGACCCGGCCGCGGAGCTCGGCCCGGCCCGCCTCGTCGGTCCAGCCGGCCGGCAGCCCGGCCGGGTCGGTGCCCAGGAGGTGGTTCGGGACGATCCCGGCCGTCTCGCCGAACCAGAAGCGGGAGAGGCCGGTCAGCACGCGGCCCTTGTCCGGGATCGGCGTCGGCAGGACGACGTCGAAGGCCGACAGGCGGTCGCTCGCCACCAGCAGGAGCCGGCCTGCGTCGAGCTCGTAGAGGTCGCGGACCTTGCCGGAACGGACGAACGACTCAGCGAGCGACACGGCGCTCCTCCTCCAGGTCGGCCTCGAGGGCATCGAGGCGGGCGATGACGGCGGGCACATTGCGGAGCACGACCGCGTCGTCGAAGCAGGCGTCCAGCTCGGCCAGCGGCAGGCGGCTGGCGACCGCAGGATCGGTGGCCAGCAGGCCCCGGAGCGGCAGCCGCTCGTCCGCGGCCCGCAGGGCGTTGCGCTGGACGATGGCGTAGGCCTCTTCCCGGGAGAGCCCGCCGCGCTCGACCAGGACCAGCAGGACCCGGCTCGAGGCGTGGAGCCCAAGGCCGCGCTCGATGTTCTCGCGCATCCGGTCGGGCCGGACCACGAGTCCCTCCACCAGGCCGGCGGTCCGGACCAGCATGTAGTCGAGCAGGATCGTCGCCCCCGGAAGGATGACCCGCTCGGCGGACGAGTGGCTGATGTCGCGCTCGTGCCAGAGGGGCTGATCCTCGAGGGCCGTCATGGCGTAGCCGCGCAGCAGGCGGGCCAAGCCGGCGATCCGCTCGCAGAGGATCGGGTTCCGCTTGTGGGGCATCGCCGAGGAGCCCTTCTGGCCGGCCCGGAACGGCTCCATCAGCTCGCCGATCTCGGTGTGCTGCAGGTTCCGGATCTCGGTCGCGAAGCGCTCGAGGCTGCCGCCGGTGACGGCGATGGCGGCCAGCAGGGCGGCGTGACGGTCGCGCTGGACGATCTGGGTCGAGACCGGGTCCACGTGAAGGCCGAGGTCTGCCAGCACCTCCGCCTCCAGGTCAGGCTCCAGGTGGCTGTAGGTGCCGACCGGGCCGGAGATCTTGCCCGTCGCCGCGTCGTCCACGGCCGCGGCCAGTCGTACCCGGTCGCGGGCCAGCTCGAAGGCCCAGCCGGCGATCTTGAGGCCGAGGGTCGTCGGCTCGGCGTGGACCGAGTGGGTCCGGCCCATCATCACGGTCGCCGCCTCCGCCCGTGCCCGCCGGACCAGGGCCACCAGCAGGGCCGCGGCATCGTCCAGCAGGCGCGCCCCGGCCGCCTGCAGCTGGAGGGCGAGGGCCGTGTCCACGACGTCGGAGCTGGTCAGGCCAAGGTGGAGGTACCGCCCCTCCGGCCCGACCGTCTCGGCCAGCTGGCTGACGAAGGCGATGACGTCGTGCTCGGTGGTCCGCTCGATCTCGGCGATTCGACCGACGTCCACCCGGGCCCGGGCCGCGATGGTCGCGTAGGCCTCCGCCGGCACCAGGCCGCGCCGCACCTGGGCGCGGGCGACGGCCAGCTCGACCCGCAGCATCTGCTCGAAACGGGCCGCGTCGGTCCAGACGGCCCCCATATCGGGCAGGGTGTAGCGCGGGATCATCGCCCGCTCCCGGCTGCGAGTCCACCGGCCCCGGCCGGAGCCCGCGTCACCTCCGGCGGCAGGTCGGCCGCGATGTCGTGCCGCCGCTGAAGACCGGCGAAGGTTATGGCGCCGGCGGCGCGTTCCGCCCGGCGGCGGGCCGCCGCCAGGTCGTGGCCGAGGCCGACGACCGCCAGGACCCGGCCGCCGCGGGTCCGGTACGTGCCGTCCGGATCGCGCCCGGTGCCGGCGTGGAAGACGAGCGCTCGCCTGGCGGCTCCCGCACCGAGGCCGTCGATCCGGTCGCCGGGCCGCGGCGCCTCGGGATAGCCGGCCGCGGCGAGCACGACCGCGACGGCCGCGTCGTCGGTCGTGGGCAGGAGCGGGCCGTGCAGGCCCAGCCCGGCCGCCGCGCCGGCCAGCCCGCCGCGAGCGGCGGCGAGGAGCAGCGGCGCCAGCGGCAGCGCCAGGCGGGGCAGCAGGACCTGGGCCTCCGGGTCGCCGAAGCGGGCATTGCACTCGAGGAGGACCGGGCCGCGGTCGGTCAGGATCAGCCCCGCGTAGAGCGCGCCGCGGAATGGGCTGCCGCGCCGGGCGAGGGCGGCCAGGATCGGTCGGTGGACGGTCTCGACGAGGGCGGCGGCGAGGCTCTCCGGCAGGTCCGGCAAGGGGCTGTAGGCGCCCATGCCGCCGGTGTTGGGTCCGCGGTCCGCGTCGAGGAGCCGCTTGTGGTCGCGGGCCGCCGGCAGGGCGAGCGCCGTCTGCCCGTCCGCAAGGGCGATCAGCGAGGCTTCCCGGCCGACCAGCCGCTCCTCCACGACGACCCGCGGTCCCGGCCGCTCCCCGCCGGCCGCGAAGACCGCGGCCAGGGCTCGCTCGGCGGCTGGCAGGTCGTCGCAGACGGTCACGCCCTTGCCGCCGGCCAGCCCGTCCGCCTTGATCACGACGCCGGGCGAGCGGGGCGCGGCGACCAGCTCCCGGGCCAGGGCGAGCGCCGGGCCGGGCGCCTCGAAGGCCCTGCCCCGGGCGGTCCGGACGCCGGCCTCCGCGGCCACTTCCCGGCAGAAGGCCTTGCTCGTCTCGATCCGCGCGGCCGCCGCGGACGGGCCGAAGGTCGGGATCCCGGCCACCACCAGCGCGTCGGCCAGCCCTGCCGCGAGCGGCCCCTCCGGGCCGATCACCACCAGGCCGACGCCCTCCCGCCGGGCCAGCCCGGTCAGCGCCGCGACGTCCGTGGCCGCGACCGCCGGGAAGCAGGTCACCCGGGGCTCAGCCCCGATGGCGTCGGAACCCGGCGCGGCGAGGACCCGCTCGACGCCCGCCTCGCGGGCAAGGCGCCAGGCGAGGGCGTGCTCGCGCCCACCGCTCCCGACGACCAGGATCCGGGCCGGCCCGCCGGTCGAGCCGGTCGTCGCGTTCGCCGCCTTCACACCCTCACCCCGCAAGCCGCGCCCGAACCGGTCGGTCCCGCCGGTGGATCGTCTCGGTCCGCTCAGCTCCGACCGAGACCAGGCTGATGGGCACGCCGGCCAGCTCCTCAAGGGCGTCGACATAGGCGGCCGCGGCGGCGGGCAGCTCCGCAACCGAGCGCGCCCCGCCGATCGAGCCCTCCCAGCCGGGGAACCGCTCGTAGACGGGGACGGCGCGGGCGAGCACGTCGGCGTCGGACGGCCACCACTCGACCCGGTCGCCGTCGACCTCGTAGGCGACGCAGACCAGGATCTCCTCGAGGCCGGACAGGATGTCCAGCTTGTTCAGCATGACGGAGCTGACGCTGTTGACGGCCACCGCGTAGCGGAGCGGGACGGCATCGAGCCAGCCCACCCGGCGCGGCCGGCCGGTCACCACGCCGAACTCGCGGCCCCGCTCGGCGATCCCGCGGCCGACCGCCTCGTGGAGCTCGGTCGGGAACGGTCCGCTGCCGACCCGGGTGGCATAGGCCTTCATCACCCCGATCACCTCGTCGACCTGGAGCGGCCCGATGCCGCCGCCGGTGCAGGCGCCGCCCGCCACCGGGTTGGACGAGGTCACGTACGGGTAGCTGCCGTGGTCCAGGTCGAGGAGCGTCCCCTGGGCGCCCTCGAACAGGATCCCCTCGCCGCGGGCTAGGGCCGCCTGGACGAGCGCGGTCGTGTCGGCCAGGTGGGGGCGCAGACGCTCTCCCCAGCCGAGGGCGGTCGCGATCATCTCCTCGAGGTCGAAGCCATCGAGGCCATGCGTGCGGCGGAGGACCGTGTTCTTGTCGGGCAGGATCCGCGTCAGCCGGCGCCGCAGGCCGGCCGGGTCGAGCAGGTCCTCCATCCGGATGCCGATCCGCCAGGCCCGGTCTGCGTAGGCGGGCCCGATGCCGCGCCGGGTCGTGCCGACGGCGGCGCCCGCCAGGCGCGCCTCCATGGCCCCGTCCAGGGCGACGTGGTAGGGCATGATCACGTGGGCGTGGCGGCTGACGCGGACCCGGTCGACGGCGATCCCGCGCCCGGCCAGCATCCCCAGCTCGGCGATCAGGGTGGCGGGATTGACCACGACTCCGTTCCCGATCACCGGCCGGATGTGCGGGTAGAGCACGCCCGACGGCACCAGCTGCAGCTTGAAGACGGCGTCGCCCAGCACGATGGTGTGGCCGGCGTTGTCGCCGCCCTGGTAGCGGACCACCATGGCGACCTGCTCGGCCAGCAGGTCCGTGGCCTTGCCCTTGCCCTCGTCGCCCCACTGGAGGCCCACGATCACGCTGGCGGGCACGCCTGGCCTCCGATCGCCGGCGCCCGTCCGGCGGCCCGCGGATCGCGGAGGCCGGCTCGGGCAAACGAAAAGGCCCTCGGCCGGGCGGCCGGGGACCTGGATAGACTGCCCCCGCCGTGGGACGCCGGGACGGCGACCCGGGGGTCGAAGGTGCTCGTCCGTCTCACGGAGCGGACGTCGCGCCTTCCTCGGGCAACGGCTCCTCCTCTGTGCGCTTCCGCGCTGTTGCCGGGGGTCGAGGACGCGGGGAGTATAACAGCCCGGACCCGATCCCCCGGGGCTCGGCTCGGGGGGCGACTCCGCGAACGCCGGCCGCCCGGTCGCCGGCCCGGCTCGCCCCCCGGTCACGACTCGCCCCCCGGTCACGGCTCGCCCCCCCGGGGCGCGATTGACGATCCCGCCGCCAGCCCGTAGCATCCGCCCCACAACCGAATAGCCTTATCAAGAGTGGCGGAGGGACCGGCCCGATGAAGCCCGACAACCAGCCGATCGGCAGGAGCCGACCGACCAGGTGCCAAATCCGAGCAGGACATCCTGCGAGATAAGGGATACCCAGACCCTTCCTCGACAGGAAGGGTCTTCTGATAGTCCGGCCATTGCCCGGCAGAGACCCTCCCCGCTCCGGCCTCCGGCGTCGGGCGACCGTCCCCTCCCCGACCCATCACCGCGGCCGACCGCGGACTAGGAGCGCGACGATGACGACCCAGAGCCTGGCGACGACCGGACGACCCAGCCCGCTCGGCCGCGCCATGGCGATGGCCGGCGATCGCCCGGGCGCCGCGCCGGCGACGGGGCGGCGTCACGTGGTCGGGCTGTGCTGTCGCAACTGCGGCCGCCCCCAGGAGTTGGGGCCGAGCTACGTCTGCCCGGCCTGCTTCGGGCCCCTCGAGGTCGTCTACGACTACGGCGTCGCGCGCGAAACCCTGACCCGCGATGCGCTGGCCGGGCGGCCGGCGGGGATCTGGCGCTACCTCGAGCTGCTGCCCGTCGCCGCTGCACCGGCCCGCGGCCTGGCGGTGGGCGGCACGCCCCTGGTGGCCGCGGGTCGCCTCGCCGACGACCTCGGCCTGGAGCGGCTCTGGCTCAAGGACGACACGCGCAACCCCACCCTCTCCTTCAAGGACCGCGTCGTCGCGATGGCCGCGGCGCGGGCCCTGGAGTTCGGCTTCGACACGCTCGCCTGCGCTTCGACCGGCAACCTGGCGGGCGCCACCGCAGCCGCGGCCGCGCGGCTGGGATTGCGGGCCTTCGTCTTCGTGCCGGCCGACGTGGAGCCGGCCAAGATCGACCACGCCCTGGCCTACGGCGCGACCGTCGTGCCCGTCGAAGGCAGCTACGACCAGATCAACCGGCTGAGCCTGGAGATCGCGGAGGACCACGGCTGGGCCTTCGTGAACATCAACCTCCGGCCGTACTACGCGGAGGGCTCGAAGACCCTGGCCTTCGAGGTGGCCGAGCAACTCGGCTGGCGGCTGCCCGATGCCGTGGTCGCGCCGATCGCCTCGGGCTCGCTCTTCACCAAGATCGCCAAGGGCTTCCGCGAACTGGTGGAGGTCGGCCTGGTGGCCCCCCGGCCGGTCCGGTTCGTCGGCGCCCAGGCGGAGGGCTGCGCTCCCGTCGCGTCGGCCTTCGCGACGGGAGCAGAGCGGATCACCCCGGTCCGCGAGCCCAGGACGCTGGTCAAGTCCCTCGCGATCGGCGACCCCGCCGACGGCCGCTACGCCGTGGAGCTGGCCCGCGGGACGGGCGGCTCGATCGAGGCGGTTCCCGACGTGCGCACCGCGGCGGCGATCGGGCGGCTGGCGGCCCTGGAAGGGATCTTCGCCGAGACGGCGGCCGGGGCCACCCTCGGCGCGCTCGAGCAGGCGCTCGCCCGCGGCGTGATCCGCCCCGACGAGGAGGTGGTGGCGCTGCTGACCGGCAACGGCGTCAAGACGCCCGAGGCCCGCGCCCACGGCCTCGAGCCCCAGGAGGGCGCCCCGGATCGGGCGGGCCTGGCGCGCCCGATCCGTCCAACTCTGACGGCCTTCGACGCCTGGTACGGGGCCTGACGACCTCCGCAGGAGGGCCCGGCCCGGCCCGGGCGAGTTCGGGCAAGTCGGCGCGGCGCCCCTCAGCGCGTCCTCGGCGGCCGCGGGCCCGGCGGCGCGTCATCGCCTCGCGCCCGGTCGGCGTGCAGTCACGAGTGAGCCGCCGCCAAGCGGGGCCTGCTAGCGTCGGCCTCGCCCGCCGTGCCCGCCGCCACGACGGCCGGCTCCGGCGCCGCCGACCGGCCAGGGAGGAGTTCGGACCGTGAACAAGGTCCTGTTGACCGGGCGCCTGACGCGCGACCCGGAGCTGCGGACGCTGGCCAGCGGCAAGACCGTCACCCAGTTCATGGTGGCGACCAACGAGTACCGCGGCAACGGCCAGGAGAAGGCCGAGTACCACTGCAATAGCAAGGTTTATTAGCTGGCACGTGATAGCAACTGGCGACGTCAGGCCGAGCGAAGCGCGCCTGCACATCCAACCGCGATGGGAGTCTTTCCAGGGCGGACACGGGCCCCGACGGCCGCCGACCCGCTCCCCACCACCTGGCGCGGTCCGGAGCGGGGCCCGAGGCTTGAGCCTAGACCTCCCCGATTGGCGGCGACTTACCGGTTCGCCGCTGAGGCTCCAGGCACACGAGTCGCCGGCGCAGCAGGCTCGACCAAACGGAGCACGAACAAGCAGGCGATCCAGACGGCCGAGGCCGCGGTCACCGGCCATGGGTCTGTTGCAGGGTTCGTGGGCGTGGCCAGGACGGCCCAGAGCAAGCCCGGACCGACGACCACCAGCAGGGTGGCGATAACCTCCTCTACCAAGGCCCCGACACGACGAGCGCCCACGATGCGAAGCCGACCCAGGTCCATTCCAAACCCCTCCAGACCCCGGAGCGTGAGACTATGAGCGACATGGTCGAAGCACTCGACGCGTTGGTCCTGTCCGCCCTCCAGCGGCGGCCAGGAGCCACCGTGTTCATCCTGCCCCGAGCCGACGGCCAGTACAGCAACCATGCCACGGACACGGTCGCCCTACTTGAAGAGACCGGAGTGGTCGTGGACTACGCCACGGATCCCATGGCAACTGGAGTCCACGCCGAGAAGTCCGCCGACCTGATCCTCCCGCCCCTGCTCGTTATCTTCAGCGACGCGAAGGCCCTGTGGAGCGCGATTAGCGGAGTCCTGTACGTGATCCGATGGTTCTCGGACCACCGTTCAAACCACCGAGTGTCGATAGACGTCACCCTCCAGCAGGGCTCGGATGGCTCATCACGCCGCACCGTCGGCATCAAAGGCGCGACCGCCGATGAGGCGGAGCGGTTGCTTCGGGCCGCCGGGCGGATTAGGCCGCCAAAGTGAAGGAGCAGGGCGAGCATCACCTGCGCGAGGGCCAGTCCCTGATGGCGAGGGCACGCCTCCAGAGCATGCTCGGAGAGGTAGCCTCCGCGGAAGAGCTCGCCCGAGGGGCGCTCAAGGAGTTCTGGGCAGCGATGAACTGGCTGGAGGGCACGCCAGAGTTCGAAGTCGCGCACTACCGCCTCGACGAAGCCGGTCGCTGGATCAGGCAAACGTTCGGATGCCGGCTTACCCGCGAAGGTATGGACTACAGCCGCACTTGCCCTGCCGACCTCGCTCACATCCGCGCGGGGATGAGCCCGGGGATGAAGAACGTGATCCGCGAGTGCACCGTCTGCGGGCAGGATCCGCGGAGCCCCACCTGCCGACACATCTTGGGCCGCACCTATCCGGCCACCCGTCGGGTCGTGGGTGGCCGGTGCAACCTCTGCAATGCCGCCGCGTGTGGCCATCACGACGGCGAGCGCGGCGACGTGTATTGCAGCCACTGGATCACGAGTGCGGAAATCGACGAGATATCCCTCGTGCCGCGGCCAGCCCAGCCCATGGCCCGCATCTACAGGGTCTCAGTCCCGACCACTGAGTTGGTGGCGACACTCGGCCCTCGTGGCTGGATGCCGGGAATGGATGTGAGCTGCGACAGGTGCCTCACAGCCTGCCACGGCGTACGGGAGTACGACCCGTCGCGGACCTCCGAAGAGAACTGGGCCTAACTAAACCGACAGAGCCTCCTACGCGGATCCGATGCTCGATCTGACTCTCGCCCGATCGCGCCCGAAGGAGGCCTGGTTCCCAGACTGTTCTTGCTAGCGACGCATCGCCTGGCTTAACCGGACACGGGGACGCCAGGAGCCGCATCACCGGTCAGGGCATTCCCGCCTCGGAGAGCTGACGGAACCGAACGCTTCGCACGATCACATCGCGTAACTGCGATCCCGAGATTCCGAGCTCGTCTAGGAGACACGCCAACAGCAGGAGCGTCAACCTCTCCGTGAGCACCCAAAGGTCGAAAGGGTTCACTGCCCTCGCGGAGCGGCGAGGATCTTGGTGTATAAGCCGGTTGCGGAGATCAACGGTCGGTCCGATCAGTTCGTTGGAGCCGAGGATGCTTGGCAGGTAGGCATCTTTAGGCCGGACAAGCAGGTCGGCCAGCCGCATGCGAAGGCTGGGCTCGTTGCTGTAGCAGAGTCGCTCTCCTAGCCAATCGCGATCCTCCTCCGGCGCCCTGCTCAAGATCCGCTTCCGCCGGACTCTGTGCTCTGAACTAGGAATCACGGTGTTCGGATAGCGTCGCCGGTGATACGCCTCTAGGGCACCGACCACGTTCAGGAACCGATTCTCTGCAAAGACCGGTCGATATCGCATGCCGATGAACGAGTCGATCACCGGAGCGAGCTCAGTGGCCAGCTCAAACCACTTCGCCAACATGGTCGGCATCCGTTCGGCCACCTCCCTGGGGTGAAAGAGAAACTCGTGGGAGTACAGCCGACGACCGGCACGATCGGGGCCGGACGGTTGATACAGGACGTCAATGTTGCGTTCGAGCTGCAACAAGGCGAATCGGGTGACCGAGCTGGGACGATCGCCTACGAAAGTCAACAGATTCTGAAGGGGCCTTACGATCTGCTGAAGCCACCAGACAATCGGCTGCGCTTCCTTCAGCCGCACGACGAAGGCGACGGACGCCCTAATTCCGCGTTCGCGAATCCCATCGCCGAACTCCCGTGCCGAAGGTGAAATGATGATCTCACCGAGGTCGAACGGGGCGCGGATCTCTTCCGGATGGGCGTAGGACACCGCAAACACGACGGGGTGGGGCCCATACTCGTCCTTGAACGGCCACGCCTCCATCCAATCCGCTAAGTCATCCAGCTCGATGATCCCAGACGCGAAGCGCCGCTGGTCCGGCAAGGGGAGGTGAGCTCCAATGTAGGCGTGCTGGGGCAGCAGGACCTCTGCGACGACGGGCGCGGGCAGCCAGACTGACGAGACCTCACGGCGCCCCCCCTGGGCTGCTGACTCAAGTGTGATCGGCTCGCCGTCGACCGTCGTCCCCAGGACGATATCGTGCCTAACCCCTGGGCGCCCACCTCCAAGCACACCGATCAGGTCTAGTCGCAGACCCTCAGCTGGCGCGAAAGTCAGCCGGCCTCCGACTGTTCTACCAGGTTCGCTGGGAAGCCACCACACTCCGGCGTGTTCCTGGGAGGCGAGACCTGGCCGATCCAGCATGCCCGGCAGCCTACGCCGGTTTCGTGTTGGCTGCGGGACCGCGCCCAACGGAGCATGGCAGGCGTCGATCAGAGACAGATCTGTCCGGGTCCGTCCTCAGGCCGACTCGCGCGCGAGGTTTAACTCGAGCAGCCTCGTGAGGATCTCCTCGTCCGCGATGTCGTGCGGCCAGCTGTAAGCGTCGAGGACCGCCTGGTCTAGTCGCGAATGAGCCTGCGCAAGCCACGCCGGACGAACATTGTATAGGTGGGTAAGCGTCCGGTCCCGGAGCGCCGCTCGGTCCATTCCCTGGGGGTCGAGCCAACCACGACGAAACTCATCGAGGGCGCGCGCCGCCGCAGCGATGGCAGCCTGCTGCTCCTCCGTAGGGCGGGGGAACGGGAAGGTCTCGAAACAGGTCGTTGGCGTGTACGTGAACCCCGAAATCGCCTCCCGCCGCTGCGCTCCTGCTGTACGACGCGACCAGACTTCATGCGGACGAGAGTGGAGGACGCCGAAGAAGAAGTCGTCGTCCCGGGCGAAAACGATGATCCGACTGTCCGGGAGGACGGCCGCGGGCAGCCACACGAAGAGGCGGTGCGGCGAAAGGCGCGTCGTCGCGATATAGCGCGAGAGGCCAGCGAGAGCCGCGCGCATGCCGGAACGCGGCTCGACATGGAGCCACCAGCGTGCTGCATAGGCTTTGCGCTTATTCGCGCCCCGTAGCGGTCGGACGCGCTCCCGGACGAGTTCGAAAGGCGCTTCGTAAAGCGCGGCCTCCGACTCGTGCATGGCGACCCCGAAGTCTACGATCCACATGCCTCGATTGCGGCCGTTGAGGTCCTCGCCGTTCACCCAAGGGCGCACGACATCCGCATTGGAGCGGCCGTCTGGGTTTGGAGCGGCTAGCAATCGGCGCGCGGCTTCCGCATCGACCTCGAACGGCCCGCCCTTGGTGTCGCCCATGAAGGCCACTCCCAAGTTCTCGCGAAGCCGACGGGCCTGCGTCAGGTCGAGGCCGCTCGTGAGGTCGGCGTTGATCGACGTAACAGCGACGCCGTTCAGGGAGCGATCCGCATCCGATCCATCGTCTTGGCCGACGAAACTGATGTGCACGCTGGCTCCCGTGAGCACCCAGGGATCGTCCGAGCGCGCGAAGAACAGACCGCCCGTCTCCTTGATACGCTGCAGAACGCGCCGGCTCGCCCCGGACCGGATCGACTGGTTGGCAAGCAGCCCCGCGCGCGCAAGGCGACCGGCCGCGATCTGAGCACGCGCCTTCTCGTGCCAGTACGTCATCAGGTCGGCCTCACGGGGAACCCGTCCGTCGAAGACCGCGAAGAGTATGTCGACGTATGAGTCCCCAAGCCCCGCCCGCATCACCTTCCCACCCAGGAATGGCGGGTTGCCGACCACGACGTCGGCCTCCGGCCACTCGGCCTCCCGTGGCTGGGTCGGGTCCGACAAGTCGAGCAGAGCGTCCGATTCTCGGATGTTGTCCAGGGGTTGGAGGATCGGGTCGCGCCGCGCGCTGAAGCCGTGATTCAGCATCCATTGGAGCTCGCCGATCCAGATCGTTACCCGAGCAAGTTCGGCTGCGTAGGGGTTGATCTCGATGCCCAGCAGGTTGTGCGGGCCGACCTGCGGGAACTGCTGTGGGGCCTGTAGCACAAGCGAGCCCCACGAGATCGCGTCGCGTTCGAGATCCTTCAGCAGTTGCAGGGAGACGTAAAGGAAGTTGCCGGAGCCGCATGCCGGGTCGAGCACCCGGATGGCCCGGAGGCGGTCAAGGAACGCCTCGAATACACGATGAGGATTGACCTCGGCCGGTGTCCGGGCGGTGATCTTGCGCCCGGAAAGGATCAGTTGCGTAACCCGGGCCTGCATCTCGGCGTAGTCGCGTCGCAGCGGCGCCATGAGCACCGGCTCGACGAGCCTCAGGATGGCCGCCCGGTCGGTGTAGTGGGCCCCGAGTTGTGCTCGCTGGTCGGGGTCGAGGCCGCGCTCAAACAGCGTACCGAAGATCGCCGGTTCGACCTGGCTCCAGTCGAGACGCGAGACCTGGCGGACCGTCTCGATTTCACTTGCGACAAGTGTGAGGACGCTCGAGTCGTCGAAGAGGCCGCCGTTGAACCATTCGATGCGCTCGACACCGAAGTAGCCGCCGCGTTGGGCCATCTTGCCGAAGAGATCGGCGAGTTGGGCGGTGAAAGCACTCGGGTTGCCGCGAGTGGCGTCGGCGAGTCGTTGGAGGAGACCCTTCGGGAGCAGGCCAACGTCCTCGGCGAACATCACAAACACGAGCCGGTCGAGGAAGTGGGCCACGGCATGAGGATCGTGGTCACGCGAGCGGAGCGCTGCGGCGAGACCGGCGAACTGCTGCGCTGCCCGCTCCGTCAGGTCCTCGCGGACCCGCGTTGGCCGGAGCGCCTCCGGGCCGGTAAAAACCGCCCGCAGGATCCTGAGGGGCTCGGCCGGGTCGGCAGCAAGGTCGGCTAGTGTGAAGCGGTGGACGGCAGGGGCCGTGCCGGTGAAGTTTGTGTGCACCTCAAAGCGGTCGAGGTCGCACACGACCAAGAGCGGCGGGTTCTCGAGGGCCTCGCGGTAGCCGTTAAGCTGGTTGTAAGCGGCCCCCAGATCCTTGCGCTTCCCCTTGTACTCCCAGGCGAAATGGTCGCGCATGCGGCCCCGACACCCCTCCCGGCGGCCATCCGCCGCGCGAGCGGCTCGTGGACGTCGGCGTGGCGCGAGGCCGCGGTGGCGACCCTCACCGAGCACGGCGCCCCCATGCACTACCGCGAGCTCTACCGGGCGGTAGCGGCGCGCGGCTTCACCTTCGGCGGGCAGCGCCCTGAGGCGACCTTCCTCGCCTCGCTTCACCGCGACCGAGCGACGTTCCAGAGCGCCGGCAAGGGAATGTACTGGTTCGCCGAGCAGGTGACGGGCGCGGTGCCCGCGACCGCGGCCCGCACGCGCCGGAGGGCGCGGCGCCCGAGACCGATCGGCAAGTCGAAGGGCGGGGCATAGGTGCCCGAGCGGATCGGACTCGTCGACTACGCGCTCGTGGCGCTCATGCGCATCGGTGGTGACGCCGGCATGGTGGACCTCGAGGACATCGCGGTCGAGGCGTACCGCCTCGCCCCCGACCGGTTCCGCTGGCGTCGGCACGACTACCCCAATCTCGAGCTCGTGCGCGTGGTGCTCTCCGATGCCAACAAGCGCGGGGCGCACCTCGTCCTGCGGGACGGCAAGGGCCGCATGCTGTCCGCCGAGGGGACGCGGCGTGCGAAGCACGTCCTCGGATCGCTCGAGGCCGCCCCCCGGGCTGACGACGCGCTGCGTCGTAAGGACCTCGCCGACCTTGCCCGCATGGAGCACCATCCGGCGTTCGCTGCCTGGCGGCGTGCCGGCGTGGCGGGTCCCGACGCGGTCGATCTCGCGGACCTCGCGCGCTGCTCGGTGTCGACACCGCCGGCCGTCTTCGAGGATCGCCTGCGCCGGTCGCAGGCGATCGCGGCGCGCTGGCACCGTGACGAGCTCGCGCGTTTCCTGGGGGATGCAGCCGATCACCTTGTCCGCATCCTCGCCGAGGAGATCACATGACCGACGCCGGGCAGACGCCTCCTCCTCCGCCCGCGTCCGGGACGATCGCGTACTCCGCGCGGGCCGCCATGCAGGACAGCTCGCTCGCGATGGGGCGCGACGTCGTGCGTGCGCTCGTCGAGATGATCACGAACGCGGCCGACAGCTATGGCCGCCTCGAGCGCCGCGGCGTCGTCGTCGACGGCGTGATCGAGGTGTTCGCTGAGCGCCTCCGCAGCGGCGACTTCAACCGGCTCATCGTGCGCGACCACGCCGAGGGGATGCGCCGCGACGAGGTATTCGCTCGGATCCTCCAGGCGGGCGGCCGCACGAGCGAGGCCGGCGACCGCGGCGTCCAGGGCCGCGGCGCGAAGGATATCGCGGTCTTCGGGCGCGCCTGGTACGAGTCGATTAGGGACGGTTTCTACACCCGCGTCCTGATCGAGCCCGGGCACTATGACGAGCTCGACGAGCGTGCCGCCAAACCCGACGACTACCGCCGCCTCGGGCTCGCCGAGGATGGGAGCGGCACGACGGTTGCGCTTCTCGTGCGTCGCCGCCAGCACTCGGTTCCGCGCCACGACAATCTGGCACGCCGCCTCGCGCGGAACGTCCAGCTCCGTGCGATCATGACCTCGTCCGCGCGGGTGGTGGTCCTCGCCGATCTCGTACGCGGCGGTGCCGCACCTACGGTCCTGCACTACGAGCCGCCGCCCAGGGCGCTCGTGAAGTCGGTCGAGCTCGCCATCGAGGGCGTGCCCGAGGCGAAGGGGACGCTCCGGATCTACCGCCACGACGAGCCCCTCGAGGACGACCGCACGATGGATCGCGACAGCGGCATCGTGATCGACGACGGGTCCGGGATCCACGAGGCCACGTACTTCGGCCTGGAGGGCCGCCCGGGCGCGCTGCGCTTCAGCGGTTGGCTGCAGTGCTCGTACATCCGCACGCTTCAGGACCGGTGGGACGAGGCCGCCATCGCCGGCCAGCCGACCGATGATCCGGCGAACCCGGTTGGAATCATAGCCCGGACGCGTGCCGGGATCTCGCGCGACCACCCCTTCACCGAACGCCTCGCCGCCTTCGTCGAGGGCCAGCTCCGACCGTTCGTGGCCGAGGAGGAAGAGACCCAGACTCAGCAGGCCGGCCATGTGTCGGAGGACACGCGCCGCCGGCTTCGGCAGGCCGTCCGGGACCTCGGCGCGAAGATGGCCGAGGTCCTGCGGCGCCTCGAGGTCGAATACCGCCCGGCCGGGCCGGACGAGCCACAGCCGGCGGCACCCGTGCGGTTGCGCGTCGTGCCCCCGAGCGTGTACCTCGCCCCGGAGGCAGCGCAAACGTTCTCGATCCATGCCTGGCCGGAGGCCTGGGGCGACGCTCCGCCCGAATCCTGGACCGCCGCAATCACGATCGCCGACGAGGAGGTGGCCGCGCTCTCGGCGACCGAGGTGCCCCTCGAGCCGGATCCTCGCGATCCCCGCCGCCGCCGCGGCGCGTTCCTCGTCACGGCGGGGACGGTCGAGGACGCCACCGTGCTCGAGGTTCGCCTCGGGAGCGAGTCCGAGATCGTCGAGGTCGCGGTCGCGGCCGAGGACGGCGTTCCCGCCGCGCCGGTGCGCCTGACCTTCTCGCAGGGCGCGTATCGTGCCCACCCCGGGCGGCCGAAGACCCTCGTGCTCATGGCCCCGGTCTCGTCGATCGCCGATGCTGGCGCGACGACCGTGCGGCTCACCTCGACGCAGGCGGAGATCGGGGTGCCCGAAGGCGTCGAGCTCGAGCTGCGCGATGCGGGCGACGGAAGGCGCTGGTACGAGGGCGAGTTCGCCTGCTTGCTCTCGGCGCCCGTGAGCGGACGCATCCGGGCGGCGCTCGGCGGCGAGGCAGCCGTGTGTCAGGTCAGCGCCGCCGAGGACCGAGGCCGCCTCGGCTTCGACTTCTACCCGGTCGACGAGGCGCCCCGCTACGCCTCACAGGGCCGGGCCGATTGGTCCCTCCCGAAGGGGGTGCGCACCCTGCGCATCTTCGCCCAGCACCCGAGCCTGCGCCCCTACTTCGGGGACCATCTGGCGCTCCAGGAAACCCGCGAGGCCCGCATGCTCCTCGCCGAGATCGTCGCGATGGAGCTCGCGCTCTGGACGCTCGCCGAGGCCGACGAGAAGGCGGGCGGCGCACTCTCGCGCGACGCCCACACGTACTCCTCGCGCCTCAAGGAGGTCAGCAACGACTACCTCGCCGTCGCCCACCGCTGCCTCGTTCCCGAAATGATGGGCTCGCGAGCATGACCGCTCCCGGCACGAGGCGCGTCGGCCGCAACGAGCCCTGTCACTGCGGGTCGGGGAAGAAGTACAAGCAGTGCCACTACGACGAGGACCGCGCCGCGGAGGCGACATCGCGCGAGGCCGAGCGGGCGACCGCGGCGGCTGACGACCACGAACACCCGAGACACCGCTGCGACTTCTACCGCCCCAGCACCCACAAGACCCCCGCCGTCAACCGTCCCGACTTCCTCGTCGCGGTGCGTAACCTCGCATCGACGGGCGAGGACGCCTGGCTCCACCTCGAGGAGCCGATCGATCTCGGGCGCGACCAGGCCAGCGTCGACGCGGCCATCGCGTATCTGCGCGCGCGTCGCATCGAGCCTGACTTCCGGCGGGACCCCCCGCCCACCATCGTGGCGGCGACCCAGGAGCTCCTGGACCGCCTTCTGGGGCGGGGCGTGTGTCGTGTCGATCCGAGCGGTGCCAGGCTGCGCCGCTACGGCCAGACGGACATCGAGCCCGTGGCGGACGGGAGCGGGTACGTCGCGTACGTCAGCGGCCGTGGCAGCCTACGTGGGGTCGTGCAGGTGCTGATCGACGCGGTCGAGGCCGACGGCCAGGCGCTCGGCATCGGCGAAGGCCTGCTCGCGCTCGTGTGGCCCGCGGCGCGCGTAGCCCGCGAGCTGGTGGTGAATCGGCTCGCCCTTCCCAACGCTCTTGCAGAGCACTACCGGGAGCTCGTGGACGCCCTCATCGAGCAGCTCTCGCAGCGCGTCGACGACGTCGACCGCCGGGCCTTGGGGCCGGACGCCGCCCGCGCGCAGGCCGTCCTCCCTTACCTCGTCGGCCTGCGGGAGGCACGCCGCGACCCGCGACCGCAGCTCGAGGGAATGGGGCTTGACGGCGCGGCCCTAGAGTCGCTCGCAGTCCAGCTCGAGAACGCGGCCGACAGCCCTGCCTGGCTGCTCCGGCTCGCCGACCTTGCAGGCGACGAGTGGGATGCGCCCGACAGGTTCCGCGCGTGGGTGGAGCAGGCGCGCTCGATTGACGAGATCGCAGCCGTGCTCGACACGCTCGAGCCGCCTCACGCCGACACGGTCGCAGAGGGGCTCCAGGTCGTCGCGTCAGCACCCGAGCGGTCCCAGACGCCAACCGACACGCCGCCCCTGACTCCCTCGCCCGGCCCGCCCGAGGTGCATCCCTCGGCGAGCGTCGAGGCGCCCCGCGCGCCTGAAGGACTGTTCGGCCCAGTGGAGCGGCTCCTCGCCGACCACGCGGCGCGCCGCGAGGAGATCTCAGGCCGCCTCGCGGCGATCCTCGACCGTCGGGAGGGACTGGCGCGGGACCGGAGCGAGCTCGAGGCGCGCATCCGGGACCTCGAGCCCGACGAGGCAAAGGCCGCCGAGGAGCTCGGCGACACGACCGACGAGCTCGAGGCGCTCGCCGAAGCGGAGGCGGAGGCGCGCCACCGCGCTATCCTCGACGTGCTGCGCTACGGGCGAGCGAGCCTTAACGAGTCTGCCGTGGCCTGGGTGGCCGCGGTTGGCTCCCTCGGCGGACGCGACCAGGCCTCGCTCGCACAGGCCGAGCGGACCGTGCGCGACTACGAGGAGATGGAGCGCCGCGGCCTCATCGGGGAGCTCCCCGACGCCGTGCGCGAGCGGCTGCGCACCGACGCCGAGGCCGCCCGCGCATCCCTGCACGAGATGCTCGGAGGCCGCGATCCGGTCCGAGTGCCGGTCGTGGTGGCGGCGATCGCCGACCCCGCCCTCACCCTCGAGGTCGCCCTTCCGTTCGCGGGTCGCGACGAGCTCGAGCCGGGCGCGCTCCAGACTGCGCTCGCAGCGGGAATCTGCGACGCGCTCACCGAGACCGTGCGCTCGATCGGGGAGACCCCGCTCGAGCGCGTCGAGCACCAGACCAGCCGATCGGGGATCTCCATCCTGCGGCTCCGGTTCGCCGGGCCGCCGCCGGTCACCGCCGACGACTGCGCCCAGTTCTGCGCCACGGTCCTGTCCGATCTCGGGCGCAAGCACGGGTCGCTGCGTGAGGCCGGGGTGTCGATCGAGGCGCGGGTCGAGCCCGATCTCGAGGGCGAGGGCTGACATGGCAGAGCTAACCCTGCGCGAGGCGGCTGCCCGCCTCAATCTCTCGCAGCTCGAGATCCTGTTGCAGTGCGCGCTCCGCGGAGTCCCTTGCGAGTCAGGGCGGGTCGACGAGGAGGTGCTCCCGCTCCTCGGCTCGATCCATGCGCCCGTCTCCGACCGCGAGGAGGATGAGCACGAGGCGACCCCCGGCGACGAGAGAGATGATGAGCGCCGCCTGCGCGTCGTGCGCCGCATCCTCGAGAGGCTGAGCGGGATGGGGAAGTACTGGCCCGCACGGACCGAGAAGCGTGCCACGGCGCGCGGCCTGGCGGGCCCGGAGGTCGGCCTCGCGCTCCGCGCTGTCGACGCGCTGCTCGACGCCGGGCTGCTGCGCGAGGAACACAGCGGCCACGAGCCGCGTGTCGGGCTCGATGGCGATCGCCGCCGCGAGATCGCCGACATCGTGGCCGGCCGGGCAATCGAGGACGAGCAGCTCCGCACCTGGGTCGCTGAGGGCTGATCGCGCCAGCGGGCGAGCCTTTGAGCAAACCTGCGAAGGCGTCGGTTCGAGCGACGGCCGGGCGGCGCGTGCCGCCATGGCCTGGAGCTCCGGGGCTTCGCAGGCGCGCCCGGGCCACGTCACCGTCGGTTAGCGCGATTTGTACGTGCCAGAACGACCGCGTTTCCGGACGCCTTGCTCGCGCCGAGTCGAGCGGCTTGAGGCGTCGCGGCTCGGCTACGATGAACGGGCATGGACGTCGCCTACAATGTCCGGAGGGAGGCGAGCCTCCTGCCCGACCTCGCCCTCGCGCTCTTCCGCTTCAACCGAGACGAGACCGGTCTGCAAACGGAGAAGCCAGCTCACGACCTCGGTCACGCGACGATAAGGTTCTCGCTGGCGCTCGACGACCTCGCCGCGGCCGCCGATGCGGCCTTCGTTGAGTCGAATGCGCGATTCGAGCCTGATCAGCCCCGCGGCGACGGTCTGGCCCAGGAGCGGGCTCAGCTTGCGCTCGTGTCGGCGATCGCCGCTGGCGACTTCGCCCTCGACTCGTTTGCCTGGGCCGAGCTCGTGCGCCTCGGCGATCCCCCCAGCGCGGGAAGGACGGCTGGGTGCCCCTGCTCAGGCCGAAGCTCATGGAGAAGCTCGACGCCAATCCGTCGGATTCGATGACCGCGCCGGCCCGGTTCCTCGACGTTACGCTCGACGCGGCCGCGACGCCCTGGGCGCGCTGGAGCAGATATCCGGAACCGGGACGGGCGGCTACTTCAACCTCGAGTTGGCCACGCTCGACGACGTGCGCATCCGGCACGCACTCCGCTGCTCAACCGGATTACCCTCCCGCTCCCGTGCTCGTCCCCCTTCGGCGACACCAGCCCCCGGTGGGAGTACCGGATGAAGGTCGCGCACCTCGTCGATGCCTCGTCGATCCTCGACCGGACCGCCCGACAGAACCTCCGGACAGCCTACCGCTGGGGCGGTATTTCATCACCGTCTCTGGCGTCGATCGCCGGACGGTTTCGCGAGCTCGTCGAGGTCTACCTTGACCGCCGTCGGGCCTGAACGACAACGCCGGCGCCTTGACGGCGGCGTTGACCATCGTCTACGCCGCCATCACCTTGGCGACCCTCTTCGAGGCCGATCGGGGATCACCGTCGGGGAGGTCGCCCAGCTCGCAACCTGGGAGGCCAGGCTCAGCTCCTGCTACTTGCTCGCCATCAAGCGCATGCCGGCCGAGCCGGGACAGCCGTAGAGATGGGGCTCGACGAAGCTCGGGCGCACGTCGCGAGCTGTCCGGAGCTCGCCCGGTTGGTGCCACCGGGCCGAGATTGGCTGGCCTTGCAGGACGCGCTCCCGCGGGCAGATCGCCACCCGCTGTACGAGTGGCTCGAGCTGCCCGACGCGTACCCAGAGACGCTCGAGTCGGTGGCTGCACTCTGCGCCGCCCTCCGAGCGCCCATCCGAGGCGATATGAGGACCCGCCGACGGCGGTTGATCGCTGGGGATGATGCGGACTACCACTCCGCCATGGACGAGCTCTACATGGCGGCGGCCCTCACCGAGTGCGGACTCACGGCCACCCTCGGGAGCCCCGACATCAGGGTCGATGACGGCGACGCCTCGCTGTTCGTCGAGCTCTACTCAGCCCATAAGACGTGGGTGATGGGGCGCCTACAGGTGGCCCTCTCCGACGCTCTTGCGCAATACCCGGCTAAGGCGCAAATGGAAGCGCCCCACGACACCCTCCAGCTCACCACCGCGCAGCGGCGCCGGATCGTGGCGGCCGCGATCGAGGTCGCCGCATCCGGACCGGTCCAACCCGCGCCCGTTGATCTTGAAGGCATCGTTCCAGCCAGCGAGCTACGCCTCGCGATCGTTCCCGGACTTCCGTTCGTCAGTCTGATGGACTCGGCCGGCTTTCGGCACGGCGACCCGAGTTCGTTGATCCACGCCACGATCGAAGAGAAGCACGGGCAGCTCCGCGGCGCCCCAACTCCGCTCGTTCTGGCGATCGACCTGACCGGCTCGGACTACAGCTCCCACCTGTGGGCGCTCCGAGTCGCGTTCGAGGGAGCTCCGACGATCTCTGTTCCCACAGTCTCGGGCCTCGTCGGCGTGCTGGCTTATTGGCAGGGCCGCGGATCACTCCGTCCCTACATGCGGGTCTGGATTGTCAACGACGCATGGACCGGCCCGCAGCCGACGCTCCTTGGCCATGTCATCGGTTGCCTGAGCAAGCCCCGAGAGGGTGCCGGAGCTGCACCAGCGGAGGGCGAATAGCAAGGGGCGTCTGGCCCCGCATGCGGTCGGCAAGTGGGATGCCCTTGACACTGGCATGCGCGCCACTGGAAGACCGAGGTGGTGGCAAGCTCCGTGGAGATGCTCTCGGGCCGGCGCAAGAAGGACTACGAGGCGGAGCACGCCTCATCGGAGCCGGCCTCCGAGGCGGCCGAGGCCGTCAAAGCCGCGGAGGAGCCGATCCCGGTCGGCGACTGATCCTTCCCGGGCGGCGCGGCCACGGCTCCCCCTCCCCGGCGCTGCCGCGCCGCCCTCCTTGCCGCTGCGTCAGCCACCCTCGCCGGCGGGGAGGAGGCACCGATCCCGGTGGCCGCCAGCGGGACCCGCGAATGGCGGACCGGGCCGCGCTGCGCGACCCGCTCGGACCGGCACCTCCGTGCAGCCCGCCACGGGGTTCGCGCTGGGCAACTGTCCGTGGCTCCAACTCTGGCGGGTGACCCTCACCCTTCGCCTGCCAGAGGCAGACCCGGAGGCAGGGGTCGGCCAGACCATCGATGTCTGGATCGGTCCGGACGGATCGCCTGGACAAGTCTCCTCCGCCCGCGATCGGGCCTTGAGCCCCCGGCAGATGACCCTCGCTGCTCCGGGGCCTCGGCTCCCTCGTGTCAGCCGAAGACCCGTGCCAACAGAGGGGGTAACGCATCACCAGGCTGGTACGCGTGCCCTTCGCGGGTGCCCTCGACCTTGCGGATGGCGTGCATCAGCGCGTCGAGGTCCGATGCGTCCAGGTCGCGCACGCGGGTGGAGGCGTGGAGTCCCGTCGTGCCGATCACGGATCGCAGGTATGCGTCGGGATCGTCTCCGTAGGCCGACTTGTGGCCCGCCGGGGTGCCGACGTACTTCTCGAACACCTTGTCCAACGTCAGGTCGACGTAGAGGCTGCTGAGCAGCAGGCCATGGAGCGCCTCCCAGCCAGCCTCCATCGTGGGGAAGATCGCGAGCCCCGAGAGGGCCGCGACGTTGAGGGCGCCGCGGTAGGCCCCGTAGCTGTGCTCCTTGTACCCGGGCAGGATGTTGCCGGGGTTGTTGTAGCGCCAGTTCAGATCCCCGCCGACCTTGACCGATGCCTCGTCCCGGGCCCACGTGTCGCCGTAGTCGCCGGGCCTGGCGTTGACCGGTGCTGCACCACCCCAATCGCCGTGGGCTGCCCGGTTCGCCTGTCCCTGGGCGAGCGTCTCGCCGTAGTTGATCATCTCGGGCCCGAAGGCGCTGATGCTCTCCGGGGAGAGCAGATCGAGCGACGGGGGGCCGAGGAGGACGGTCCAGGTACGCGCGCCGACCAGGCCGTCAGGCGGAAGCCCGAACCGCCACTGGAATCTGCGGACGGTCCGGTACGTCGCGTCGTCGTAGATCTCGCTTGGCGGTCCGCTGACCGGGTCCATGCCGCCCTGCTCGACGAGCTTCTGCTTGAGGAGCACCACCTCGGCCCTCCGCTCGTGCAGGCGGAGCACCGGCAGGTCCTCCGGCCGCGCGGCCGAGAAGTCGACGCCTGCCGTGGTTGGCTGGTCCTGGGCACGCCCAGCCGTCGGCTCCCGCTGAAGGGCGGCTTCGCGCAGCCAGGCAGCGGCAGTTCGATTGCCTGCGGTCCGCTGAAGGCCAAGGAGGTAGCCCTCCGGCAGAGTCTCCATGCCGCCGCCCGGGCGATCTCGCGCCGGGGAGCTGGACGCACGTTCGTGAGGCATAGGAACTCGCGCGGTTTCAGGCATGAGAACCATGGCTCGGTCGTCGGTCTGGGGGCAGAGGGTCCCGCGGTCAGTCTTGCACCGTCGAGCCCGGCGGGTCGGGCAGCATCCCGTTCCTCTTCGGGCAGCTGCGGCCCAATGGCAGCGCCTGCTCCCGCACCCTGGGCGACCGTCGATCTGATCGCCGGCGCAGCCGTGGTCCGCCCTTCGGCGTCTTCGTGTCCGCGCGATCCGCGCGATCTGTCCCGGTCCAGCCGGCCCGATTCCGGCGGCCCGTTCCAACCAGCGAAGTGGAGCTCACTTCGAGTCCTCTCAATCTCGCGCGCCGGCCTCCACGGCGATCCCCTCCTCGTACACGTACCGCCTCCCGCGCAGCCACGACGCGCCCGCCGCGACCAGCGAGATGACCGCCGAAGCGAAGAAGACCACGTCGAGCGCTCCGCCGAAGGGAGCGGCCATCAGGTTCGGAAAGAAGGTCTTCCCGACGAGGTCGGCGGCCTGGCCCGTCGGGAGGGCTCGGAGCGTCGCCGCCGGCAGGACCGAGGCGAGTGGGTTAGCACCGAGCAGGGCGGCGAAGAGGCTCGACACGGGCGGCAGGTGGGCGACCGCCGCCGCCACGCTCGCGGGCACGCCGTGCGCGACCAGGCCGCCCTGCAGGGCCGCCGGCAGGCCCCTGGCGAGCCCTCCGATCAGCAGCGAGAAGACGATACCGTTGGAGAGGACGTTGCCGGTCAGCAGGCTCATCGAGCGTACGCCGGCTGCTGCGCCGCGCTCGCGGGCCGGCACGCTGTTCATGACGGCGGCGGAGTTGGGCGAGTTGAAGAGGCCGAACCCGATCCCCATGGCCAGCAGGAGGAGTCCGAACGCCGGGTAGGCGAAGAGAACCGGGAGCTGACTGAAGGCCAGAAAGGCAGCGGCGACGAGCAACATCCCGCCGGTGGCGAACGGACGCGCCCCGTAGCGGTCGGACAGGTACCCGGAGACCGGCCCGGCGATGAGGAAACCGAGCGTGAGCGGCAGCATGTAGATGCCGGCCCAGAGCGGCGTGTCGGCGTAGTCGTACCCGTGGAGCGGCAGCCAGATCCCCTGGAGCCAGATGACGAGCACGAACGAGAGACCGCCCCGGCCGATCGCGGACAACAGGACCGCGACGTTCCCCGCCGCAAACGCCCGGATCCGGAACAGGCCCAGGTCGAACAGCGGCTCGTCCACGCGCGCCTCGATCCACAGGAACAGCGCCAGCAGCGCGCCGCCTCCGAGCAGCATCGCCAGCACAAAGGGGCTCGACCAGCCCATGGTCTGGCCGCCGTAGGGCTGGATCCCGTAGGTCACGCCGATGAGGATCGCGGTGAGCCCGGCCGCGAACGTGAGGTTGCCCCACCAGTCGATCCGAGCCCGCGTCACGGTCCCGAGCTCCTCGAGACGGAGGTAGGCCCAGATGGTCCCTGCGATCCCGATGGGCACGCTGACGAAGAAGACCAGCCGCCAGTTGACCACGGCCAGGAGACCACCGGCCAGGAGGCCGATGAACTGACCCGCGATCACGGCCACGCCGTTGATGCCGAGGGCCAGGCCCCGCTGGCTCGACGGGAAGGCGTCGGTGATGATGGCCGCGGAGTTGGCGAACAGACAGGCCCCGCCGATCCCCTGCACCAGGCGGGTGAGGACGATCCACTGGGCGCCCGCGTCACCGCTGAGCGGGGTGGCCGCCAGGAGCAGCGAGCCGATCGTGAAGACCGCGAACCCCGCGTTGTACAGCCGGACACGGCCGTGGAGATCGCCAAGGCGCCCGAAGGCGACTACGAGCACCGCCGTCACGAGCTGGTAGCCGGTGAGGGTCCAGAGCAGGTAGCTCGTGCTGCCCGGGTCGAGCGGGTTGACGTGGATGCCGTTGAAGATCGCCGGCAGCGAGATGACGACGATCGAGCCGTCGATGGCCGACATGAGCGCGCCGAGGGTGGTGTTGGAGAGCGCGACCCACTTGTAGTTGGGGTCTCGCGCCGCGTCCCGCGTCCGACCAGGGGCGACGACCCGCATCGTCCCTCAGTCCGCGTCCCGAACCGATGCCGCGACGCGGCGGCCGACGAGCAGCCGGATCAACTCGGCCGCGTCCTCGTAGCCCACCCGGCCCGTGTCGATCGACAGGTCGTAGTTGAGCGGGTCGCGCCACTCGCAGCCGTGGACCTCGCGGACGTAGGCGCGTCGCCGAGCGTCGTCGGCCTGGAGCCGGCGGCGAGCGGTCGTCTCGTCCACCCCCCAGAGCGCCGTGAGCCGGCGCACGCGGACCTCGACGGGGGCGCAGACGAAGACGTGGACCGCTCCGGGGAGCTCGGCCAGAACGAAGCCCGCGCCTCGCCCGACGACGACCGCGTCGCCGGACCGGGCGGCCTCGCGGATAACCTGGGCGGTCAGGGCCACGATCGCATCGTGCTGGTCGCTCGGGACCTCCGCCGCGAGTGACCCGTCGACGCCGATCGGGCCCTGGGCCAGCGCCATGCCGCGGAGCAGCCGCTCCACGATGGAGCGGGGGTGCTCTTCCTGGTCCTCGACCTCCTCGCGCGGCAGCTGCAGGCGGCGCGCCACTTCGTCGATCAAGGAGCCGTCGACGAGCTCGACTCCAAGACGGGTGGCCAGCAGCCGGCCAACGTCAGTGCCGCCGGCACCGGTCTCGCGCGCGATCGTCACGATCGGCATGGCCGGACCTCCTCATCGGAACCCCACCTCTCGAAGCCGGCCCGCGCACGGCCCCGCCCGCCCGCCGCCGATCGGGCCGCAGGCTCTCCGCCATCCTCGCCATAGAGGCGGCGGCGGCCGATCCCGGTGGCCGCGGCGACCTGCCGCGCGGCGGCCGCCCGGCCGAGACCGCCGGTCACCAGGCGCTCCACCTCGGCCCGTGCCGCCGCGAGCTTGCCGGACTCTTCGCCGGGCGCGCGGTCGTGCCCTCGCGGGGCGCCGGCTCCGACAGCCGTGGCGGCACCGACGCCAGCCCCGAGCACCAGGGCGAATTCGCCCCGGGCCGGGATGGCCCCGGCCGCGGCCAGCGAGGCCAGACCGCCCAGCGACCCGCGCACGACGCTCTCGTGGAGCTTGGTCAGCTCCCGGCAGACCGCCGCCGGACGGTCCGGGCCGCAGGCCGCGGCCAGGTCCGCCAGCGTCGCCGCCACCCGACCGGGCGCCTCGAACAGGACGGCCGCCCGGTCATCGGCCGCCAGGCGCGCCAGCCGCTCGCGTCGCTCGCGGCCGGACCTCGGGAGGAACCCCTCGAACGACCAGCGCGGCCCGGCCAGCCCCGATGCGACCATGGCGGCCAGCAC
Organism: Chloroflexota bacterium; assembly: GCA_021789435.1. GTDB lineage: Bacteria > Chloroflexota > Limnocylindria > Limnocylindrales > CSP1-4 > JAJYJO01. The sequence goes on from JAJYJO010000008.1 coordinate 37,417, forward strand.
CGCCGAGGGGCCCGGGACCGGGACGACCGCGCCGCCCTCGGCAGCCCAGGCCGCCACCAGCGCGGCGCCCGGGTCGGAGACGAGCGGCGTGCCCGCGTCGGTCACTAGCGCCAGGTCGACCCCGCTCCTGAGGTGCTCCAGCAGGGCGGGCCCGCGCGCGGTCGCGTTGCGGGCGTGATAGCTGGTCAGGCGCGTGGGGATCGCGTGGCGGGCGAAGAGACGCCGGGTGAGCCGGGTGTCCTCGGCCGCGACCAGGGGCACCTCGCGCAGCACCTCCAGCGCCCGCAGGGTCACGTCGGCGAGGTTGCCGATGGGCGTGGCGACGACGTAGAGGCGGCCGCCCGGGTGCCGGCTGCCGCGCTCTCCCGCCGGTTCGCTCACCGGCGGGCCGACCCCGGCCGCCGGCGCGGGTAGAGGTAGTCCACGCCGGTCGTGCGCGGCCCGAGCTTGGCGATCGGCGGCATCTGGCGCTTGAACTCGGAGCCGGCCACCATCGCCTGGACGCGGGCGATCGCGGCCGGCTCGAAGCCCAAGGCGACCAGCTCGTCGTCGGCCCGCCGCCGGTCGATCATCCAGAAGAGGAGCCGGTCCAGGTCGGGATAGCTGAAGCCCGCCTCCGTCTCGTCGGTCTGGCCGGGCCAGAGGTCGGCGGAGGGAGCCTTGCGGAGGATCGCCTCGGGCATGCCGACGGCCACTGCCAGCTGGCGGACCTGGCTCTTGTAGAGGTCCCCGATCGGCGCGAATGCGCAGGCCGAGTCCCCCCAGAGCGTCGTGTAGCCGATCAGCGTCTCGGTCTTGTTGCCGGTCCCGGCGACCAGGCCGCCCCAGGTGACCGAGCGGTCGTAGAGGACGGCCATCCGCTGGCGGGCCATCAGGTTGCCCCGGCGCACCGCGGACGCGGCGAGACCGTCCTGCCCGGCGGCCCCCGGCACGCCGTCCCGCCCGAAGAAGGCGTCCACCATCGGGCTGATGTCGACGACTTCGCTCGGGCAGCCCAGGGCCCTCACGACCGCCTCCCCGTCCGCCCGCGATTCGGGCGAGGAGGTGCGGTAGGGCATCAGGACGCAGAGCAGGCGCTCCGCGCCGATCGCCTCGACCACCAGGTGGGCCACCAGCGCCGAGTCGATCCCGCCCGACAGGCCCAGCACGGCCCGCTCGAAGCCGGCCTGGCGGAGCTGGCTGCGGATGAACCCGGCGATGACCCGGCGGGCCACGCCGGTGTCGATCGCGAGCTCCGGCGGCAGCTCGAAGATCGGGGGCGGCGAGTCCGCCGACCGGGCCCCGGGCCGGGGTCGGTCGACCGCCGCCGGTCTCGATACGGTCGGCGGCCTCCGGCCGCCCGCCCGGCTCACTCGGGCACCCCGGGCCGGCCGATCCCGGCCCGTCGGGACCCGCGCGACCGGGCCGGCCCGCCGGCCGGCCCGGACTCCGCGGGCGGCTGTTCACCCGGTTCGGGCCCCTCGGTCAGGCCCGCCCGGTCGGCCACGATCCGGGCCAGCTCGCGGGCCTGGAGCTCCGGTCGCTCGTCTCCCAGCAGCGCCAGGGTGATCCGCTCCCGGCGGACGTCGGCCAACTCCACGTCGACGCTGAAGAGCCCCTCCTCGTAGAGCGGCGCGCTGAAGAGCGCCTCACCGGTCGGCGCGATCACCTCCGAGCCGCCCCAGAAGCTGATCGTCTCGTCGACGCCCACCCGGTTGCAGAAGACGACGAAGCTCGTCGTCAGCTGGGCGTAGGTCCGCATCAGCGTCCGCCAGGAGACCGCTGTCCCGAGGCCCACCTCGTGGATGGCGGCCAGGTCGCGGCCCGGCGACGACGAGACGTTGACCAGCATCTGGGCGCCGTCGAGGGCCAGCAGCTGGGGCACCGCCAGGTGCCAGAAGTCCTCGCAGATGCCGATCCCGATCGCGGCTCCCAGGCGCGACGGCGCCGCCCGCAGCCGGTCTCCGGCGGCGAAGAAGCGCCGCTCGTCGAACAGGCCGTAGGTCGGCAGGAACAGCTTGCGGTGGACGTGGCGCACGGCGCCGTCCTCGAGCAAAGCCGCCGCGATGAAGAGGCGGTGATCGGTCGACTCCTCGACGAACGAGACGACCGCCGACAGGCCGGCCGTCTCCCGCGCCAGGTCGAGCAGGCGGGGGTCGTCGGCCCGCATGGCGACCTCGGCCGCCAGGTCCTGGAGGAGATAGCCGGTCAGGCCGAGCTCAGGGAAGACGACGAGGCCCGCCCCGCTCCCCCGGGCGACGCCCAGCAGCTCGCGGTGCCGCTCCAGGTTGTCGTCGAGCATGCCGAGCCGGGGGGCGATCTGGGCGAGGGCGATGCGCAGGGGTTGCACGGAGGGAGTCTAGCGGCCGGTCGGCGGGCCCGGGAGCGCGGGCGGCGGAGCTCAGGCCGGCGGGGACGTCGGAGGGACCGGCGGCACGGCAGCCGCTGCCCCGGCGCCGGCCGCCTGCCGGCCGTCGGCTTGGCCCACTCCCCGGCGAGTCCCTATCGCCTGCACCTGCTCGCTCGATCCATCGACCTTCTCCGCGAAGTGGCAGGCCACCTCGTGCCCGCCGGCCAGGGGCCGCAGCGGCGGCTCCACCGTCACGCACTCCTCCGGGTTCCCGAGCCGCTCCCGCAGCCAGCAGCGCGTGTGGAAGCGGCAGCCGGCCGGTGGGTTGACCGGCGACGGGACGTCGCCGCGGAGGATGATCCGCCGGCGGCGCGCCTCGACCGCCGGGTCCGGGACGGGGACGGCGGAAAGCAGGGCCACCGTGTACGGATGCAGCGGCCGCTCGTTCAGCTCGCGCGAGGGCGCCACCTCCACGATCCGTCCCAGGTACATCACGGCGATCCGGTCGCTGATGTGGCGGACGACCGAGAGGTCGTGGGCGATGAACAGGTAGGTCAGGCCGAACTGCGCCTGCAGCCGCTCCAGCAGGTTGATGATCTGGGCCTGGATCGAGACGTCCAGCGCGGAGATCGGCTCGTCGGCGACGATCAGGTCGGGGTGCACGGCCAGGGCCCGGGCGACACCGATCCGCTGGCGCTGGCCGCCGCTGAACTCGTGGGGGTAGCGGGCACCGTATTCCGGGTCGAGGCCGACGATGGAGAGCAGCTCGTGGACCCGCTCCCGGCGTTCCTGCCGCGTCCCGATCTCGTGGATGTCGAGGGGCTCGCCGACGATGCCGCCGGCCGTCATGCGGGGGTTCAGGCTGGCGTAGGGGTCCTGGAAGATCATCTGCATCCGGCGCCGCGTCAGGCGCAGCGGCTCCCCCTCCAGGCGGGTGATGTCCACGCCGTCGAAGACGATCCGGCCCGCCGTCGGCCGGTAGAGGCGGATGATGGTCCGGCCCGCGGTGCTCTTGCCGCAGCCGGATTCGCCCACCAGGCCGAGCGTCTCACCGCGTCGGATGCTGAGCGAGACGCCCTCCACGGCCCGCACGTCGCCCACGTGCCGCTCGAAGACGATCCCCTGCGAGATCGGGAAGAACATCGTCAGGTCGGTCACGTCGAGCAGCGGGCCGGCGGCCGGGACCCCGGCCGGGGGGCCCCCGGCGACGATGGCCGTCACGGTCGCGCCTCCCGGTCGGGCGGCTCCGGCAACCCGCGGGCCCCGGGCAGGGCGGTGAGCGGGTCGCCCTCGGGCGTGAAGACGACCAGGCTCGCGGCCTGTTCCGGCGTCGCGAGCGCGATGTCAGGGAGGGCGGTCCCCGGCAGCGGCGCGGCCGCGAAGCCCGGCCGCAGCGGACGGCCGGCTGCCGCTTCATCGGCCGTCGGCGGGTTCCAGCACGCGATCCGGTGCGGAGCGGCCGAACCGGTCGAACCCCCGGTCTCCGGCCCGGCGGCGGAGCCGGCATCCTCGAGGCCCGGGTTCTCCGTCCAGCAGCGTTCGAGCCGCCAAGCGCAGCGCGGCGCGAACGGACAGCCCGCCGGGGCCCGGCGGAGGTCCGGCGGAACCCCTTCGATCGGGATGAGGGGTTCACCGGACTCGGCGTCCAGGCGAGGAATCGAATGCAGGAGACCGACCGTGTAGGGGTGCCGGGGTCGCGCGAAGAGCTCCGCCGTGGCCGCCGTCTCGACGATGAATCCCGCGTACATGACGTTGATCCGGCGGGTCATCCCGGCCACGACCCCCAGGTCGTGGGTGATCAGCACGACCGCCGTCCCCCGCTCGGACGTCAGTCGCTGCAGCAGCTCCAGGACCTGGGCCTGGATCGTCACGTCGAGGGCCGTGGTCGGTTCGTCCGCGATCAGCAGCTTGGGCTGGAGGGCCAGGGCCATCGCGATCATCACCCGCTGGCGCATCCCGCCGCTGAAATGGTGCGGGTAGTTCTTGAGGCGCTTCTCGGGCTGGGGGATGCCGACCATCCCGAGCAGCTCCACGGCCCGCGCCCGGGCCTCGGCGGTCCCGACGTCCCGGTGCGCGCGGATCGTCTCGACCATCTGCTCCTCGATCGTCAGGACCGGGTTCAGGCTGGTCATCGGGTCCTGGAAGATCATGGCGATCTGGCTGCCCCGGATGTCCCGCATCTCCGATTCCCTGATCCGGGTCAGGTCCTGCCCGTCGAAGACGACCTGGCCGCCGACGATCCGGCCGGCCGGCTGGGGCAGGAGGCGCATGACGGCCAGGTTGGTGACGCTCTTGCCGCAGCCCGATTCGCCGACCAGGCCGAGCGTCTCGCCCTCTTCCAGATCGAAGGAGACGCCGTTGACAGCGTGGACGGTGCCGTCCTGGGTGTGGAAGCGGACCACCAGGTCGCGCACGGAGAGCAGGGCCATCGTCCGCCTACCGCTTCAGGCGCGGGTCGAGCGACTCGCGCAGCCCGTCGCCCAGGAGGTTGAAGCCGATGGCGCTGATCACGATCGCGGCGCCGGGGAAGAAGATGAGGTAGGGCGCGGACTGCAGGAAGCGGGCCGAGTCCGTCAGCATCTCGCCCCATTCCGCGATCCGCGGATCGCCCGGGCCGAGGCCCAGGAAGCCCAGGCCGGCCACGTCGATGATCGCCGTCGCCAGCGCGAGCGTCGCCTGGACGATCAGCGGCGTCAGGGCGTTCGGCAGCATATGCCGCAGCAGGATGCGGGCCGGCGAGGCGCCCATCGAGCGAGCGGCGATGACGAAGTCGGATTCCCGGAGGGCCAGCAGGCTGCCGCGCAGCAGCCGGGCGAAGATCGGGGTGTAGGAGACACCGACCGCCAGCATGATCTGGAGCTCGCCGCGCCCCAGCCAGGCCACGATGCCGATCGCGAGCAGGATGCCCGGCACCGCCAGCAGGACGTCCACGGCGCGCATCAGGACAGCGTCCAGCCGGCCGCCGGCGCCGCCGGCCAGGGCGCCGATCAGGACGCCCAGGACCAGCCCGAAGAAGACCGCCACGACCCCGACCCGCAGGCTGATCCGCGCTCCGTAGAGGACGCGGCCGAACTCGTCGCGGCCCAGCAGGTCGGTGCCGAACGGGTGGGCCAGACTGGGCGGCTGCATCCGGTTGACCAGGTTGCCGACGGTCGGGTCGTAGGGCGACAGGAGCGGGGCGAAGATCGCCCCGAAGACGAAGATCGCGATGCAGGCGAGGCCCAGGATCGCCGGTCCGTTGCGCAGCAGCCGGCGGAAGGCGTCGCCCCACAGGCCGCGGCTGACGCGGGCGGTGACCGGCGCGAGAGTGGTGGTCCCGACGGCCATCTCAGCCGTACCGGATCCGCGGGTTGAGGAAGGCGTAGCCGATGTCCACGATCAGGTTCACCAGCAGGAAGATCAGGGCGAAGATCAGGATGGAGGACTGGACGACGAAGTAGTCGTGGTTCTGGATCGCGTCCACGACCCACGAGCCGACGCCGTTCCAGCTGAAGACGGTCTCGGTGATGACGGCTCCCCCCAGGAGACCGCCCACCTGGAGGCCGATGACCGTCGTCACCGGCAGCCAGGCATTGCGCATGATGTGGCGGCTGTTCACCCGCCGCTCCGTCAGCCCCTTGGCTCGTGCCGTCCGGACGTAGTCCTCGTTGCTCACGTCGATGACCGAGGCTCGGGTGATCCGGGTCACGATCGCCAGCGGGATCGTGCCGAGGGCGATCGCCGGCAGGACCAGGTGGCGCAGGCCGTCCACGAAGGCGTCCCAGCGGCCGGCCAGGATCGCGTCGATCAGCACGAAGTTGGTCTGCGGCTCCAGCCCCAGGCGAGGGTCGATCTGGCCGGTGGCCGGCAGCCAGTGGAGCTGCACCGCGAAGATGAAGACGAGCAGATAGCCGAGGACGAAGATGGGGATGGAGATCCCGAACAGCGAGACGACGGTCACCAGCCCGTCGAGCCAGCCGTTGGGATGCCGGGCGGCCAGCCTGCCGAGCGGGAGCCCCAGCCCGACCGCGAAGATCAGCGCCCCGACGGTCAGCTCGATCGTCCCCGGGAAGCGCAGCGCGAAATCGGCCAGGACGGACCGGCCGTTGATGATGCTGTACCCGAAATCCCCGTGGAGCAGCCCATTGATGTAGTCGATGTACTGGATGTAGAGGGGCCGGTCGAGGCCCAGCGACTGGTGGATCCGGGCGATCAGCTCCGGGGTCGCGTGCTGGCCCAGGATCGCGATCGCCGGGTCGCCCGGCAGCAGGCGCAGGAAGGCGAACAGGATGATCGACAGCCCGAAGAGGACGGGGATCGCCCCCAGCGCGCGGCGAACGATGAACTTGAGCAACCGATGCTCGCTCCCGGCTGTCTAGGAGCGTCCCCCGGTCGGCCGTTCCGGCCGACCGGGGGACCGCGTGCGAAGGGGCTCTACTTGTCGAGCCAGACGGTGTTGAACTCCTCGGTCAGGTTGCCCGCGCCCTGGAAGCCTTTCACGTAGGCGGCCGCGGCGGCGGGTGGCGACGAGTTCACGAGCGGCACGGTCGGCATGTCGGCGGCGATCATGTCCTGCGCCTGCTGCCAGAGCTGCTGGGCAGTGGTCGGATCGGTCGCCGCGAGGGCGTTGTTCATGACAGTGTTGAGCGCATCGTTCTTGTAGGCGAACTCGGGCGACGGCGAGGTGCCGTTGTAGTGGAAGAAGGCGGTCAGCAGGAAGTTGTCCGGGCCGGCCCAGTCACACGTCCAGCCGAGCAGCCACATCGGGAACTTCCCGACTTCCTCGTCGGAGATGTAGCCGGTCCGCCAGCCTTCGCTCTTCAGGTTGATCGTGAAGCCCACGGCCTGGAGGTCCTGGGCGATCGCCTGGGCCATGCCCTTCGGATCGGGCATGTAGGGCCGGACCACGTCCGAGGGGTAGTACAGGTCGATGGTCAGCTGGCTGGCCGGGACGCCCGACTGCTGGATCAGCTGCTTGGCCTTGGTCGGGTCGTAGGTCGGCAGGTTCTCCGGCTTGTAGTACTGGGTGGCCGGCGGCATCCAGTTGTCGGCCGGCTTGGCCAGGCCGGCGTAGAAGGCCTGGATGTAGGCGGGCTTGTTCACCGCGTAGGCGATCGCCATGCGGATGTCCTTGTTCTGGAGGAGGGCGTGGCCGGCCGGGTCGTCGGCGCCCTGGGTCTTCGGGTCCTGGTTCATCGAGATCTGGCCGATGTTGCAGGACTCGCCTCGGTCGATGACCTGGAGGCTGCTGTCGCTCTGGATGGTCTGGACGTCCGTCGGGGCGATCGTCTGGGCGAAGTCGATGTCACCAGACTGCAGCGCCTGGAGCTTGGCCGTCTCGTCCTTCATCGGCTTGAAGACGATCGTGTCGACGTGGGCGGCCGTGGCCGGATCCCAGTAGGTGGGGTTCTTGACAATCGTGACGTGGTCGTTCGGCACCCACTCCTTGAACATGAACGGCCCGGTCCCGACCATGCTGTGGCCGGTGCCGCCCTGGCCCTGGGCGTAGGTGTTCTTGTCGAGAGAGGGGTTGTCGGCGCCGTACTTCTGGAGCGCGGTCGGGCTCTGGATGCCGAACGGCTGGATCGTCTGGGCGATCAGGAAGTTCGACTGGGGCTTCTTGAGGTGGAAGACGACCGTCGTGTCGTTCGGCGCGTCGACCGAGACGAGGTTCGAGTCGGCCCCGAAGCCGCCGAAGACGGCGCCGTAGTAGTAGGCGTTGTCCTGGAGGGGCCCGGCCGGGAAGTTCTTCCAGCGATCGTAGTTGTACTTCACGGCGGCGGCGTTGAAGGGCGTGCCGTCATGGAACGTGATGCCGGTCCGCAGGGTGACCGTGTAGGTCAGCCCGTTGTCGGTCGGCGTCGGCAGCGCTGCGGCGAGGACGGGGATCACGTCGCCCACGGTGCCGGGCTTGAGGCCGAACAGGTTCTGGACGACCTGGGCATCGACGTAGGACGAGTTGCTGTCGCTGATCAGGGCCGGGTCGGCGTAGACCATGTCGCCGTCGAGACCGACGACGAGCGTGCCCCCCTCCTTGATGGCGGACGTCGGGCTGGCCGCGGCGCTGGAACCCGCCGACGCGGGCGCCGAGGCCGAGGGCGACTGGGTCGGCGTCGAGCCGGCACAGGCGCCGAACAGGATCGCTGAGGCGGCCGCGAGGGCCGCCAATCTCCGAAGGGCCATGTCCTCCTCCAGTTCGTGCCCCTGCCTCCGCACCCCTGTGCGGGCGAATGGGGCCATGCTACCTGCCCCGGCGGGGCCTCGGTGACGGGATTCCGCCGGCCGGGCCCCTGACCGGGCGGCTGGACCGGGCCTCAGTCGGCCGCGGCGGTCGCGACGGCGTCCTGGGCGGCGGTCGCCTCCTGGACGGCGCTCGGGTTGACGTACTCCGCGTAGTGGCACGCCGCCTGCTGGCCACCTCCGACGTCGCGCAGGGCCGGCTCGACCGTGACGCAGTTCTCCGGCCGGCCGAGCTTCTCGTAGAGCCAGCACCGGGTGTGGAACCGGCAGCCGGACGGCGGGTTGGCGGGCGAAGGGACGTCGCCCTTGAGCACAAGCCGCTTCTTGCGGATCCGCGGATCCGGCAGCGGGATCGCCGACAGCAGCGCCACCGTGTACGGGTGACGCGGCGTGGCGTAGAGCTGCTCCACGCTGGCGACCTCCACGAGCGTGCCGAGGTACATCACGCCGACCCGCTGGCAGAAGTACTGCACGACGGACAGGTTGTGGGCGATGAAGAGCAGGGTGAGGTGGAACTCCCGGCGGAGCTCCGAGAGCACGTTCAGGATCTGCGACTGGATCGACACATCCAGGGCCGAGACCGGCTCGTCGCAGACGACGAACTCGGGATCGAGGGCCAGCGCCCGGGCGATGCCGATCCGCTGCCGCTGGCCGCCACTGAACTCATGCGGGTAGCGCCGGGAGTACTCGCGCCGGAGTCCGACCGCCTCGAGGTAGTCCCCCACCCGCTTGTCGCGGACGCTCCGCTTCCCCCACTGGTTCTCCGCGTCGGCCTGGGCCAGCAGGCCTTCGCCGATGATGTCGCTGACCGGCATCCGCGGGTTCAGCGAACCGTAGGGATCCTGGAAGATGATCTGCATCCGGCGCCGCATCCGGCGCAGGTCGCGGTCGTTGAGGGCGAGGACGTCCTGGCCATCGAGCGAGACGCTGCCGGCCGTCGCCTTCTCCAGCCGGATCACGGTCCGGCCGAAGGTGGTCTTGCCGCAGCCGGACTCGCCGACGAGCCCGAACGTCTCGCCCCGGTAGATCTGGAGGCTGACGTCGTCGACGGCGTAGACCTGGCCGACCACCCGGCGCAGAATGCCACCGTAGATCGGGAAGTACTTCTTGAGATTCCGCGCGTCGAGCAGCACCTCGGCCTGACCGTCGCCGGAGACGGCAGCCGCTGGTGCCGCCGGCTCGAGGCCCGCGGCGGGGGTCGCGACGGTCCCGGGGGTCGCGGCGGCCTGGGCCGCGGCCTGGCTGGAGATCTGGTCCATCGCCCCGCCCTACCCGACCACGCCGCGGACGGTCCCCGCGACCGAATCCTCGAACGCCGCCCGCCGGCTCGCCCCTTCCGGGGCCTGGAGGAAGCAGCGCGAACGGGCCGCCCCGCCGGGGACGGTGAAGAGATCCGGCTCGCATTCGCGGCAGCGCTCCCAGGCGTACGGGCAGCGCGGCTCGAACTTGCAGCCCGGCGGCAGCCGGAACGGGTTCGGCACCACTCCCTTGATCACGTCCAGCTCGCGGCCGCGCTTGTGGAGGGCGGGGATCGAGTTCAGCAGGCCCTGGGTGTACGGGTGTTCGGGGTGGAGAAGGACCTGGTCCACGGTCCCCGTCTCGACGATCCGGCCGGCGTACATCACGGCGATCGACTGGACGGTCTCGGCCACGACCGCCAGGTCGTGCGTGATCAGCAGGAGGGCCGTTCCGGTGCGCTCCTGGAGCTCCTTGATCAACTCCAGGATCTGGGCCTGGATCGTGACGTCGAGGGCGGTCGTCGGCTCGTCGGCGATCAGCAGCTTCGGGTTGCACGAGAGGGCCATGGCGATCATGGCCCTCTGGCGCATGCCGCCGGACAGTTCGTGCGGATACTGCTTGACCCGCCGCTCCGGGGCCGACACGCCGACCAGCCGGAGCGACTCGACTGCCCGCTCCCAGGCTTCCTTGTTGTTGGCCTTCTGGTGGAGCTTGACCGCCTCGGCAATCTGGTAGCCGATCGTGAAGACCGGGTTCAGACTCGTCATCGGCTCCTGGAAGATCATCGCGATGTCGTCGCCGCGGACGTCCCGCATCTCGTCGGCGGAGAGCTTGAGCAGGTCGCGCCCGTCGAACCAGACCTCGCCGGCGACGATCTCGCCTGGCGGGATGTCGATCAGGCGCATGATCGTGTGCGCGGTGACGCTCTTGCCACAGCCCGACTCGCCGACCAGCCCCAGGGTGGAGCCGCGCGGGATCGAGAAGTCCACGCCGTCGACGGCGCGCACGGTGCCGTCCATGACATGGAAGTGGGTCTTGAGGCCACGGACATCGAGCAGGAGGTCGTCGCTGCGGGCTGCCGTGGACTCGCCGGTGGGGGCCGGGGAGCTCATTGGGTTGGCCTCGGTGGTCAATCGCGGCTCCTCGGGTCGAGGGCGTCCCGCAGCCCGTCGCCCATGAAGTTGATCCCCAGCACGGTGAAGACGATCGCCAGCCCGGGGAAGAGCGGCCACCACCAGTTGCCGAGCGGGATGAAGCTCAATGAGTTGGAGAGGATGTTGCCCCAGGTCGGCTGCGTGATGTCCACGCCGAAGCCGAGGAAGCTGACGAACGCCTCGCCGACGATGACGCTGGCCACCGAGAGGGTCATGGCCACGATGATCGGGCTGACGGCGTTGGGCAGGATGTGCCGGAAGATGATGCGCCGGTCGTTCACGCCGACGGCCCGGGCGGCGTCCACGAAGACCTCCGAGCGCAGCGAGAGGAAGAGGCTGCGCACCAGGCGGGCGATCCCCTGCCAGCCGAAGACGGCGAAGACCAGCATCACCACGAACCAGTTGCCGCCGCCCAGGAACTTGGCCACCACCAGGATGACGAAGAGGAGCGGCAGGCTCAGCATGACGTCGACGATCCGCATCAGGATGTTGTCGAGCCAGCCCCCGAAGTAGCCTGCCACACCGCCGACGATCGTGCCGAGGATGGCGGCCGTGGCGGAGGCACCGATGCCGATGGTCAGGGAGAGGCGCGCCCCGTTGACCACGAGGGTGAGCAGATCGCGCTGCAGACCGCCGGTGGTGCCGAGGATATGGTTGATGCTCGGCGGGCAGCCGCTGGCAGCCCGCAGGACGGTGCTGCCGACGCAGAACTTGAGCGGCTCCGGGATCGTGTAGAAGTCGAACGGGATGATGAACGGCCCGATCACCGCGATGGCGCAGATCGTCAGGAACAGGATGCTGCCGAAGACGGCCAGCCTGTGCCGCTTGAAGCGGCGCCAGGCGAGCTGCCACTGGTTGAGGGAGACGAGGCTGACCTCGTAATCGGTGCTGCCAACCGCTGCCTCGATCTCCTCGAGGGCGGGGGGGGGCGTCAGTGAGCTCCTCTGGTCCACGGTTCCTCTAGTCGTACTGGACGCGCGGGTCCACGATGGCGTAGGTGATGTCCGCCAGCAGGTTGGCGGCCACGACGATGACGGAGGTTACCAGAAGGATGCCCATCAGGACCGGGTAGTCGAAGTGGCCGACGGC
>JAJYJO010000089.1 GCA_021789435.1 Chloroflexota bacterium
GGTGACGTCGGCGCCGGCGGCGACCTGGCGCACCGTGCTGGTCACCACGACCTCGTCGGGGCCCGCCTTGGCGAGCGCTCGCGAGGCAACGTGCACGGTGATGCCGCCGACCTTGCCGCCCATGATCTCGACCTCGCCCATGTGGATGGCGGCGCGGATGTGAAGATCGAGCGGGCGGAGACGGTCGACGATCCCGGTGGCGCACTCGATCGCCTGGGCGGGTCGTTCGAAGCTGGCGAAGAAGCCGTCGCCGGCGGTGTCGAGCTCCCGGCCGTGGTACCGATGGAGCTCGCGTCGCACGACGGCGTGGTGGCGGGCGACGAGCTCCTTTCAGCCGCGGTCGCCGAGCTCGGCCGCCCGTTCGGTCGAGCCGACGATGTCCGTGAACAGGATCGTCGTCAGGAGGCGCTGGGGTCTCGCTGCCCGATGGAGCATGGGCGATCGCCAGAGCCGTGCCCGGAGATCGCGACGCCCGACGGAGCGCTGGCCGACAGATGCCGGGTGGCGCGCCGAACGAGGGGCGCACCCGGGGTCGGCACCACAGCGCTCATCCTCCCAATCCCCGCGGGGAGTGTTGCGACGCCGCGTCGGCTCTTCCAAGTGCCGATCGGACCGAAGGCCCTGCCACGCCGCGCGTGACGGAGACGGGCGACCTCGGCCTCCGGGAGCGCCTCGTGGCGGCCGCGCTGGTTCGCCGGGTCACAGCCAGAGCAGCGACTCGACCGGCCCGCAGCCCGACCCTGTGCTACGTTGGCCCCGTGGCGGAAGAAGGGCTCGGGCGCACGGATCTGCCGGAGGGCGGGCAGACGGTCCCGTTGCGCCACGACGGCCGCGACCGGCCCTACCTGCTCCACGTCCCGCCTGCTTCGCCGGCCGGCCCCGTTCCGCTCCTCGTGGAGCTCCACGGGCGCGGCATCGACCCGATCGCCTTCGACCGCTGGACCGGCTTCCGCAAGCTGGCCGACATGGCCGGCTTCGTCGTGGCCCTGCCGAGCGCGATCGGCGAGATCTGGAACGACGGGCGCCTGCCGCCGGCGGACGGCTCGGACCCCGACGACGTCGGCTACCTCCTGGCCCTGATCGACGACGCGTGCTGCCGGTTGCCGATCGACCGGCGGCGAATCTACGTCGTCGGGATGTCGAACGGCGCGACGATGGCCGGCCGGCTCGCCTGCGAGCACCCGGAGCGAATGGCGGCCGTCGCCCAGGTGGCCGGGACCGCCGCCCTGGGGATCGCCCGCCACTGCCGCCCTGCCGTCCCGTTGCCGATCCTCCACGTCCAGGGCACCGGCGACGTCTTTTCGCCGTACGCCGGGGGGCGGAGGCGCGGCCTCTGGGCACGACTGGTCTTCCTCGGCCGCCGGGCGGCCGGCCCGAGCATCGGGGTCGACGCCTGGGCCCGCCTCTGGGTGGAGACGAATGGCGCGGCGGAAGGCCCGCTCGTCGAGACCCTGCCGCCCGACACGACGGTCCGCCGCTGGCGGGGCAGCTCGGCCGCCTCCGACCTGGCCTTCTACCGGATCGATGGCGGTGGCCACACCTGGCCCGGCAGCCGCCAGCCGATGCCGCGCTTCCTCTTCGGCCGCACGACCCGCGCCTTCGATGCGACGGAGGTCATCTGGGACTTCCTGGCGACGCATGCCCGGGCTGCACCGGCCGGCCGCGCGGTCGACGAGTCGGGTGGGCCGCCGGGTCGTCCCTGAAGCGGCGATCCTGTCAGGCATCCGCGTCGCTCCGGGGGACAGCGAGTTGCCGTGCACCAGGAGCCGGCCTCGCCCTCGCGTCGCCGGCGGGGCCGGCCACCGCAGGCCCTTGGGCAGAGGTCGCGGTCCCGGTGCGCACGGCCGAGGGGAAGCCGTGCGGCAGCAACGGGACCGCCGCCTCTGGCGAGCACCGCGGGCGGTGCCCGGCGGCCGCGGCTCCCCCCAGAGGGGCGCGTCCGCAAACATCCCTACGTCGACCCCGGCCGATCGGATCACCTTCCGGCCGACCCGGCGGCCTGCCTCCGCCATCGCGCGCATCGTCCCGCCCGCGGCACCCCCGGACGGAAGGCCCGGCGGGGCCCGCACACGATCCACCCGTCCGTCCCGGGCCCGCGGGGCGCACCGGCCGACAGACGCGGCCGGTGCGCTGGCGCGTCCTCGGCCACAATGCCCGGGTGACCCCGTCCCGGCAGTGTCCCGCCGGGCCTGGCCGCCCGCCTGGTGGAGACGATGGACGAGTTCGACTTCGTGGTGATCGGGGCCGGTCCGGCAGGTGAGGCGGCCGCCCACGAGGCTCGTCGCCGGGGCGCGAGCGTCGCCGTGGTGGAGCGCGACCTCTTCGGTGGCTCATGCCCGTTCTGGGCCTGCATGCCGTCGAAGACGCTGCTCCACGAGGCCGCGGTCCACGCCTGCGGCGGCGGCCACGACTGGGCCGCGGCGTCGGCGCGGCGGGACTGGATGATTTCCCGGGAGGGGATCCCCTACCCCGACGACGCCGGCCACGTCCGCGCGCTGGAGGAGGCGGGGGCGGTGGCGGTCCGCGGCTCGGGTCGCCTCGCCGGGCCCGGTCGCGTCGAGGTGCGCGGCCCGGGCGGGGCCCGACGCGAGCTCGGGGCGCGGGACGTGATCCTGGCCGTGGGCTCGGAGCCGCGCATCCCGGGGATTCCGGGCCTGGCGGACGCGGAACCGTGGACGAACCGCGAGGGGACATCCCTGCGGGAGCTGCCGCACAGCATCGTCTGCCTCGGCGGTGGGCCGGTCGGCGTGGAGCTCTGCCAGGTCTACGCCCGCTACGGCGTGGCGACCACCCTGGTCCAGAGCAACGAGCGGCTGATCCCGCGCGAGCACCCGCGGAGCTCCGAATTCGTGCGGCGCGGACTGGAGCGGGACGGCGTGGTGATCCGGACCGGGGTCCGGACGGAGCGGGTCCGGCCGGCGGCGGGCCCGGCCGGCGAGCACGCCCTGGACCTCTCGGACGGCTCGACCGTCGTCGCCGAGCGGATCCTGGCCGCGACCGGTCGCACGCCGAACCTTGCCGGCCTCGGCCTCGAGACGGTCGGCGTCGCCCTCGACGAGCGCGGCAACCTGCACCCGGACGAAGCCCTGCGGGTGGCGGACCACCTGTACGCGGTGGGCGACCCCGCCGGCCCCGACCTCCAGACGCACCTGGCCGACTACGAGGGCCAGCTCGCGGTGCGAGTCGCCCTCGGCGATGACGTGCTGCCGCATCTGCGGGCGATCCCTAGGGCCATCTTCACGGACCCGGAGACGGGCTCGGTCGGCCTCCTGGAGGCGGAGGCGCGCGCGCGCGGCTTCGATCCGCTGGAACGGACCAGCGATCTCGGGACGTCGGCCAAGGGCTACGTGAGCGACGCGGAAGGCCACGTCACGGTAGTCGCCGACCGCCGGACACGTCGCCTGCTGGGGGCCTTCCTCGCGGGCCCGGGCGCCGGCGAGGCGATCCACCTCGCCGTCCTCGGGATCCGGGCCGACCTTCCGATCGACGTCCTGGCGGACACGATCACCGCCTTCCCGACCACCAGCCGCGCACTGGGCGTCCTGCTGGCGGAGGTCGCGCGCCAGCTCTGAGGACGACCGTTCCGGGCAGGGGCCGGGCCTCCGGCGGGCTCGGCCGCGCGTCGGTCAGGGTGCCGCGGTCGGACCCTGGTCCGAGTCCCGCCCCGAGGGGCCGTGAGCCATCTTCACGTAGCGGATGCCGCCCCGACGCGTGCCGAGATCCCAGAGGGCCCGCGGCAGCGCCGCCAGCCAGATCGCGCTGAAGAGCGCCGTTCGCAGGGCCCGGCCGGCCCTGGCCGCGACGCCCGGCGCTCGGCCCTGCGGGTCGGTCTCCCAGCGGAGCGCGTCGAACGCCAGCAGGCCGCTGGAGCCCAGGTAGCCACCGAGCAGCATGGCGGCGGTCCCCGGCCGGCGGGCGGCGATGGCACCGGCGAGCGCGCCGATGGCGACCGGGGGTACGAGCAGCTGGCCGGCGTAGGCGGCGAAGTCGAGGCGCGCGCCGACGGAGAGGCGCGGGCTGGCGAGGACGGCCGGCCCGTGCTCCAGGGCGCGCCGGAGGGCTCCCTCGGCCCAGCGCCGGCGCTGCTGCCAGAGGCCACCCCAGCTCCGAACCGGCTCCTCCCAGACCTCGACGTCGATGGCCCAGGCCACGCGAGCGCCGGCCCGGGCGGCGATCCGGCTGGAGAGGTCGATGTCCTCGGTCAGGGCGGCCGCCCGCCAACCGCCCACGGCGGCCAGGAGGTCGCGCCGGATCATGATCCCGTTGCCGCGGAACTCCGAGCAGCCGCCGAGGGCCCAGCGGCCGCGCTGGAGCTCCCCGTCGAGGGTCTGTTCGTCGGCCTGGGCGCCGGGCAGGAAGCCGGAGCCGGCATCCAGGACGCGCCGCCGGGCCGTCACCGCCGGCGCGCCGGCAGCAAAGTAGGCGGCCGCCCGGCGCAGGAAGTCCGGGCCGATCCGCGCGTCCGCGTCGAGGACCAGCACGACGTCCCCGCGGCAGGCTTCCGGGGGAGCGGCCGTCAGGGCTGCGCCCTTGCCGTCGGGCAGGCCCGCGCCCTCGCGCCGGACGACGCGCGTCACCTCGGCGATCCCGGCCGCGGCGGCCGCCGTGCGAACCGCCTCGCCGCTGCCGTCCCTGGAGCGGTCGTCCACCACGATCAGCTCGAAACAGGGCCGGCCGTCCGGCTCGCGATGGTCCTGGGCCGCCACGTCGGCGACCAGTCGCGGCAGGACCGCGGCCTCGTCCCGGGCGGCCACCACGACGCTGAACGAGACCGGCGAGGCGCCCGGCGGCCCCCCGGGCGCGATCGGCGGACGGCGACCGGCCCGGGCGAGCGGCAGGGCCATCCCGCCGGCGACCGCGACCGCGGCGGCGGGGACCAGGCGGGCCAGCCGCTCGCCCCGCGCCGCCACGAAGCCGCAGGCCAGCCCGCCGCCGAGCACGCCGAGCGCGATCGCCCGCCAGGCGAGAGGAGTCGCGCCGTCGCCCAGAGCCCGCGCCGGCCCCTGCCCAGCGTCCTCGGAGGGCCTGGCCGCCGGCTCAGGCACGCCCGGGGCCCCGGGGCGCATCGTCCGGCGCCGCGACGGTGCCGTCGGCCGCCCCCGCCTCGGCCGGGGCCGCCCAGAGCGAGTCCGCCTGACCCTCCGTGCGCCCGCGTCCCCGGCGAGGCCGCGGGTCGCCGGCCACCCGGGGCGCGCCCGTGCCATTTCCGGACCCGGCTGCCGGCGCGGGATCGCGTCGGGATGGCCCCTGGGCCCGCTCCGGCCCCGAATCGGGCTCCGGGCCCTGTCCCGCCTCCGCCTGGTCACCGCCCGCCTCCTCCGGCGAGGGGGCCGGCTGCAGGTCGGCGTGCATCGCGACCGCCAGCGGGTCCACCGGACCGAGGGCCGTCGGAGCGGCCGTTGCGACGGCCTCGAGCGGGGTCAGCGGGCCGCGCCCCACCGCCGACGCGATCCCGGCGAAGGCGATCAGGAGCGCCGCGACGAAGATCACCGAGGTCGTGCCGACCGCATCCGAGATCGGCCCGACCACGATGATCGGCAGGAAGCTCGCCACCGAGACCAGCATGTTGAGCACCCCGAAGACGCGCCCCCGGACCTCCTGGGGCAAGTCCTCCTGGAGCTGGGTCTGCGACGGGATGGCGACGACCGCGTAGGCCACGCCGGCAAGGAAGGCGATGATCACCACGACCGAGAGGAGGGAGACGACGCTGCTGACGTCGACGAGTCCGCCGGTGGCGGTGAGCCGCCGCTGCAGGAAATGGGTGATCGGCCCGGCGATGGAGAGGATCGCCAGCAGGATCCCGAGCAGCACCAGGCCGCCCTCGATGAGCCGGCGCCGCGGCAGGTAGCGACCGTAGCTGTTGAGCAGCAGGATGCCGGTCACGACCCCCAGCCCGAGGGGCAGGACCACGACCACGAAGTCCCGCGGGGCCAGGCCCAGGGTCTGGGTCGCGAAGGCCGGTCCGAGGACTCCGAGGACCCCGATTAGCGAGGCGGTGATGCCAAGGTAGCTCAGCGACCAGCCCACCGACCGATGGTGGCGGATGTAGGCCAGGCCGTACCCGAGTTCGGCGATCGTGGACTCGACGGCCCGCTCGGCTTCGGCGACGGCGAGGCCCGCCGCGTGCGGCTCGACACCGGTCGCCGGCGCCCCCCGCGGCAGGGTGAAGCAGAAGCCCGCCGCGGCCAGGTAGAAGGCACCCACCAGGAGCAGCAGCGCGGCCGGCCCGGCCAGCGTGACGACGAGCGGCCCGAGGAGCGCGAAGCCGAGCGCGAACGCCACGTTCATCGTCAGCGTGAAGACGCCGTTCGCGGCCAGCAGCAGGTGCCGCGGCACGAGGAACGGGATCATGGCCAGCTCGGCCGGGGCGAAGAAGGTGGTGACCGTCGAGACCAGGACGTTCAGCAGGTAGATCAGCAGCAGGTTGTTGCCGACGAAGAAGAGGACGATGAAGGAAAGGCCGCGCAGGATGTTGGTGACGACCAGGAGGTCGCGCCGGTCGACGCGGTCGACGTAGACCCCGGCCACCGCGGAGAAGACGACCGCCGGCACCAGGAACGTCAGCAGCAGGATGCTCACCGCGGAGTTGGAGCGAGTGGCGGTGAAGATGATGACGGTCAGCCCGTAGATCACCATGTTCCCGCCGATCTGCGTCGAGGCCTGCGACAGCCAGAGCAGCAGGAACGGCCGGATGCGGAAGACCGCCAGGGGCCCGCCTTCCGCGACTACCGGGGCGCCGGTCGGCGGTGCGCCGGCGCCGGGTGGGTTCACGCTCGCGCCCTCATCGGCGCCCTCTCACGCGCGGGAGAGGTCGCGCGGCGCCGGCCGGACGGCGGCGCTGCGGGCAGGGTCGCCGCGCTCGGCGAAGCCGACCAGCCGCTGCTCGAGCACGCGGCGCTCCAGCAGCACGTGGCGGCCGCAGCCCAGGCAGCGGAGGCCGATGTCGGCACCCAGGCGGTCGACGCGCCATTCGTGGGCGCCACAAGGGTGCGCCTTGCGCAGGCGGACGACATCCCCCAGCAGGAACTCGACGACGGGACGGTCAGGCACGGTTCGCGCGGCACATCAGGCGGCCGAGCCTATCAGAGCGCCGGCGAGCCGTGGGCCGGGACGAGCTGGCGGTCGGTCGGCGGGACGATCAGCTGATCGATCGGGGTGACCGTCAGCTGAGCGTCGGGGAAGGTGGCGGCGAGCTGCTGGACGATCCCGCCGGCGCGGGTCAGCGACCCGGTCAGCGTCTCGGAGCTGCCGACTGCGTCGATCTCGAAAGGGTCGTCCAGCGGCGTGTTGACCAGGGAGAGCGCGCCCGGCTGCCCGGCCACGACCACCCCGGGCACCACCCGCACGCCGCCGACGGCGATCGCCTCGGCGCCGGCGTTGCGGAGCTCGTTCAGCACGTCCTCGACGGCCGTCCCCGGCAGCGCCCCGGCGACGGTGATCCGGATGCCCGGCCCGCTGACGGCGCTTAGGCCGGCCCAGGCCCGGGTCTGGGCAAGGTCCGTCGTCAGCTGCCCGATCGAGGTCTGGCCCGTGGCGGCCTGCTCGGTCAGCTGCTGCTCCTCGGCCTGGAGCTTGGCGACCTCGGACCGCAGCTCATCGTTGCGGGTGTTGAGGTTTGCGATCAGCGTGGTCAGGTCCTGGGAGGAGAGGTTGGCGAGGGTCGAGCCCCCGGCCTGCGCCCGCAGCTGGACCACGACCAGGAGGCCCAGGATCAGGGCCACGGCCGCCAGGGCGAGCTGGCTGCGCGGGCGGCTCACGGCCCGGCGCTCGCCGATGGTGCCGGCGCCGGCTGTCCGTAGCGGAGGTTGACCGCCCCGGCGTAGGCGGGGACCGTGATGTCCGAGCCCTCGTAGTAGCCGAGCCGGAGCTGGACCGGGTCGACCCGGTTCTTGAGGTAGTCGACCCAGCTGGCGCGCGCGTTCAGCCGGTCGAGCAGGTCCGCCGGCCCGATCGCCGCGATCTGGTAGGGCGGCGCCAGGTAGGCCGAGTTCACCAGGATCGAGCCGCCGATGTCCAGGATGGCCGTCGTCGGGACGACGCGCTCGCCGTTGACGGCGATCGCCTCGGCACCGGCCAGCCACAGCTCGTCGATGGTGGTCCGCAGGTCGCTGGCGTCGACCAGGTAGTCGGCCTGGTTGCCGCCGGCCGGCACCGGCAGGATCGAGTCCTGGAACTGGAGGACCAGGCCCGTCCCCTTGAGGGCGGTCAGCCCGGCGGCGATGCGGGCCGCCTGGAGCTGGTCGTTGAGAGCCCGGACGACCTGGGCGTTGCCCTGGCCGCCCTCCTCCAGGCTCTGGATCCGGCTGCGGAGCTGGACGATCTGGGTCCCCAGGTCGTCCTGCTGCTGCTGCAGCTGGTTGGCCGTCTCCACCAGGGGCGGGCGTTCCTGGGTCGTGTACTGGACGCGCTGCGGTTCCGAACGCAGCTGGGCGGCGACCAGAAAGCCAAGCGTCAGAAGGGCCAGCCCCAGTGTCACCTGCCAGCTCGGGATGCCGCGGAGCCGGGCGAGCGCGCCGCTCATGGTCGCGCCTCGTTCCCCGGTCCCGCCGCGTCCGGACCGTCCGCCGGCGGCCCGGCCGGAACCGCGGCCTCGGGCGGGACCGCGGCCTCGGGCGATCTCGCGCCGTCCCCGGGTGAGCCGCCAGCCCATTCGCCGGGCGCGCCGTCCGGCGCGGCGCGCCGACGGCCCCCGAAGGCGAGGAGACGGGAAGCCAGCAGGAACAGGATCCCCAGCGCCACGCCGCCCGCGGCTCCGATCACGAGAGCCAGCGTTCCCTCGTCCTCCGCCAGGCCGGTCACCCCGCCGGCCGGCGGGGTGCTGACGACCGCCGACGCGGCCGGGGAGGCCGGTGCGCCGGAGCTCCCGCCCGAGCCCCAGCCGGGCGGGAGCGGCCCGGCCGGCGCGGCCACCGGCCCGTAGCGCTGCGGCGTGGCGGCCCCCACCGAGGCGAGCCAGGCCGCATCGAAGCCGGCGGCGTTCACCCCGAGCGCGGCCTGGAACGCCTCGTCGTCGGTGACGCCCGACGCGTACGAGCGGATCAGCCTCACCAGGGCTGCCTGACCGTGCGTCCGCACCAAATAGTCGACCGCGGAGACCGCCTCCGAGTAGGCCAGCGAGAAACGATCGGCGCTCGTCGGGAACTGGCCGATCAGGGCCTCGAGCGGCATCAGCGAGCCGCCGGCGGCCGCGGCCGCCACGGCCTGCCGGTCGGAGCTGTCGAAGCCGACCGAGAGGTAGACGGCCAGGCCCTCGTTGAGCCAGTGCGGCGGGTCGTGATACGGGTTGTGGGTGGCCGTGTCGAAGACCAGGTGAGTCAGCTCGTGCGGGACCACCACCCCCACCCACGATGCGTTCAGCTCGTCCGGCGTGATCAGGGCGAACATCGTCCGGATCTCCGGGATCGCCTCGCCGCCCACGTTCTCCCGGGTGCCCGGACCCAGGGCGTCATAGAACGCCTGCTGGTCGGCGTAGATGTAGAAGTCGATCGGCTGGGTCTCGGTCACCCCGAGCAGCGCGGCTGCCTTCTGGATCGCCGCGTCGCCGAGGGCGATCGCCCGGGCCGCGAAGGCCGCATCGCCCTGGTACCAGTGGAGCCGGACGATCCGGCCCATCCGGGTCTGCCAGCTGAAGCGCGTGTCGGCGTACGTGGCCGAGGCCGGCGGGCCGAGCACGACGCTGCCGTCCTGGGCGGTCAGGCGCCAGCGCGCGGTCAGCGGAGTGTTGGCGATCAGCCCGTCCTGGGTGGCGTCGACCAGGTAGGTCAGCGTCGCGTTCGGGCCCGACGGCGCGCTCACCTCGGCCACGAAGGGCCCGCTGGCGCCCGGAAAGTCGATCAGGATCTCGACATGGCGGAGGCTGCCCGGATCGCCGACCAGCGGCTGGTCGAAGGTGACGCCCTTGCCGAAGACGGAGGTGGCCGAGGGCTGGCCGAAGACCTGCCCGGCCGCGCGGGCGGGTCCGGCGGCGGCCGGGAGCAGGAGGACCGCCAGGGCGAAGGCGGCGGCGAGAGCCGGCAGGCGACGCGTCATCGGTCAGCTCCCGCCCTGCCAGGCGAGGCCGGCCATGCGCATGATCCCGAGCCCGTTCTCCCCGGCCCCGAGCAGGCCGGTCCGGGAGAGCGCCCAGCCCGAGCCGTAGCTCACCGGGATCACCGGGACCTGATGCTGGACCACGGTCTGGGCGCGGTCGAAGGCGGCCTGGATGGCGGCCGGGTCGGTCGCCGCGCCCGCCGCCTGGATCGCGGCGTCGAAGGCGGCCGAGCTCCAGCGGCCGTAGTTGTTGGCGGCCCCGGTCCCGAGCAGAAGGCCCAGGAAATCGTCGGGACCCGGGTAGTCGGCCACCCAGCTCAGGGCCCACATGGCCGGCGGGTCCCCGGCCAGCCGCGCGAAGTAGTCCGCGCTGGCCATCGTCTCGTAGCCGAGGTCGATGCCAAGATTGGCCCGGATCTGGCGGACGATCCCGGCGTCGTAGGGATAGCCCGGCGTGGCGAGCGTCACGGTCGGGAAGCCCTTGCCGCCCTGGTAGCCGGCCTGGGCGAGGAGCGTCCGGGCGGCCGCCGGGTCGTAGACCGGCGCGAAATCCGTGGCGCTGCGGCCCGGGATCCCCGGCGGGACCATGCTCGTCGCCTGCCGCGTGCCCGGCGCGGCGGAAAGCGCCACCAGCCGGCCCCAGTCGACGGCCATCGCGAAGGCCTCCCGGACGCGGGGGTCGGAGAAGGGCGGCCGCGACGTGTCGAAGCCGTAGTAGTCGACGCTCAGGCTGGCCACCGACCGGAGCTGGGGGCCGAGCGTGCGATCGTAGGCGATCCAGGAAGCGTCGCTGTCGGCGATGGGGGTGTAGTCGAGCTG
>JAJYJO010000090.1 GCA_021789435.1 Chloroflexota bacterium
GAGCACGTCCAGCGTCCGGTAGACGGTCGAGGGGATCGTGGCCGGGTCGATCGCCCGGCAGCGCTCCACCAGCTCGGCGCCGGTCACGTGGCCGTTCGCCCCGGAGAGCACCTCAACGAGAATCCGGCGCTGCGGGGTCCAGCGCAGTCCGCGTGAGCGGACGTGGTCGCGGACCGCCTCCCAGCCCGGCGGACATCCGGCGCCGCCGGCCGGCGGGGTGGCGGACAGGGCGGACGCCGGCCCGGTGGCAGGCCCTGCGTGCGGCGGCGTGGTGCCGGCCAGCGCGGGCGGACGCGCGGCAGGCGACGCAGGAGCAGGGCGCGATGGCATGCGCCAACTCTACGCCGCGCCACCGGCCCGCGCGAGGCGCCCGGCGGCCGGCCGCGGCGGGCCGCGTCCTCCGGAGCACCCCGCTGTTGCAACCTCTTGCAGCAATGTCGAGGCGGCCGTACCATCCAGCCTATCCCGGGACCCAGAGGAGGCCATGATCGCCACCGCCAGCCGCCTGTTCGGCGGCGCCGACAACCGGCTGCGACGCCGCGTCGTCCGCCTGTATGCATTCCTGCTCGCCTTCAACGCCGTCGTCTGGGGCCTCACCCTCGTCGCCTCGCTCTCCTACCCGATCCTCCTCCCGACCGCCTTCCTGGCCTACACCTTCGGCCTTCGCCATGCCGTCGACGCCGACCACATCGCGGCCATCGACAACACCACGCGGAAGCTGATGCAGGACGGCCAGCGGCCGGTCGCCGTCGGCCTCTTCTTCAGCCTCGGCCACTCCACGATCGTGGTCGCCCTGTCGGTCGTCATCGCCGTCTCGGCCGCCTTCATCAGCGACGTGCCTGCCCTGCGCTCGGTCGGCGGCATCGTCGGGACCACCGTCTCGGCCGCTTTCCTGCTCGTCATCGGGCTGATCAACCTGGTCGTCCTGCTCGACATCTACCGGATGTTCCGGCGTGTCTCGGCCGGCGGCAGCTACGACGAAGAGAGCCTGGAGGACTACCTGAACAACCGCGGCCTGCTGGCCCGGGTCTTCCGTCCGATGCTGCGGCTGATCCGGCGGAGCTGGCACATGTACCCGCTCGGCCTTCTGTTCGGGCTCGGCTTCGACACGGCCTCCGAGGTCGCCCTGCTCGGCCTGGCCGCGACCTCCGGCGCCAGCCACCTGCCGATCTGGCTGATCCTGCTGCTGCCGGCCGTCTTCGCGGCGGGGATGTCGCTGGTGGACACGACCGACGGTGTGCTGATGCTGGGCGCCTACGGCTGGGCCTACGTCAAGCCGATCCGGAAGCTCTACTACAACCTCAACATCACCCTGGTCTCGGTGATCATCGCCTTCGTCATCGGCGGCATCGAGGCCCTGAGCGTGGTCGGCGCCGAGCTGGGGCTGTCGGGCGGCGTCTGGGGGGTAGCCGACAACCTGGACTTCGGGCTGATCGGGCTGGCCATCATCGGGATCTTCGTGCTGAGCTGGGGCATCTCCACGCTGATCTACCGCTGGAAGGGCTACGACGCGCTGGGGACGCGCCCGGCGGGCGACCAGGCCGAAGTCGAGGCGGAGCGCCAGGCCGCCTGACCGTCGCTCGGGGTCGCGGGTCGCAGACCGATCTCAGCCGGCTCACAGCCCGGTCGCAGGCGCGAGGGCCCCGGGGGTCGGAACCGCGGCCGGCGTCGCTGCCGCCGCGGGCATCCGGCGGGTCCGCGGCCGGCTCAGTCGGCCTGGGGCACCTCGAAGGCCGCCAGCCGGCGCGTCCCGATCACCACCGCGACCAACACCACGATGGCCCCGAGCGTCAGGGCCGACGACGCGGGCAGCGTCCCGGAGGCGATCCGGCCGGAGACGCCGGCCGCGTCCGCGATCCCCAGGACGTACTGGCGGATGCTCAGCACCTGGATCCCCGGCAGCAGGCTGGCCAGCAGGCCCTCCCAGAGCAGGACGTAGACCAGGCCGGCGATCAGGGCGCGGCCGGTGACCAGGCCGAGGGCCACGAAGACCGTCCCATAGATGATGGCGCCGGCGACCACGGCGACCGTGTAGCCGATGATGAGGTACTGGCCGTCCGAGACGCCCAGCAGGGCGATCATCCCTGCCAGCAGGGTGCTGCCGCCCACCAGGACGACCGTCGCTCCGATCGCCACCAGGAGCTTGCCGAGCACCACTGTGAGCCGCCGCACCGGCTTGGCCAGCAGGTAGATCACCGTGCCGTCCTCGATCTCGGAGCCGAAGGCGGCCGTCCCGAAGAGGAGCGCCACGAGCGGCAGGACGAGGGTCACCAGGAGCGCGTCGAAGAGCGCTTCCAGGAAGCCGCGGTCGCCGACGATCGAACCGGTCTCCGCGCCACCGAGCCGGAAGATGACCGCCAGCAGGATCGGCAGAAGGGCCAGGAGGCCCATCAGGAGCGTCCGTCGCCGGCCGAGCAGCTGGCGCGAGGTCACGCGGGCGATCTCGACGATCACGGTCAGCGGACCCCCACCAGGTAGCTGAAGACGCTCTCCAGGGAGTCGTCGGTCGGGAAGAGCTCGAAGAGGCTCACCTGCGACGCGCGGGCAACCCCGGCGACGGCACGCCCGAAGCGCTCCAGGTCGGCCGTCCGGACGGTCAGCCGGCCGTCCGACAGCTCGACGCCGAAGACGGCAGGCTCGTCCATGAGGGCGGCTGCCAGGCGGCGGTCGTCCGAGGACCGGACTGTGAAGGTATGCGGCCGGTCCGTCATCAGCCGGCGGATCGCCCGGAAGTCGCCCGAGGCCGCCAGCCGGCCGGCCACCAGGACGAGCACCTCCTCGGCCAGCCGCTCGACCTCTTCGAGAATGTGGGAGGAGAAGAGGATCGTCCGCCCCTCGGCCGCCATCCGCCGCAGGAGTTCCATCATGGACAGCCGCTGCCGGGGGTCCATGCCATTGAACGGCTCGTCGAGGAGCAGGGTCGTCGGGTCGTGGACGAGGGCACCCGCGACCTTGGCCCGCTGGCGCATCCCCTTGGAGTAGGTGCCGATCGGCCGATGCTGCGCGTCGCCCAGGCCGACGGTCGCGATGGCCCGGGCGGCGGCCGCATCCGGATCGGGCAGACTTTGGAGGCGGGCGTTGAAGCGCGCGAATTCGTAGCCCGTCAGGGTCGGGTAGACGGCCTCGCGCTCCGGGACGAGCCCGATGTGGCGGTACATCTCCGGGCGGCGCCAGGCCGCCTGGCCGGCGATCAGGACCTGGCCTGCCGACGGCTTCAGGAACCCGGACATCATGTGGAGGATGGTCGACTTGCCGGCGCCGTTCGGGCCCAGCAGGCCGGTGACGCCCGCGTCGAGGCGGAGGCTGACGTCGTTGACGGCCACGACGTTGCCGTACCAGCGCGAGACCGAGCGGAGCTCGACGGCCGCGGGGGGGCCTGAGGCGGCCGGCGCGGAGGCGGGTCCGGGCGACGATCCCGCCGAAACGGGAGTCCAGGCCCCCCTGGTCCCGGGGGCAGCAGGTGGCGTCGCCACCGGCGCAATGCCCTCGGGAGACGGCCGGCCGGGCTCGCTCATGCGCCGATGCCCCGGTACCGCCATGCCAGCACGACCAGCGCCCCGGCGGCCATGGCCGCGGCCGCGGCCGCCCCGTCCGGACCGGCCAGGTCGGCCCGCGCGAGCTCCGGGCCCACGGCCGTGCCGAAGAGCCAGGCGGTGAAGACCTCCAGGGTGTTGGTCGGAGCGACCAGGAGCACGTAGCGAGCCAGGTCGCCGTGCAGGGTGGCCCCGGCGATGGCTACCGCCGTCAGGGTGATGTAGAAGAGGGCGAAGATGGCGGCCGTGGCGTAGGCACGACGCGGCGTGAAGGCAGCCACGGCCAGGGCCAGGGAGGCCATCACCAGGGCGGCCGTCGCCGCGCTCAGCACGATCGCCGGCACCGCTGCCAGGTTGTCGGTGAAGGCGCCGAGCAGGTCCTGACTACCGAGGACCTTGCCCACGAAGATCGTGGCCTGGGGCAGCAGCGACAGGACCAGGAGGGCCGAGACCAGGGCGACCACCTTGGCGACGGCGTAGTCGAGCCGATCCAGGGCCCGAGAGAAGTAGAGCGACAGCACGTGATAGCGCTGGTCGCGGCCCACCATCTCGGGTGCCTGGGCTGCGACGAACAGGACCAGGAACTGGACGATCGTGGGGAAGTAGTTGTCGTAGCGGATGGGGTTCTCGATGCGTCCGCCGGCGACGCCGCCCAGGAATGCCTCCAGGGCAACGGCGATGACCGCCGGCAGCTCGGCCAGGATGAGCAGGCCGAAGGGCACGACCTTGGAGCGGGTGGGTCGCCCCAGCCCGAAGCACCCGCGGAGGCTCTCCGTGTAGAGGGCCAGGAACGCCGCCCGCCGTCCCAGGCGGGCGCCCGCATAGTGCTGGTAGCCCAGGTCGTAGATGCTGGCCGCGACCTCGCCCGGAGCGGTGGTCCGGTCCACCACCTGGCCGCTCATCTGCCGATCCCTGTGGTAGCGGGCCCGGATGACGCCGCTGGCACCGGCGCCGTGCCGGCGGCGAGGGTCGCCGCGGCGCCCTCGTCGCCGCTGCCGGGCTCGCGGAAGAGGTCCTCCAGCCGGTGACGGCGCTGCTCGATCCGCACGAGCGCGAGGCCAAGCTCGGCGGCGGCGTCGCGGACGAGGTCGTAGGGCCGCTCGTCGTCGAGCCGGACCAGCACCTGGCGGCCATCCTCGCGCACCGTCAGCCCGCGCTCGGCCAGGGTGGCTGCCAGCCGGTCGGCCCCATCCTCGATCTCGACTGTCAGGACGCCCGTCTGCCGGGTGAACGACGCCAGGGGCGCCGCCCGGAGCAGGTGGCCAGCGTCGATGGCCAGCAGGAACTCGCAGACGCGCTCGATCTCGCCCAGCAGGTGCGAGGCGACGACGACGGCGATGCCGAACTCGGTGCCGGTCCGCCGGACGAGGTCGAGCATCTCGTCGCGCCCGGCCGGGTCGAGGCCGTTCGTGGGCTCGTCCAGGAGCAGGAGGCTGGGGTCGTGCACCAGCGCCTGGGCGAGCTTGACCCGCTGCTTCATGCCGGTGGAGTAGCCGCCGATCTGCCGGTAGCGCTCCTCGTACAGCCCGACGTGACGAAGGACCTCCGCCGTCCGCTCGCGGGCCGACGACCGTGGCAGGCCGCTGATGCGCGCCATGTGGGTCACGAACTCGGTCGCGGTCAGGTCGGGCGGCAGGCAGTCGTGCTCCGGCATGTAACCGACGAACTGGCGGATCTGCGGCCCCTCGGTCGCGACGTCGCGGCCCAGCACGGCGGCGGAGCCCGAGGTCGGCGGCAGCAGGCCGAGCAGGATCTTGATGAGGGTGGTCTTGCCCGCCCCGTTGGCGCCGACCAGGCCGATGACGCCGGGCTCGACGTCGAGGGTCAGGGCGTCGAGGGCGGTGACGCCTCCGCTGAAGCGCCTGGTCAGCTGGCGCGTGCTGATGAGCGACATGGGCGCGAGTTCTCGCGAAGCCTCCCCCGGCGGTCGGGCCGAACGATCGTGGGCGTAGACCGTGCGTCCGGCGATCATAGCCGTCCGGGGGCGCTGCGCGCCGTCCTTTCGAGCCGGGGCCGCGGCCCCCGTGAGGGCCGGTACATTCTGTTCAGCCTTGACTGAACAGAGGGAACCTGATAGTCTCAACCGGACGTACCGCCCACCGGTGTTCGATCGTGGAGGTTGCGGGATGGACAGTCGGCTGGCCGTTCCACGCGAGCGCGCTCGCCACCGCTTCCGCGAGCAGGTGGGACTCGCCTTCGAGGCGGTCCATCTCCCCAGGATGGCCGGTCGCGTCCTCGGGGCGCTGTTGCTCGGCCCGGCCGGCGGCATGAACGCCGGGGACCTGGCGGCCGCCCTCGACGCGAGCAAGGCCTCCATCAGCTCGAGCACGCGGCTGCTCGTCCACTACGGCTTCGTCGAGCGCACCGTCCCCGACGACGATCGACGTGACCGCTTCGTCGTCGACGAGGATGCCTGGACGCGCGTCCTGGAGGAGCGTTTCGCGTTCCTTCGCTCCCTCCGCGACCTGGCCGATGAGGGCCTGCCGCTGATCGACCCGGACGGCGACCCCGGGCGGCTTGCCGAAGCCCGTGACCTCTACGGTTTCCTCGAAGAGGAGCTGCCGGCCCTTGTCGGCCGCTGGCAGGAGCGGCGGCCGCGGCCGCAGGAAGGAGGCGCCCGATGACGGCATCCGGCCCTGACCCCGTCATCCGGATGGAGGGCCTGACCAAGTATTACGGGCGCTCGCGGGGCATCGTCGATGTCGACCTGGAGGTTCGGCGCGGCGAGGTCTTCGGCTTCCTGGGCCCCAACGGGGCCGGCAAGACCACCACGATTCGCCTCCTCCTCGACCTGATCCGGCCGACCCGCGGCCGGGCGGAGATCCTGCGCCTCGACCCGCGCCGGGATCGAGTCGCCCTCCACCGCCGCATCAGCTACCTCTCGGGTGAGCTGACCCTGTGGGGAGACCTGACGGGCGCGCAGCTCCTGCGCTACCTGGGCAACCTGCGGGGAGGCGTGGGTCGGGAGGAGCTGGGTCGCCTGGCGGATCGCCTGCAGCTCGACCTGGCCCGGCCGTTCAAGGCTCTGAGCCGCGGCAACAAGCAGAAGATCGGCCTGGTGGCGGCCTTCATGGGCCGCCCGGAGCTGGTGATCCTCGACGAGCCGACGAGCGGACTCGACCCCCTGATCCAACAGGAATTCGAGCGCCTGGTAGAGGAGGTCCGGGCGGACGGTCGCACGGTCTTCCTCTCCAGCCACATCCTGCCGGAGGTGGAGCACCTCTGCGACCGGGTCGGGATCATCCGCGAGGGCCGGTTGCTCACCGTGGAGGCGGTGGCTGATCTCAAGAAACGAGCCCTCCGGAGGCTCGAGATCGACTTCGCCGCGCCGGTGCCGGCGGACGCCTTCGTCGGCCTCTCCGGCGTGCGCGACGTGACCGTCCACGACGGCATCGTGCGCTGCACCGTCCTCGGCAGCCTGGACGCGCTGGTCAAGACCGCCGCTCGCTTCGAGGTCCGCGACATCCACGCCATCGAGACGAGCCTCGAGGAGATCTTCCTCGCCTACTACGGAGAGGAGGCCAACATCCATGCTGCTGCGTAACGTCTTCCTGAAGAGCCTGCGGGACCTGCGCTGGCCGACCTTCTGGACGGGCCTGGGCCTCGGGATCCTGGGCTTCTACTTCATGTGGCTCTTCCCGACGATCGGCAAGATGATGGACCTCCAGTCGATCCTGGACGCCTTTCCGCCCGCCCTGCGAGCTCTGATCGGCGGCCAGCTGATCGACCTCGGCTCGCCCGCCGGCTTCCTGAACATGGAGCTCTTCCCGCTGATGCTGCCGCTGATCCTCGGCGGCTTCGCCATCGGGGTCGCCAGCGGGGCGACCGCCGGGGAGGAGGCCCGCGGCACCCTCGACGTCCTGCTGGCCGAGCCGCTGGAGCGCTGGGCCGTCCTGACCGAGAAGACGGTCGCGATCGTCCTGGCGACGATCATCGTGGCCGCCTTCCTCCTGGTCGGCGTCTGGGGAGGGGCAGCTTTCACCGGCACGGACCTCGCCCTCGACAAGGTCGTGGCCGGGCTGGTCGTCGGGACACTGCTGGCCCTGGCCTTCGGCGGCATCACCCTGGCGATCGCCGCCTTCACGGGCAGCCGGGCGACCGCCATCGGCATCACCGGCGCGCTGCTGGTCGCGACCTACTTCATCAACGCGCTCGCCCCGATGGTGGAGAGCCTCAACCAGATCCGGGGCATCTCGCCCTTCTTCTACTACCTCGGTCACGACCCGCTGCGCAACGGGCTGGACCTGGGCGACGCCGCGGTCCTGGCGGTCGTCGCGGTCGTCGGCTTCGCCGTCTCGCTGGTCGGCTTCGAGCGTCGCGACCTGGCCGCCTGAGGGTGGCCGGGGGCAACCGGGGCGGACGGCGGCGGCGACTGACGGGTCGAGACGCCGCACCCGGCCGCCTGCTTCCACGATCACGTCGGCCGGGCTGACAGGGCGGCGGGATCGGCGGCCCTGGGGCGCCCACCGCGCTACGATCCGGGCCGTGACCGGGACCCTCTACGTCGGCACGAGCGGCTTCTCCTATCCTGCCTGGGCGCCGGCCTTCTACCCGCCGGGCTGCCGGCCGGCCGACCTGCTGCGGCTCTACGCCGCCCGGCTCCCTGCCTGCGAACTCAACAACACCTTCTACCGACAGCCGACGCCGGAGCGCGTGGCCGCCTGGGTCGCCGAGACGCCGGCGGGCTTCCGGTTCGCGGTCAAGGCCCAGCGCGGCGGCAGCCTGCGCGCCCTGGCCGCCGACCCGGGCGGGACGCTGCCCTGGCTGACCGGCCCGCTGGCCGGCTTCGGGGAGCGCCTGGGGAGCGTCCTCTTCCGGGTCCCGGCGACGACCGGTCGCGACGACGCGCGCCTCGCGGCGCTTCTTGCCGCCTGGCCCCGGACGCTGCCCCTCACGATCGAGTTCGAACACCTCTCGTGGGAGGTTGACGAAGTCCTGGCGCCGCTCCGGGACGCGGGCGTCGCCTTCTGCGCGACCGAGCGGGAGAACGACCCCGCGCCGCCCTCGCTGCACGTGACGGCCCCCTTCCTCTACGTCCGCCTCCGCCGGCTGGCCTACGCCCCGGCCGAGCTCTCGGCCTGGGCCGCCCGGCTGGCGCCCTTCCTGGCCGACGGCCGCGACGTCTTCGCCTTCCTCCGCCACGACGAGCGAGGCGAGGCCGCCGCCCGCGCCTCGCAGCTCGCGGCGGCCGTCCGGGCCGAGCTGGCGGCGAGCTGACACGGCCGCGGTCGCGACCCGCGCCGCGTCCGGAGGCGGCACTGGACCGCGGGATGCGCGAGCCCGCCGGCAGGATGCGCGACACGACCGGTGATGAACCTCCCGAACCTTCGACGCGTATCTCTTTCTGTCACGCTCCACGTCACGCGCGGCCGAAGCCGTGGCCGTCGTCCCATGCGGGGGTCGATCGCTTGCCAAGTCCTCCCATCGAGCTCCGGCGAGATTCCGGCGAGCCGCTCTACCGCCAGATCGAGCATCAGCTGCGCGCGGCCATCCTCGACGGTCGCCTGCGACCCGGGGTGGGCCTGCCGGGGATCCGCAGCTTGGCTCGCGACCTGGGGGTCGGGCGGATCACCGTCATCACGGCCTACGACGAGCTGGCGGCCGAGGGCTATCTCGTCCGGCGCATCGGCAGCGGCACCCTGGTGGCCGGCCGGCCGCCCGAAGTCGTCCCGCACGCCCTGCCGCTCGGTCCCGGACCGGGCTCCGCCCGGGCGACCGGGCCGGCTCGACGAGAGCAGAGAGGACCGGCCTTCGACCTGCGACCGGGCCGGCCCGAGCTCGCCAACTTCCCGGTCGAGCTCTGGTCGCGGCTGACCCGGGAAGCCTGGCGCGACCTTTCCCGTTGCGGCCGGGTCCTGGCCGAGATCGCGGCCGATCCGGGCGGGGACCCCCTCTTGCGGGAGGCGCTGGCGACGTACGCCGGAGCCTCCCGCGGGGCGCGTGCCGGCCCCGAGCGGATCGTCGTCGGTACGAGCCCGCGCTCCCTTGTCGGCGCCCTGGCCCACCTCCTGCCGGGCCGGGCCGGCACGGCTGTCGTGGAAGATCCGGGCGACCCGAGCCTGCGGGCCGTGCTGGCGGCCCTCGGGACCCGGCTCGTGCCCGTCCCGGTCGACGATCACGGACTCCAAGTGCACCGCCTCCCCGATCGGGCCGACCTTGTCCTGGTGGGTCCGGCCTGGCAGCGGCCCCGGGGCGGCAGCCTGGCGCCGCAGCGGCGGGCCGCCCTGCTCGCCTGGGCCGCCGCCCGGGATGCGCTGATCATCGAGGATGACACCGGCCGGGAGATCCGCTTCCAGGGCCTGCACCCGACCGCCCTCCAGGTGGCGGCCGAGGACCGCGTCGTCTACGTCGGCGACCTCGGGCCGGGGATCCACCCGGGGCTCTCGTTCGGGTTCGCCATCCTGCCCGCCCGGGTGGCCGCCGGCCTGATCCGGCTGCTCGGCCTGACCGCCGACCGTCCGCCCGCCGCCAACCAGCGCGCCCTCGCCCGCTTCGTGGCCGAAGGCCACCTCGACCGTCACCTCCGGCGGCTGCGCGTCGTGCAGGCCGAGCGCCAGCTGGCGCTTCTCGAGGCACTCAGGCTGCAGCTCGGTGGTTTCCTGTCCGTGGCGCCCGCGCCCACGGGGGACGCGATCGTGGCAACCATACTGGACGGCCGCTGGAGCGCTTCGGCCGTGGCCGGGGCGTGCCTCCAGCGCGGCGTCGCGGTCGCGCCGGTCGCCGACTTCCGGCTGGCCCCCGGGCCGGATCGAGAGCTCGTCCTCTCGTTCACCGGCCACTCCCCGGAGGGGCTCGCCGAGGCCGTGAGCCGGATGGCCCGGGCGGTCGCGGCCGGGCCCGAGCGAGCCGATGGCGCGCGAGCGGGGCGACCGGGGAGGCGGGCGTTCGTCGGCGCCGCGTCCTGAGCCGGTCACGGCCCCTTCAGGTGTACCCATCGCCGCCGGAGCGGGTGAGCCTGTTGCCGCCGGCGATCCGGCGTCACGCTGCGCGCACGCCCGCCCCATCCATGCGGGCTTTGGGGGCACGAGCGGCCGCCCTGCCGCCGGCATGAAGGACCGGACGGAAACGCGACCGTCACTGGAGGAGGCTCATGCTTCGACGAGTGTTAGTCCTAGTCGCGACGGCTGCCGTCGTCGTCGGGGCCTGCCAGGGGGCCACGAACACGCCCTCACCGAGCGCGCCGGCCAGCACGCCTCCGAGCGCTTCGGCGCCGGCCAGCTCCGCGCCCAGCCCTTCGGGCGGCGT
>JAJYJO010000091.1 GCA_021789435.1 Chloroflexota bacterium
TCCGCCCCACCCTTGAGCGCGAGGTACTTGGTGATCGCCGCGGTGAGGGTGGTCTTGCCGTGGTCGATATGGCCGATCGTGCCGACGTTGACGTGCGGCTTGGTCCGCTCGAACTTCTTCTTGGCCACGTGCGCGTTCTACTCCATCTGTCAGGTGCGGCTTCGCCGCGGGCGGGGGGTGGAGCCCACAATCGGACTTGAACCGATGACCTCTTCCTTACCAAGGAAGTGCTCTACCGACTGAGCTATGTGGGCTCGGTCTGCGATCGCAGAGGCAGCGGACCGGAGGCAGGGACGGCAGCTGCCTCAGGGGGCCGCTCCATCCGGAGATCGTGCCTGCTGGTCTTGGTTCGGGTCGCCGGCCCGGCCCAGGGGAGCCGCCTCCGGCGGGTGCCTGTTCAGTTGGAGCCGACGACGGGACTCGAACCCGGAACCGGCGGTTTACAAAACCGCTGCTCTG
Organism: Chloroflexota bacterium; assembly: GCA_021789435.1. Classification (GTDB taxonomy): domain Bacteria; phylum Chloroflexota; class Limnocylindria; order Limnocylindrales; family CSP1-4; genus JAJYJO01. Next base: position 460 of record JAJYJO010000091.1, read on the forward strand.
CCAATTGAGCTACGTCGGCAGGCACAGAGGCACAACTCGACAAAGCCCCTGGGCGCAACGGGGATCATAGGGGCCGGGCCCGGGTCGGTCAAGCGCGGCGGGCGCCACGCCGGCGGGGGCCGGTCTGGGCCGGCGGATCCTCCGCCGGGAGCGCCCCCTGGGGCGCATCGCCGACAGCGGGACCCGCCGGGGCGGCCAGGGTCGCGGCGCCGGGCAGCAGGTCGTCCGGCGGCTCGGCGCCCGGATCCGCGGCACCGCCGGGCGAGGCGCCGGCGCCCGGATCCGCGGCGGGGGCGCGCGACCTCGTCCGCCGTACGGTGCGGCGGGGAGGCGGGCCCGGAGCCGGGAGAGGCTCCGCGGCGGCGGCACCGGCTTCGGGCTCGGCCACGGCTTGGGACGGGGCATCCGGCGGGGCTTCCGGCCGGGCTGGCGCTCCCGCGGCGGCCGCGGCGTCCGCCCGCTGCCCGGCGGCCTCGAAGAGGAGGATCGAGCCGGCGACCGCGGCGTTGAGCGAGCCGATCGCACCCCGCATCGGGATCTTCACGAGCAGGTCGCAGCGGCGGTGCACCGCCGGACCGAGCCCTTGGCCCTCGCTGCCCACGACCAGCGCGAGCGGGCCGCGCAGGTCGGCCTGGCGGGCCGCCAGCGGTGCCTCCGCTTCCGATCCCACGATCCGCAGCCCGCGCACGTGGAGGTCGGCGAGTGCCCCGGGCAGATCGTCCACCGGCACCAGCTGAAGGTGCTCCACGGCGCCCGCGGACGCCTTGATCGCCGCCGGCGTGAGAGGGGCCTGGCGTCGGGTGGGGAAGAGGACGCCGTGGACGCCGGCTCCTTCCGCGCTCCTCAGCAGGGTCCCGACGTTCTGCGGGTCCTCGAGCGAATCGAGGACAAGGACGAATGGCGCCTCGCCACGCTCCGCCGCCCGGGCCAGGATCTCCGCCAAGGTTCCGTACCGCCGCGGCGGCGTGACGAGCGCCACGCCCTGGTGCCCGTCGAAACCGGCCACGGCCGTCAGCGTCCCGCCGTCGACCTCGACGATCGGGATGCGCAGCGTGGTCGCGTGGAGGACGAGCCGCTCCAGGGCCTCGCGCCGCTGGGGCACCACGAGCAAGCGGCGCGCCTCGCGCCGAGCAGCGAACGCCTCCTCGACCGGGTGCCGCCCGGCGACCAGCTCCTCATCGGGACCCAGCAGGTCGGCGGGGGGCGGGCCTCCCGACGGACGCAGCGAAGGTGCCGGGAGGGCGGGCACCGGACGGGGAGCCGGCCGACCGGGGAACGGCCGACCGGGGAACGGCCTGCCCGGTGCCGGTCGACGCGGCCCGAAACCGCCCCGCTGCCCGGTCCCGCCGGCCGCTCCGGACGCTCGGTCCGGCGGTCCCTCCCGCTCGAATGAGGTTGCGCCGGGCCCGAGGGGCCGTCGCTCGAAGGGAACCCGACCCGGGTGGTCGGCGCCCGGCCGCCGGCGTTCGGCGCCCGCCCAGGGCGGCCCGGAACGGCGCGGCCACGGGGTCCCAGCCGGTCCGGATCGATCGGGCCTCGGAGCGTGTCGCTCGTCGGCGGGCCCGCGCTGCGGCGAGCCTCCCGGGGGCGCGCCGCCGGCGCCCTCGGGATGCAGACCGAAACCACGCCGGAAGGGCGGCCCGCCGGCCCGGCGTTCGGCCGGTGGTCCTCCGTGGCGGAACCCACCACCCTGATCGCCCTCGGGGCGGCCCCCGCGGCCACCGTGGCCGGCGAGAGGTGGCTCCGGCGGCGGGAAGCCGTGGCGCTCCGGCGGCGGGCCCTGCCTCCCGGGACCGCCCTGCCCGCCGGGCCGGCCAGGGGGTCCGGTGTGACTCCAGGGGCGCCCCGGGCCGCCCGGCTTCCCGGTCCCGCCGGCCCTCCCCGGGCCGCCCGGCTTCCCGGTCCCGCCGGCCCTCCCCGGGCCGGTCTTCCGCCGATGATGCGGCTCGCCGCCATCCGGCCCCCGGCGCGGCCGCTCGCCGTCAGGCACGGGTCGCCTCCGCGGCCGCGGCCGCCCGGCGCCAGCGCTGGCCGTCCCGTGTGTCCTCCACCAGGATCCCCCGCGCGGCCAGTTCGTCGCGCAGACGGTCGGATGCCGCCCAGTCACGCGCGGCCCGGGCCGCAGCCCGCCCGTCGAGCAGCGCGAGCAGGTCTGCCGCCAGCTCGGCCGCCGGCTCGTCGAGGATCGCCAGCACCCGGTCGAGGTCCCGCAGGAAGGCGGTCGCCCGGCCGGCGTCCGCGGTCGAGAGCTCGCGCGCGGCCAGGCGCCGGTTCAGCTCCCGCACGAGCTCGAAGACTGCCGCCAGGGCCGGCGAGATGTTCAGGTCGTCGTCGAGGGCCGCCTCGAACGCACCCCGTGCGGCATCGAGCAGGTCCGGCAGCGTGCCGTCGTCGGGCCCGTCCTCGACGTAGGTGGCCAGGGCCGTCATCAGCGCGTCCAGCCGTTCGACCGCCGAGGCCGCCGCCTGGAGCGACTCCTCGCCGAACGAGAGGCTCATCCGGTACTGGGCCGAGATCAGGGCAAGGCGCAGGGCCCGGGGGTTCACACCCTGGGCGAGGACCTCCCCTACCCGGGCGATGTTGCCGGTCGACTTGGCCATCTTGCGGCCGCCCATCTGGAGGTGGGCGCAGTGGAGCCAGGTCCTGACGAACTCGACCCCGGTGGCAGCTTCCGACTGGGCGATCTCGTCCTCGTGGTGCGGGAAGATCAGGTCGACGCCGCCGGTGTGGACGTCGAACGGCGACCCGAGGTGCTCCATGCTCATGGCCGAGCACTCGATGTGCCAGCCCGGCCGGCCCGGGCCGAGCGCCGTCTCGAACGACGGCTCGCCCGGCTTCGGACTCTTCCACACGGCGAAGTCCCGAACGTCGTCCTTGCCGTACTCGTCGGCCTCCACCCGTTCACCCACCCGCATCTGCTCGGGATCCAGGTGGGCGAGTCGGCCGTAGCCCGGCCAGCTCGCGATCCGGAAGAAGTACGACCCGTCGTCGGTCCGGTAGACGTGGCCGCCGTCGACCAGCCGCCGGATCAGGCGGACCATCGGCTCGATGTGGGCGGTGGCCCGCGGCAGGCGGTCGGGCATCGTCATCCGGAGGGTCTTCGCATCGGCCAGGAACCGCTCGGCGTAGCGATCGGCCAGCTGCCCGATGGTCACGCCCTCGGCCGCCGCGCCGCGGATGATCTTGTCGTCCACGTCGGTGATGTTCATGACCCAGGTGACCCGCAGGCCGCGATAGCGCAGGAAGCGGACCAGGAGGTCGGCGAAGAGGAACGATCGGAAGTTGCCGACGTGGGCCGGGCCGTAGACCGTCGGGCCACAGCTGTAGACCCGGACATGGCCGGGCTCCAGCGGGACGAGCTCCCGCGTATCGTTGGTCAGGGTGTCGTGCAGCCGGACGGTCACCAGAGGTCTCCAGCGGTCTCAGGATCGGCGGATCGAGGGCGCTCGCTCGGCCGATGTCGCGACCGGGGACGAGCGACGAGGCGGATGGGGGTCCTCAGCTCGGCTCCACGAGGACGACGGCCTCGGCGGCCAGCCCGCGCCCGGCTCCCTCCGGCCCGGCGAGGTTGCCCGTTGAAGCCTTGACGTTGACGCGGTCACGGGCCAGGCAGAGCAGCTCGGCGATGGCGCCGGACATCTCGTCGAGCCGCCCGGCAAGGCGGGGCCGCGCCCCCACGATGGTAAGGTCCACCGAGACCGGGCGGAGGCCGCGTTCCTCGAGGCGCCGGAGTACCTCCGTCAGCATGGCCCCGCTGGCGATCCCTTCCGGGGTCCGGTTGTCGGCCGGGAAGAGGCGGCCCAGGTCGCCCAGCCCGGCGGCCCCGAGCAGGGCGTCGGCCACCGCGTGGAGGGCGACGTCGCCGTCGGAGTGGCCCCGGAGGCGCGGCGCGCCGTGGAACGTGAGGCCTCCGAGCCGGAGGGGCTCGCCCGGGCCGAAGGGGTGGCGATCCAGGCCGTGGCCGGCCCGCGGGCCGAGCCGGCCCAGGATGGTGGCCTCCGCCCGGGCGAGATCGTCGGGTACGGTCACCTTGAGGTTCGTCGGATCACCGGGGATGGCATGGACCTCGATTCTACAGGCCTCGAGCAGGGCGGCCTCGTCCGTCCACGTCTCGGGCCCGGAGGGCGGGAAACGGGCGAACGCCACCTCCAGGAGGCGGCGCCGGAAGCCCTGGGGCGTCTGGGCCGCGGCGAGCGGGGCCCGGTCGACCGTCTCCACGATCCGGCCGTCGGGCGCCACGCGCTTGATCGTCTCCGCGACCGGCACGACCGGCACCGCCGCGCCGTGACGGGCCGCCGCGGCCGCGACCCGCCGGACGAGCTCGGCGCCGGCCAGCGGCCGCGCCCCGTCGTGGACCAGGACCACCCGGTCCGCGGCCCCCGACGCCGCCGTCGGATCCAGGGCCACGAGCGCCGCCAGCCCCGCGGCCACCGATTCGTGCCGGCGCGGCCCGCCGGCCACCACCGCCGCGACGGACGGCGGGAGCCAGGGCGCCCCGGCCATGGCCGGCAGCCGCCCCGGGGCGATCACCAGGACGATCCGCTCGACCTCCGGCACCGCGGCGAGGGCCTCGAGCGACCAGCGGATCAGCGGCCGCCCGCCGAGCGACGCCTCGAGCTTGTCGCGCCCTCCCATCCGGCGGCTCTCGCCGGCCGCCACGAGGATCGCATCCAGGCCGTCGGCGGCCGCGGTGTCGGCGGCCGCGGTGTCGGCGGCCGGGGCGTCGGCGGCCGGGTCGGGCCCGCTCACTCGGCCCGCGGCTGGGCGAAGATCATGCGGCCCATGACCGTCTGGAGGACGCGGGTGACCCCGACGTCCAGGTCGCGGTCGACGAAGCGGGCTCCGCCCTCGACGACCACCATCGTTCCGTCGTCGAGATAGGCCACCCCCTGGCCGGGCTCCTTGCCCTCCTGGATCACCCTGACGCGGATCGAGTCGCCGGGCAGGAGCGCCGGCTTGACCGCGTTGGCCAGGGAGTTGATGTTGAGCACGCGGATCCCCTGCAGGTCGGCCACCCGGTTCAGGTTGAAGTCGTTGGTCAGGATCATCCGGCTGCGCGCCTTCGCCAGGGCCACGAGCTTGCCGTCCACCTCCGGGATCTCCCGGAACTCGGCGTCGGCCACCTCGACCGGCGTGGTCGCGTCCTTCTGCAGGCGGCCTAGGATCTCCAGGCCCCGCCGTCCCCGTCCCCGGCGCTGACCGTCCGAGCTGTCCGCGATGTGCTGCAGCTCCTCGAGCACGAAGCGCGGCACCACCAGCGTGCCGTAGATGAAGCCCGACTCGACGATGTCCGCGATCCGGCCGTCGATGATGGCGCTCGTGTCGACGACGATGCCGGGCAGCCCCTGCCGGCCGCCCGCACCCTCCGGCTCCGGCCGCCGGAGCATGCCGATCGTCTCGCCGGCCGTGATCAGGTCGTCGCGCTTGGCGACGGTGAGCCCCAGCATCCCGAGGCCCAGGAAGATCGAGACGCCGAGCGGCAGCCAGGTCCCCGCCGGCGACGGCAGGGCCGACAGCGGCAGACCGAGCAGGAGGCCCATCAGGAGCCCGATCACGAGGCCGATCACCGCCGTGACGAACTCCGCGGTGGAGAGTTCCTGGACGGCCCGGATCAGCCAGCCGGCCGGGACGACCGTCAGGTAGGGCAGGATCGAGAAGCCCACGACCAGCCAGGCCACGACCCAGACGGCCAGGAAGAGGCCGGCGCTGCCGGTCTCGGCGAACAGGCCGCCGTTGGCGGTCGAGAGGGACAACCCGACCAGGACCCCGAGCGCGGCTCCCAGCAGGCGGATGGCGCGGATCACGGATTCCTCGACGTCGAGGATCGGCGGAGGCCCCGCCCGACGGCTCGGTGCCGCAGGTCGCGCGCCCCCTCCCCGGCTCGGCCGCGCCAGCCTAGCATCGCTCAGGAGCGGGCGTCGCCCCGGGCCGGGACGGGGAGGCCGCTCGGTCGGTCCGGGCGGCGGCGACCGGTGACCCCGGCTTCGGCTGGAGCGAGCGCCGCGTCGAGGGCCTCGCGGAGCGTACCCGTGACGCAGACGGCGATCCCCTCCACCTCGGTCGGGCCGCGCCGGCTGCGCGGCACGATGGCCCGCCGGTAGCCCAGCCTGGCCGCCTCGCGGAGCCGCCGCTCGAGGCCGGGCACCGGGCGCAGCTCCCCGAGCAGCCCCACCTCGCCGACAGCGACGGTGCCGGGCAGCGCGGGCCGGTCGCGGAGCGACGAGGCGAGCGCGATCGCCAGCGGGAGATCAAGGCCCGGCTCGTCGGCCGCCAGGCCGCCGGCCAGGTTCGCGTAGACATCGTGGCTCCCCAGGGCCACGCCGGCGCGCCGGCCCAGCACGGCGACGAGCAGGGCCAGGCGGTTCCCGTCGATGCCGGCGGCGGTCCGGCGGGGCGCGCCGTAGCCGCCCGGTGCCACGAGAGCCTGGACCTCCACCAGCAGCGGACGGCTCCCTTCGAGGATCACCCCGACCGCGCTGCCGGGCGCCGGCTCCGGATGCTCGACCAGGAAGGCTCGGGCCGGGTCGGCCAGCTCCTCGAGTCCCCGCTCGCCCATCTCGAAGACGCCGATCTCCTCGGTGGAGCCGAAGCGGTTCTTGGTCGCCCGGAGCAGGCGCAGGGCGGCGGAGCGCTCGCCCTCGAGGCCGAGGACCGCGTCCACCAGGTGCTCCAGGGTGCGCGGGCCGGCCAGCGTGCCGTCCTTGGTGACGTGGCCGACGAGAATGACGGCGATCCCCTCGCCCTTGGCCAGCTCCATCAGCCGCAGCGCCGACTCGCGGACCTGGCCGACGGACCCGGCCGGGCCCTCCAGCTCGTCCACGGTCATGGTCTGGATCGAGTCGACGATCAGCAGGCTCGGCCGCCCCGAGCGGGCAAGCTCGACGATCCGGCCCGCGTCGCTCTCGGCCACGACCCGGATCGCCGCCCCGGCCGCACCATCCAGCAAGCCCAGGCGGCGCGCCCGCAGCCGGACCTGGGCCGGCGACTCCTCCCCGGTCGCATAGAGGACCCAGCCCCCGGCCGTCGCCGGCGCGGCCGCCAGCCCGGCGGCCGCCTGGAGCAGCAGCGTGGACTTGCCGATCCCCGGCTCCCCGCCGACGAGGACGAGCGATCCCGGGACGATGCCGCCGCCCAGTACGCGGTCCAGCTCCGGGATGCCCAGGCCGAGCCGCGGAACCTCCGTCTCGGCCAGCCCGGCCAGCGGGACAGGGTCCGGCGTGGCCCCTGCCGCGGGCGCGGCCGCGCGGCGGGACGCGGCGGACGGCACGCGGACCAGGGTTTCGACCAGCGTGTTCCAGGCGCCGCAGGTACGGCACTGGCCCTCCCAGCGGAGGACGCTCGCCCCGCAGGCCTGGCAGACGTACCGGCTTTGCGGCCGCGCCATGCCCGGGTCGGTCCGGCTCAGCCGGCGCCGACGGGTTGTTTCTCGGCGGCGGCGCGGACCTCGAGCCCGGTCTCGGTGCCCTTGTCGACCACGATCGTGGTCCCGGGCTCGTACTTGCCCAGCAGGAGGTGCTCGGCCAGCACGTCCTCGACCATGTTCTGGATCACCCGCCGGAGCGGCCGGGCGCCGTAGGCCACGTCATAGCCGAGCTTGATGATGTGGTCCTTCGCCTCCTGGGTCACCTGCAGGGCCATCCCCTGGGCGCGCAGCTGGTCCCGCACGCGACCCAGCATCAGGTCCACGATCTGCCGGATCTCCTCCACGGTCAGCGAGCGGAATACGACCGTCGCGTCGATCCGATTGAGGAACTCCGGCCGGAAGGCCTGCTTGAGCTCGGAGTTGACCTTCTCCTTCATCAGCTCATGCGAGGCCTCGGCCCGGGCCTGGTCGCTGTCGCCCGACATCCGGAAGCCGAGGGCGGCATTGGTCTGGAGCTGCCGCGCCCCGAGGTTGGAAGTCATGATCACGATGCAGTTCCGGAAGTCCACCCGCCGGCCCTTGGCATCGCTGAGGTGGCCGTCCTCCAGGATCTGGAGGAGGATGTTGAAGACCTCCGGGTGGGCCTTCTCGATCTCGTCGAGCAGCACCACCGCGTAGTTCTTGCGCCGAACGGCCTCGGTCAGCTGCCCGCCCTCGTCGAAGCCGACATAGCCCGGAGGTGCCCCGACGAGCCGGCTGACGTTGTGGCGCTCCATGAACTCGCTCATGTCGATCTTGATGAGCGCGTCCTCGGAACCGAACATGAACTCGGCGAGCGCCTTGGCGAGCTCGGTCTTGCCGACGCCGGTGGGACCCAGGAAGATGAACGAGCCGATCGGTCGCTTGGGATCCTTGAGGCCGGCCCGCGCGCGGCGGACCGCCTTGGAGATCGTCTGGATCGCCTCCTGCTGGCCGATGACCCGCTTGTGCAGCTCGTCTTCCATGTGCAGCAGGCGGGCCGATTCCTCCTCCGCGATCCGCGTCACGGGGATGCCCGTCCACATGGCCACGACCTGGGCGATCTCCTCTTCGTCGACGGCCGGCTCGTCGGCCGAGACCTGCGCCTGCCACTCGGCCCGCAGCGTCTCGACCTTCTGGCGCGCCCGGGCCTCGGACTCACGGAGCGTGGCCGCCTCCTCGTACTCCTGGGCGTTGATCGCGGCGTCCTTCTCCTTGGTGACGCGCTCCAGGTCCTTCTGCGCCTCGCGCAGGGCCGGCGGCGCGGAGGCGTGGCGCAGTCGGACCCGGCTGGAGGCCTCGTCGATCAGGTCGATCGCCTTGTCCGGCAGGTGGCGGTCGGTGATGTAGCGGATCGAGAGGTCGACGGCGGCGCGGACGGCCTGATCGGTGATGCGGACCTTGTGGTGCTGTTCGTAGCGCTCCCGGATCCCGAGCAGGATGTCGATCGACTGCTCGAGCGTCGGCTCCTCGACCATGACCGGCTGGAAACGCCGCTCGAGGGCCGCGTCGCGCTCGATGTACTTGCGGTACTCGTCGAGGGTGGTCGCGCCGATGCACTGTAGCTCGCCCCGGGCGAGCGGGGGCTTCAGGATGTTCGCCGCGTCGATCGCGCCCTCGGCCGCCCCGGCCCCGACGAGGGTGTGGAGCTCGTCGATGAAGAGGACCGCGTCGTTGGTGTTGCGGAGCTCCTCGATGATCTTCTTGAGGCGCTCCTCGAACTCGCCGCGGTACTTGGTGCCGGCCACGAGCGAGCCGATGTCGAGGGTCAGGACCCGCTTGTTGGCGAGGGTTTCGGGAATGTCGCCCGAGACGATCCGGTGAGCCAGGCCCTCGGCGATGGCGGTCTTGCCGACGCCCGGCTCGCCGATCAGGGCGGGGTTGTTCTTCGTCCGCCGCGAGAGGATCTGGATGACCCGCTCGATCTCCTTCTCGCGCCCGATGACCGGGTCGAGCTTGCCGGCGCGAGCCGCCTCGGTCAGGTTGATGCCGAGCTGATCGACGGTCGGGGTCTTGCTGGCCCGCTTGGATTCGGTCGCCGGCCCGGCGGCCGAGGACTGGGAGAGGACACGGATCACCTCGTGGCGGACCTTGTCCAGGTTCACTCCCAGGGATTCGAGGACGCCGGCGGCGATCCCCTCCCCTTCCCGGACCAGGCCCAGCAGCAGGTGCTCGGTGCCGATGTAGTTGTGACCGAGCCGCCGCGCCTCATCGATGGCCAGCTCGATGACCCGCTTGGCCCGCGGGGTGAGACCGACCTCGCCCACGACGGGCCGGTCGCCGCGGCCGATGATGAACTCGACCGCCGTCCGGACCTTGGGCAGCTCGACGTTCATGTTCTCGAGGACGCGCGCGGCGACGCCCTCGCCCTCGCGGACGAGGCCGAGCAGCAGGTGCTCGGTGCCGATGTAGTTGTGGTTGAACCGCTGGGCCTCGTCCTGGGCAAGCGTCAGGACTTTGCGGGCCCGGTCGGTGAACTTGTCGAAACGATCCATCGAGGTGAACGCCTGTGTGCGGTGCCGACGCCGTCAGGACGGCTGCGGGGACGGCGACTCGGCCATGCTAGCACGACCTCCCCCTGCCGCAACCTGATCGGGCGGGCAGCCCGGATGGGGCCAGCCGGCCCGGGTCGGTTGGGTACACCGACCGGCCCGACGCCGCGCCGGCCAGGCGCCGGACCGATGGCGGCCGGGAGCGGTCGAGCGGCCCGCTCAGGCCTCGCCCGAAGCGGCCTCGCCGGCCTCCCCGACCTCCCCGACCTCGGCGGGCCGCTCGCCCTCGGCGGGCTGCTCGGCCTCGGGCGGCTCCGGGACCTCCGCCTCGGCCGCGGCGACCTCAGGCGGCTCCGGAACCTCGGCGCCCTGCTCGGCCTCGACCTCGGCGACGTCGGCAGCCGCGGCGGGC
>JAJYJO010000092.1 GCA_021789435.1 Chloroflexota bacterium
GGACGGGTGATCCGTCGCAACGACCGCGCCGCCGAACTGCACATGGCGATCAAGGGCGGTTCGGCCTACGTCTCGCTGCAGCCGATCCCGGGAGCGCGCGGGCGCAAGCGCAAGAGCTGACCGGTGCCTTTGCCCGAGAAATCCGGGCATCCACTGCGCTTCCTGCCCTCGCCAGCCCTGGGACCGACGAACAAGTTGACCATGTGAACCTGCGAATATTCTCGATCGGCCGGATGCCCGAGGTTCTGGGGGCCCTCGGGGCTGCGATCGACATCGAGGAGAGTCGGGGCGGCTTCGGCGCCGGGCCCGCCGACGGCCGGTCCGGACCGGCGATCCAGACACCGACTGGGGAGCCCGGTCTCGTCTGGTGACGACCGTCAAGGAAGGGGCCCGGTCTGTGGGCAAACGAGATGCGTGGGCAAGATGAGCAAGACGATCGCGGTCGGCAGCGATGACGCCGGGTTCCCGCTCAAGGAAGAACTGAAGCGATACCTGGAAGCCGAGGGGTATGCCGTCACCGACTACGGCTGCGAGCGGCCCGACCCGATCGACTACCCGGACGTCGCGCTGACCGTGGCCCGGGCCGTTGCCCGCGGTGAGCATGAACGGGCAGTGCTCGTCTGCGGGACCGGCATCGGGATGGCGATCGCCGCCAACAAGGTCCCCGGCGTCTTCGCCGCGCTCGCTCACGATCCCTACTCAGCCGCCCGAGCGCGGATGTCCAACGACGCCCAGGTCCTCACGATGGGCGCCCGGGTCATCGGGCCGGAGCTGGCCAAGACGGTCCTCCGCGTCTGGCTGGACTCCGAGTTCGCCGGCGGCAATTCGGCGCGCAAGGTCGGCAAGATCCGCAGCGCAGAGCGGGCGCTCCGCGAGAGTGGGGCCGAGTAGGCGGAGCGGCCAGGGCGGAGGAGGCAACGATGGCCACGTCCGGGCAGGCCGGCGGGCGCTACAAGAAGCTCATCAACGATCCGTTCGCGGTCGTCGACGAGGCGCTCGAAGGCTTCGCGTCGGCCCATGCCGACCTGGTCAGGCTGGCTGCGCCGCGGGTGGTTGTGCGTCGGACGCCGGCGCCAGACAAGGTCGGCTTCGTGGTCGGCGGCGGGTCGGGCCACGAGCCGGCCTTTGCCGGCTACGTGGGCCTGGGCATGGCGGACGCGGCCGCCTGCGGCAACGTCTTTGCGTCGCCGCCCCCGGACGTGGTTTTGGAGGCGATCCGCGCCGCGTCATCCGGGCGGGGCGTCGTCACCGGCTACGGCAACTACGCGGGCGACGTGCTGAACTTCAGCCTGGCGGTGGAGCTGGCGGCGGCCGAAGGGATCGAGGTCCGCGAGATCCGCGTCTCGGACGACGTGGCCTCTGCGCCGAGGAACGAGGCGGAGAAACGGCGCGGGATCGCCGGCGACATCATCGTCTTCAAGTGCGTCGGCGCGGCCGCGGAGCGCGGTGATCCCCTCGACGAGGTCGAACGGATCGCCCGCAAGGCGAATGCGGCCACGCGGAGCATGGGCGTGGCCCTCTCCGCCTGCGAGGTCCCGGGCTCGGGCCGCCTCACCTTCGAGCTGCCGGCCGACGAGATCGAGATCGGCATGGGCGTGCACGGCGAGCCGGGCATCCGGCGCGGCCCGCTCGAGCCGGCCGACGAGGTCGCCCGGGCGCTGGTCCAGACGATCGTGGCCGACATCGAGGGGGGTGTCGCCGGTCGGCCGATCGCCCTGCTGGTGAACGGGCTGGGCGCCACGGCGTACCTCGACCAGTACATCGTCTACCGCGCAGCGCGCCGGCTCCTGGAGGCTGCCGGGGCCACGGTGGCCAGGAGCTACGTCGGCGAGTTCATCACCTCGCTCGAGATGTCCGGCGCCTCCGTCACGGTGACGGTCCTGGACGAGGAGCTGACGGCCCTCCTCGACGCTCCCGCCCGCACGCCCAGGATGGTGGTCTGGTGAACGGGGCAAGCCTGCGGGCCTGCGTGCTGGCCGCAGCCGATGCCCTGGAGGCATCCCGCGATGAGCTGTGTCGCCTGGACGCGGTGGCCGGCGACGGCGACCACGGGGTGACGATGGCCCTGGCCGCCCGCGCTGTGCGCCAGAAGCTCGAGGAGAGCCCCGGCGCCAGCGGCGCCGATCTGCTGGCCCTGGTCGCGCTGGGGGTCGGCTCCGTCGGCGGGGCGATCGGGCCGCTCTACGCGACCGCACTGCTCCGCGCGGCGACCGCGCTGCGCGGGCTCGGAACGTCGGAGGGCGACCCGACGGTCGGCGAGATCCGGGCGTGCGCCGAGGCGGGCGCGGCCGCGATCACCGGCCTCGGCCACGCCAGGCCCGGTGACAAGACGATCGTGGACGCGGTCGCGCCCGCCGTGCAGGCGCTCGCGGACGCGGAGGCGACCGGCGCCGGCGTGCCCGAAGCCCTGGAGGCGGCGATCGCCGCTGCGCGAGCGGGCGCGGAATCCACGACCGGCATGATCGCGACGCTGGGCCGGGCCAGCCGCCTCGGGGAGCGGGGCCGGGGATCCGCCGACCCGGGCGCCGCCTCGTTCGTCGTCGCCCTCGAGGCGGCCGTGCGGACCTACCTGGGGCCGGTGGGTGCCGAGCCCGCGGGGGCGTGAGCGTGGCGGGACTGCTCATCGGGACCAGCACCAAGATGAACCTGACCTCGAGCGAGGCGGAGCGCTACCTCGGGACGCTTCGGCAGCTGGTGGAGGATGTCGTCGACTGCGACCTGTTCGTCCTCCCGCCCTTCACCTCGATCTGGGTCGCGCGCGAGCAGCTGGCCGGCAGCAACGTGGCCTGGGGCGCCCAGGACGTCCATCCGGACGAGGCCGGCGCTCACACGGGCGACGTCTCCGCGGCGATGCTGGCCGACCTGGGCTGCCGCTACGTGGAGGTCGGCCACGCCGAACGGCGCCGGGACTACGGCGAGTCGGACGCCCTGATCGCGGCCAAGACGAAGGCCGTCCTGCGCCACCGGATGATCCCCATCCTTTGCGTCGGCGAGCCGACGGAGGGAGACTCCGAAGCGGCGGTCCGCTTCGTCCTGCGGCAGCTCGGGGGCTCGCTGGCGGGCATCTCGGGCGCCGATCGAAGCCGGCTCGTGGTGGCCTACGAGCCCGTCTGGGCGATCGGGGCCGGGGCCCGGCCGGCGCACCCGGACCGTGTGGCGGCCGTCCATGCGGGGATCCACGCCTGGCTCCGGTCGCCGGACGGCGGCGGCGCGGGCGCCCGCGTCATCTACGGCGGCAGCGTCGACCCGTCGACGGCGGGTACGCTCCTGGCCCGGGCAGGCGTGGACGGGCTCTTCGTCGGTCGCGCTGCGCTCGATCCCGCGCACTTCGCGGCCATCGCCCGCGCCGGGCAGGAGCACGCCCGGCTGGGCCCGATCGGGTCGCGTATGGCGTCCTGAGCAGCGGCTCGCGGCCGCGGCGATCTCAGTGGACGCGCGCCTCGTACCCCTCCCAGAAGGGCTCCCGCAGCTGGCCCTTGAGCAGCTTGCCGGTACCGCTCTTGGGCAGCTCCTCCCGCAGTTCGATCCGCTTCGGAACCTTGAAGCCCGCCAGGTGCTCGCGGCAGTGGGCAAGCAGCTCGTCCACCGTGGCCGGCGAGTCCGGCTTGAGGACCACCAGTGCCACCGGCACCTCGCCCCAGGTCTCGTCGGGAGCGGCGACCACGGCACACTCGAAGACCGCGGGGTGGACGTAGAGCGCGTTCTCGATCTCCACCGACGAGATGTTCTCGCCGCCCGAGATGATGATGTCCTTGGAGCGGTCCTTGATCGTGACGTAGCCCTGCTCGTCGAAGGTGGCCATGTCGCCGGTGTGGAACCAGCCGTCGCGGATCGAGTCCGCGGTCGCGTCCGGCTCGCGATAGTAGCCGTCCATCACCACGTTGGAGCGGACGACGATCTCGCCCAGCTGCTGGCCGTCCGGGCGCACGTCGGCGTCCGCCCAGTCGACCACCCGGAGGGCGACGCCGGGGACCGGCCAACCCGTGCTGGCCTGGCGCTCGAGCCGGCGCTGGGGCGGCTCCGTCTGGAGGAGGTGGTGGCGCGGCCAGGCGCACGTGAGGACCGGCGAGGTCTCGGTCAGGCCGTAGCCAACCAGGGCCGTCACGCCCAGGCGCTCCTCCAGGGACCGGATCAGGGCCGGCGACGATGGGGCCCCGCCGACCAGGACATAGCGAAGGCTCGAATGATCGTGGGCCGCCAGCTCGGGGCTGTTGAGGACGGCGTTGAAGATCGTCGGCACCCCGAGGAGGTAGCTGACGCGGTGGCGTTCGACGAGCGTGAGGAAGGCGGCCGGGTCGAAGCGCCGGAGCATGACGTGTGTGCCGCCGACCATGGTCATCCAGTGCGGCGTGCCCCAGCCGTTGACGTGGAAGAGCGGCACCACCTGGAGGATCACGTCGGCGTCCGTCACCCGGAGCGAGACCGCGGTCTGGAGGGAGTGGAGGTAGAGGGCGCGGTGGGTGAGGGCCACGCCCTTCGGCCGGCCGGTGGTGCCGCTCGTGTAGAAGAGGGCAGCCATCGCGTTCTCGTCCACCGCCGCCGGCGGCTCGTCCACCGCCGCCGCGGCGAGCAGCGCCTCGTACTCGGCGGCGGCATCGCCGCCCGGCTGGCCCTCCATCACCACGAAAGTCGGTCGCGTGGCGAGCGTCGGTGCGATCCGTGCCACCAGCGGGGCGAAGTCGGCGTGGAAGAGGACGACCTTCGAGCCGGCGTGGTCGAGGATGTAGCCGATCTCTTCCGGCGCCAGGCGGATGTTGATCGGGTTCAGGACGGCCCCGGCCTCCGGAACGCCGTAGTACGCCTCCAGCAGCTGGTGGGTGTTGTAGGTGATGAAGCTGACCCGGTCGCCGGGCTCCACGCCGAGCCGCCGCAGCGCGCTCGCCAGGCGATGCGTCCGTTCGGCATACTCGCGATAGGTGAGGGAGCGGTCTCCGTCGATGACGCCGACCTTGTCGCCGAAGTACCGCTCGGCCCGATCGCGGAACTCGAGGACGGAGAGGGGCACGAACATCGACACGCCTCCTCCCGGGCCCGCGCCGCCGCCGTCTGGCGGGTCTGCGGCACGCTCGGTGGTGTGAGGATCGGACTCGCCGTCCGCGCTGTCAACACGGTCGGATCGTCCTCGCGGTCCTGCGCGAGGGCCTGCCCGGTCCCCTCGGCGGTCGGTCCCTCGGC
This sequence comes from Chloroflexota bacterium, assembly GCA_021789435.1. Taxonomy (GTDB): domain Bacteria; phylum Chloroflexota; class Limnocylindria; order Limnocylindrales; family CSP1-4; genus JAJYJO01. The sequence continues at coordinate 5,176 of JAJYJO010000092.1, forward strand.
GGTCGGTCCCTCGGCAGGCCCTCCCTCTCAGTAGCCGTGGCCCTCCGCCCGGACCTTGCCCCGGAAGCGGCTGTAGATGAACGCGGTATAGGCGATCACGATCGGCATCCCGATCAGGGCCACTGCCAGCATCACCGTCAGCGTCAGATCCGACGATGAGGCGTTGCCGACCGTGAGGCTCGGCGACGCGCCGCCGAGCGCGGGCACCAGGTTCGGGTAGAGCGAGACGCCCATGATGCCGATGAGGCCGGCGATCGAGCCCGAGGAGAGCAGGAACGCCAGCAGCTCGCGCCGCGTCCGCAGGGCCAGGGGATAGGCGACCGCCACGACAGCGAACGCGATCGGCACCAGCCAGGCCAGGGGGTTGGCGAAGTTGTCCCACAGGCCGGGCGCGTCCTGTGACGAGAACAGAGTGGCGGCGATCCACAGGACGGCGAAGACGGGCCAGCCCAGCCGGGCGGCGGTCCGGCTGCGCTCGGCGATGGCTCCCTCCGTCTTGAGAACCAGCCACGAGGCGCCCTGGAGCGTGAACATCGCCACCGCCAGCAGGCCAACCAGGAGCGCGAAGGGGTTGAGGAGCCCGAGCAGGCCGTCCCGGTAATCGCCGGCCGCGTCCAGCGGCACGCCCCGCAGGACGTTGCCGACGGCCACGCCGAGGAGGAGGGCCGGCAGGAAGGAACCGATGGCGAAGATGACGTCCCAGGTCGCCCGCCAGGCCGGCGCCTCCACCTTGGAGCGGAACTCCAGCGAGACCGCCCGGAGGATCAGGGCCACCAGCAGCAGCATAAGGGCAAGGTAGAAGCCCGAGAAGACCGTGGCGTAGACCGGCGGGAAGGCGGCGAAGAGCGCCCCGCCCGCGGTCAGCAGCCAGACCTCGTTGCCGTCCCAGACGGGCGCGATCGCGTTGAGGACGGTCCGCCGCTCGGTGTCGTCGCGGGCGACGAAGAGGTGGAGGATGCCGGCCCCCAGGTCGAAGCCGTCGAGGATCGCATAGCCGACCAGCAGCACGCCGATCAACAGGAACCAGATCGTGGCGAGGTCCATCACTGCCCTCCTCCGCCCTACCGGCCGCTGCCGGCCATGGGTCCGCCGGCCGGCCGCAGCAGCGGTCCGGCCGATGGGAGAGGCAGCGTCTCCTCCTCGACCACCCCGGCCGGCGCCGGCGCGGGCCCGTGCGAGATCTCGCGGACGACCAGGAACAGCCACAGGAGCCCGAGCACCGCGTAGACCGCCACCAGCAGGCCGAGCGAGATGGCGATGTCGGTGGCGCTCACCGCCGTCGACGTCGCCTGCGCCGTCAGCATCAGGCCGTAGACGATCCAGGGCGGCGGCCCACCTCAGCCGTCGCCCAGCCGAGCTGGATCGCGATCATCGGCAGCGGGATCGCCAGCACGGCAAGGCGCAGCCAGCCCCGGTGGTACTCGATGCTGCGCCGATAGAGATACCAGGCGCCGAAGAGCATCAGCCCCAGCATCACGGTCCCCAGCAGGACCATGTTGTGGTAGGCGAGGAAGGTCGGCATGATCGGCGCCCACTGGTCCTGGGGGAACTGGTCGAGACCGGTCACCGGGGCGGTGAAGCTGCCGTAGGTGAGGAAGCTGAGCATCCGGCTGACGACGACCGCCGGCCCTTCCGGTGCATCCGCCGGGTTCTGGGTCGGCGGCAGCGACCAGATCGTGAGCGGCGCCCCGGAGGTGGTTGTGTAGAGGCCCTGCATGGCGGCGAACTTGGCCTGCTGGGTGTTGGCGACCTGTCGAGCGCTGTTGTCGCCGGTCACGAACATCAGCGCGGCGCCGATGAAGGCCACCGTCAGGCCGAGGCGCAGGCTCGCCCGCGCCACGCCCAGGTGGCGGTGGTGCAGCAGGAACCAGGCCGCGATGCCGGTCATCAGGAAGGCACCCATCACCCAGGACGAGCTGACCGTGTGCAGGTAGCGCGGCAGGGTGGAGGGGTTGAAGACGGCCGCCCAGAAGTCGGTGAGGACGGCCTTGTCGCCGACGATCCTGAAGCCGGCCGGGGTCTGCATCCAGGAGTTGGCGACGATGATCCAGAAGGCCGACAGCGTCGAGCCGAGGGCGACCATCCAGGCCGCGAAGGTCCGCAGCCGAGAGCCGACCCGCTCACGGCCGAAGAGCAGAAGGCCCAGGAAGCCGGACTCGAGGAAGAAGGCGAAGACGCCCTCGGCGGCCAGCGGCGCCCCGAAGATGTCGCCGACGAACTTCGCGTAGCGCGACCAGTTCGTGCCGAACTGGAACTCCATGACGATGCCGGTGGCGACGCCGACGACGAAGCTGACCGCGAAGAGGCGCGTCCAGAAGGCGCTCATCCGGTCCCACACCTCGCCGCCCGTCCGGTGGCGGATCGTCTCCGCGATCGCGATCAGCAGCGCGAGGCCGATCGTGATCGAGGGGAAGATGAAGTGGAAGGCGACGGTCACCGCGAACTGGATCCGCGCCAGCAGGACGGCATCCATGGGCACTCCTTCGGGCAGGCCCCCCGGGTCGAGGGCACTCTCGCCGTCGCGCCGTCCGGTGGCTAGGGCCCTAGGTCCCACCCCCCGCGGGCCGTCCGTCCCGCGGTGCCGGTTCCCGCGGCGAGCTCCGGGGCGTGCCGGCTGCGCCGACCGCATGGCCGTCGTCGGAGGCCCCCTGCCGCGGCACCGCTGGAAGCGCTGGCGGCGCCTTGTGCGGCCGGCCGCCGTCTGGTACAAGGGCGACGTGGCCCGTCACCGGTTGCGGCTGCTGGTCGTTCCCTGCCTTGCGCTCTTCGTCGGGGCGGCGGGAGCGGTCGCTCTTCTGCCCGGGGTTGAATCGCCGGGGGCACATCCGGCGGCCGCGGCGGCCGCCAGGCCGAGCCCGTCCGGCGGCCGGACGGCAGCCGCCGCGCCCGCCTCCGCCGGCGCCACGGCGCCGGCGGTCGACAGCCTGGTCCTCCCGGCCACGCCGCTCGACCCGAGCCGCCTGAGCGGCTACGTCTGGCCGCTGGCGCACGGTCGGATCACGCTCCCGTTCGGCCCGACGCCGTGGGGGACGCTCATCGTGGACGGCCAGCTCTTCCACGACGGCGTCGACATGGCGACCTTCTGCGGCGACCGGGTGGTGGCCGCTCACGCCGGCACGGTGCTGGCCGCCGGCCAGCACTTCGACCAGGCGATCGGCTGGGTCGGGGACCTGCAACCCTACTTCGCCCATCTCGACCGCTACCATGCCTGGGGCACTCTGCCTCTGGTCGTGATCGTCGACGACGGGGACGGCTTTCGCGCCATCTACGCCCATTTCGGGAAGATCGTGGTCCGGCCGGGCCAGGTGGTCGCGGCCGGCCAGCTCCTGGGCTATGAAGGCGAGAGCGGCTACGCCACCGGCTGCCACCTCCACTTCGGTCTCTTCAGTCCGCTGGAGAAGGCCACGTTCGCCCTGCGGCCGGACATCGTCAAGCGGGTGAAACTGCCGGCCCTCGAGATCGCCCGGATCGATCCCCTGCTGGTCCTGCCCTGGCCGGCTCCGCTCGGCCTCGGCCCCGGGGATCGTCACCCGCCGCAACCGCCTACTGCGTTCCGCCCGGCCGCGCCGCTCTGACGCCGCCGCGCCGCCAAGGCGAGGGACGCCGCCGCGCCGCCGGGGCGACCGACGCGACCGCCACGGCCGGATCGGCGCTGGGCCAGCAGCCCCCGTGGTTCCGCCCGGCTCAGGAACGCCGGTAGCGGCGCGCGATCAGGGCAAAGGCCGGCAGGCGCGCCAGCGACTCGCTGAGAGGGGCTGCCGGCCGCCCATCGCGGCCCGCCACGGCGAGGAGCAGATCGGTGGCGGTCGCGTCCGGCGGCCGGGCGTCCACCTCGGCTAGGTCGATGGCCACCCGCCCCGGCTCCGGGACGCCGAGCCCGGCGATGGCCGCCTCCGGCCGGCCGCCCGGCTCGTACTCCAAGCGCAGCTCCGCCTCGGCCCGCCAGCGCGGATGACGGAGCAGGATGTGCCGCCAGCCGTCGCCGACCTCGGTCGGCACGCGGCCGTCACCCGGTCGCGCGTCGTCGGAGATCGCCTCGCCACGAGCCCAGCGGGCCGCCTGGTGGAGGAGGGCGTACTCGTCAAGGTCGGCGTAGGCGTCCAGGAGGTCGGCCGGGGAGGCCGCGCCGAAGATCGCCCGGATGCTCGGCCGGAAGACCTCCGCCAGGTCCAGGTCGATCGCCCGGACGGTGCGGTGGAGGTAGACGGTGCGGTACATGAAGAGGCGGGCCGTGAGGAACATCTCCAGGGCGCCGAGGCCCGGCTCGTAGAGCGTCAGGCCGCGTTCGGACACGAAGCTGTAGCGCCGCAGGCGCTCCACGTCCACGGGCCCGACGGCCACGCCGGTCATGTACGCGTCGCGCCGGACGTAGTCCAGGTTGTCGACGGTGAAGACGCCCGAGAAGAGCGGCTGGAGCCAGCGCAGCCAGCGGGGCATGGCGGGGTCGGCCAGGGCTGGCTTGGCGATCAGGAAGGAGACCCAGCGCGGATCGATCGCCTCGCCCGGGGCGAACGCGTCGCGCTCGGGGACGGGTCCGGGCGCGCGTCGCAGTCCGCCGATCAGCCCGCCCAGCTCGCGGACGATGATCAGCTGGCCCAGGTCCTCGTGCGTCAGCTGCTTGCCCGCCGGCCGTCGCGGGTCCGCCGGGGCGCGGAAGTCGGCCAGGAGATGCTCGTCGAAGAAGTGGGCGAACGGGCCGTGGCCCACGTCGTGGAGGAGTCCGGCCATCCGGAGGGTTTCGACGACCAGGCCCTCCGAGGGCGGCCGGCCACCCGGCTCGACCGTCTCGAGCGCCGACCGGAGGCTCGGGTAGAGGTGCCGCCCCCAGAGACCGGCCTCGTGCATCACGCCCAGGCCGTGGGTGAAGCGGCTGTGCTCGGCTGTCGGGAAGACCCAGCGGGCGCTCTGGAGCTGGCTGATCCTCCGCAGCCGCTGCAGCCAGGCTGTGTCGAGCAGGTCGTCCTCGGCGGACTCCTCCGGCGGAAGCCCGAGGCCCGCCGTCGGTTGCCGGTCGAGCCGCCTGGTCAGCTCGATGTAGCCGTGGATCGGATCGCTGATCAGGTTGACGGCCTGGAGGCCGGGATGGCGCACGGCAGCCCTCGACTCCGCCGTCGCACGGTTCCGCGCCGCGGAGCGTGGCCATCGTAGCCGAGTCGCCTACCGGCGCGCGATCGGCTGTCGGCCTCCCGACACCCGCACGATCAACGGGGGGACGGCACCCCAAGGCGGCGTGCTGCATCGTCGGATCTGACGCGGGAGGCGAGGATCCGCTGCCCAGATCCCGGCCGCCGGGGCAGCGGTGAGCCACTGGCGAGACCGACCCGTTCCAACGAGCGCCCGGGCGCGACCCGGGCCCCGGCGTCGTCCACGCCGCCCGGGAGGTCGAAATGTTGATCAGGTTCGTTCCTGTCCTGCCCGCCGTCCTCGCCGGCCTGGGGCTGGTCACCACTCTG
>JAJYJO010000093.1 GCA_021789435.1 Chloroflexota bacterium
TCCGGCCGGCCAGCCCTGCGAGATGGCCTCGATCTCCGCCGCGGAGGGCAGCGGCCGTGCCTCGGCGGCTGCCAGGACCAGGGCCGCGACGGCGGCTGCGGCGGCCGGCCGGGCCAGCGAGCGCGCCGCCGCCGCCATCTCCGCGTGGCGCCGCGGGTCGTCCAGGATGGCCGCCGCCGCCAGGAGCGCCTCCGCGTCGAAGTCCTCGTCGGCCACCAGGCGCGCCGCGCCCGCCTCCACCAGGGCCCGGGCGTTCGCCCGCTGGTGACCGGCGGCGTGCGGATACGGCACTACCACGAACGGCAGTCCGAAGGCCGCGACCTCGGCCAGGGTGGAGGCGCCGGCCCGGCCGACGACCAGGTCGGCGGCGGCCAGGGCGAGCGCCATCTCCTCGCGCAGGAACGGGTACGGCCGGTAGCGGTCGCGGAGCGCGTCCGGCAGCGCCTCGCGGTCGGCCAGGGCCGCCCCGAAACCTTCGTCGCCGGTGATGTGGATGACGTGGACCCGCTCGACGAGGCGGACGAGCGCCCCGGAGACCGCGGCGTTGAAGCGGCGGACCGCCTGGGAGCCACCGAAGATCAGCACCAGCCGCGCCCCGGGCGGCACGTCGAGACGCTCGCGGGCAGCCGTCCGCTCCACCCGCCCGGGGTCGCGGATCGGGGTGCCTGTGACGTAGCAGGGCCGGTCGCGGCCCAGCGCCGCGCAGGTCTCGGGGAATGAGACCGCCAGAACGTCGGCCAGGCGCCCGGTGACCCGCACGCTACGGCCGGGGATGAGGTTGCCGTCCCACATCACCACCGGGATGCGGCGGGGCGCAGCGGCCAGCAGGACCGGGATCGCGACGTAGCCGCCGGTGGTGAAGATCGCGTCCGGGCGCGCGCGCAGGAGCAGGGCGGCGGCCTGCGGGACCGAGGCGGCCAGACGGAGCGGGTCCAGCACGACGTGGACGTCGAGGTCCACGCTGCGCAGGGAGCGCAGCGCCAGCCGCCGGAGCGGGATCCCGGCCGGCGGGACAAGCCGGGCCTCCAGGCCGCGGTGGCCGCCGACCCAGGCGATCTCGGGCGCCGCGTCGCTAGCGCGCAGCGATCGGGCGACGGCGAGGGCCGGGTAGATGTGCCCGCCCGTGCCCCCGCCCGCGATCAGCAGCCGCATCGTTCCAGGTTCCTCGTTCGACCGTCTCGCGGGAGATGGAGAGCAGGATGCCGACGGCCGCGAAGCTGATGACCAGCGACGACCCGCCCGCGCTGATGAACGGGAGCGGGATGCCGGTCACCGGCAGCAGCGCGACCACGACCCCGATGTTGATGAAGGCCTGGATACAGAGCCAGGCCGTGATGCCCGCCGCCAGCAGGCCGCCGAACGTGTCGGGCGCGCGCAGCGCGGTGCGGATCCCGGCGTAGGCCAGGACGATGAAGAGGCCGATCACGATGATCCCGCCCAGCAGCCCGAACTCCTCGCCGATGATGGCGAAGATGTAGTCGTTGAACGCGTTGGGCAGGTAGAGCCCGCTCGCCTCCCGGCTGGCCCCCAGGCCGGCCCCGAAGAGTCCACCCAGGCCGAGCGCGAAGAGGCCCTGGATCGTGTGGAAGCCCTTGCCCAGCGGGTCCTGCCACGGATCGGTGAAGCCCTGGACCCGGCTCAGCATGTAGGGCGTCCGCACGATCAAGGCCAGGCCCCCCAGGAGACCGGCGCCGGCCATCGCCGCCACGTGGAGGAGGTTGGCTCCGGCCAGGAAGTAGAGCGTGAAGGCGGTCACGGCGATCACGGTCGCCGTGCCCAGGTCGGGCTCGCGCACGACCAGCAGGACGATCGGGCCGGTGAGTGCCAGGAAGGGGATCGTGCCGGAGCGCCAGCTCCGGACCTGGCTGCCCCGCCGGGCGAACCAGTGGGCCAGATAGACGACCAGGGCCAGCTTGGCGAACTCGGCCGGGTGGACGGCCGGCAGGGACCCGACCTGGAGCCAGCGCGCCGAGCCGCCCACCTCCCGGTTGAGGGCCGGCACCAGGACCAGCAGCAGCAGGACGATGGCGGCCAGGTAGAGCGGGATGGAGACCACCCGTAGCAGTCGATAGTCCAGGCGCATCGTGACCGCCATGGCTACCACCCCCAGGGCGGCCCACTGGATCTGCGGCCCGACGATCTGGAAGGTGTTCGACGAGTCGACGTAGGCCCGCATCGCGGAAGACGAGTAGACCATCAGGATCCCGATGGCGGCCAGGGCGACCACGGCCACCAGGATCACGTAGTCGGGCTGGTGGGCCTCGCGCTGGAGGGTCGCGGTGCGCTGGCGCGGGAGCACCGCGCGCCGCAGGACGGCCTCGCTCATCCTGACCTTCCCTCCTCGTGTCGCCGCCGCGCCAGCTCCGCCACGGCACCCTTGAACGCGCGGCCCCGCGCCGCGTAGTCGGCGAACATGTCGAAGCTGGCGGCAGCCGGGCTCAGCAGGACGGTCGCCACCCGGTCGCCGGGCGCTCCATCGTCGGCGGCCAGCCGCTCCCGGGCGATCGCGTCGGCCCACTCCACGGCCGCCTCCAGCGAGGGGGCCAGCTCCACCCTCGGAACGCCGGCCGCGCGGAACAGGCGGCCGAGGGCAGGACCGCTCTCCCCGATCAGGACCGCCGCGTCCGCCCGCTCGGCGGCCTCCGCCGCCAGCTCCCCGAGGTCGGTCCCCTTGTCGCGGCCGCCGGCGATCAGGACAAGCGGCCGCGGGAACGAGCGGAGCGCGGCCACGACGGCGTCCGGCTGCGTTCCCTGCGAGTCGTTGACGAAGCGGACACCGTCCAGTTCGGCCACCAGCTCCAGGCGGTGCTCGACGCCGCGGAAGCCGGCCGCCGCCCGGCGGATGGCGTCCGGCGCCACGCCGAAGAGGAGCGCGGCACTCACCGCGGCGAGGGCGTTCGAGACGTTGTGCGCGCCGGGCAGGGCCAGCTCCGCGACCGGCATGATCCGGCCGCCGGGCCCCGTGGCCGCGGCCCCGCCGTCGGCCAGCGGCAGCCGGCCGACCCCCGCCGCGACGATCCAGCCGTCGTCGACGCCGACGCCGCCCGGCATCGGCCGCTCCCGCCGGTAGAGGACGGCCGGGACCGCGGAGAGGCCCGCGTAGGCCGCCACGACCGGGTCCTCGGCGTTGAGGACGACGGCTCCCTCCGGGTCGACCAGCTCGGCCAACCGCCGCTTCACCGCCCGGTACCGCTCGACGGTCCCGTGCCGATCCAGGTGGTCCGCTGTGACGTTGGTGTAGACCGCCACCGTGGTCCCTCGCGACAGGGTCGGCAGCTGCAGCTCGGAGAGCTCGTAGATCACCCGGTGCGAGGGGGTCAGCTCGGGCAGCCGCTCCACGATCGGGATCCCGATGTTGCCGCCCAGGACGACGGGGTGGAGCAGGTCGGCGGACAGGAGCGCCGCCGCCAGGGCGGCCGTCGTGGTCTTGCCCTTCGTGCCGGTCACTCCGACCGTCGGGCAGGGGCAGAGCCGGAGGAAGAGGTCGGGCTCGCTCACGATCGCCGGTGCCGCCGGATCGCCGGAGCGGCGCCGATCGCGCAGCGCGGCCAAGGCCGACCGGAGCCGCGGCTCGGTCGTCGGGTAGTCCGCGTTCACCGATGGGGAGGTCGTCACGAGCTCGGCCCCGGCGAGCGCCTCGCCCGGATCGACCTCGGGACCCGCCAGCAACCTGGCCGGCCGCCCCGCCAGGGCCGCCACTGCCTGCGCGAGCTCGGCCGCCGGCCGCCGGTCGTAGATCACCACCCGGGCTCCCCCGTCCGCGAGGAAGCGGGCCAGGGCGATGCCGCTACGGGCGAAGCCCAGGACGGCGACCTGGCGGCCGCGCAGGGCACCCTCCGCCACCCCGGCCAGGGTGAGCGCCTCCGGATCGATCGGCTCCGCCACGGCGCTCCTCACAGCAGCTGGTGGATCGAGCTGAGGAAGAAGGTGACGCCGAGCAGTCCCGCCAGGGCCGCCACGATCCAGAAGCGCATCGTGATCTTCTCCTCGTCCCAGCCGCCCAGTTCGAAGTGATGGTGCAGCGGCGCCATCCGGAAGACCCGCTTGTGGCGGACCCTGAACGAGGCGATCTGGACGATGTCGGAGACGGTCTCGACGACGAAGACGATGCCGATCAGGGGCAGGATCAGGACCTGGCCCGTGATCAGCGAAACGACGGCCAGCATGGCTCCCAGCGACAGGGAGCCGGAGTCACCCATGAAGACCTGGGCCGGGTGGACGTTGAACCAGAGGAAGCCGAGCAGCGAGCCGATGACCAGGGCGCAGACGAGCGCCAGGCGGGGCTGGTAGGGGTTGTTGAGGAGGGCGATGATCAGGAAGGAGACGAAGGCGAAGATGAGGGTTCCGCCGGCCAGGCCGTCCAGGCCGTCCGTCAGGTTGACCCCGTTGCTGGCCCCGATGATGGCGATGGTGGCGAAGATGATCAGGGCCGGCGCACCGATGTCGACGTCCCCCACGAACGGGACGCGGATGCTGGTCATCGCGAAGTGGTACCAGATGTAGAGCGCCGCCCCGATCGCTACCACAAGCTGCCAGGCCAGCTTCTGGCGGATCCGGATGCCGTCCCCGGTCTTGGCGTTCAGGTAGTCGTCGAAAGCGCCTAGGGCGCCGACCCCGGCCAGGGCGGCCAGCGGCGAGTAGGTCGAGGCATCCAGGGCGCCGAGCAGGATCGCCAGCAGCAGGACCACGGCGATGATCAGGAGGCCCCCCATGGTCGGGGTGCCCTCCTTGACGCTGTGGCTCTGCGGCCCCTCTTCGCGGATCTGCTTGCCGAAGCCGGCCCAGCGCAGGAGCCGGATGTAGGGCGGCATCAGGATCACCACCAGGGCGAAGGCAAGCAGGAGGCCCTGGATCAGCTCCGTCCCCTGGACCACCTCGGGTCCCTGGACCAGCGCGGCCGTCACGTCGCAGCTCCCTCCGCGGCATCCGCCAGGGCCGCGACGAGCTCCTCCAGCGCCGCGCCCCGCGACGCCTTGACCAGCACCACGTCCCCGGGGGCGAGAGCCGCCGGCCCGGCCCGCAGCGCCGCCAGGGCCGCCTCGCGGTCGGCCACCACGACGACGCGATCGGCGCTCAGGCCGGCCGCCAGGGCGGCGTCGGCGACGCCGACCGCCCCCTCCCCCACCACGACCAGCAGGTCGGCCAGCCGGCCGGCCGCGTCGCCCACCTCGCGGTGGCCCCGCTCGTGCGCCGCGCCGAGTTCCAGCATCTCCCCAAGGACCGCCACGCGGCGCCGACCGGGCAGCGTCGCGAGCAGCTCCAGCGCCGCGAGCATCGAGCTCGGCGATGCGTTGTAAGTGTCGTCGAGGATCGTCAGCTCGCCGGCCCGGACCAGCTCCCCCCGGTGGGGCGCCTGCCAGCCGGCCGCCAGGCCGGCGGCGATGTCCGCCAGCTCCAGGCCGGCGGCCAGCCCGACCGCGGCGGCCGCGGCCGCGTTGTGGACCCCGTGGCGCCCCAGGGCGGGGGTGGCCACATCGCATGCGCCTCCCGGCGTGACGAGCCGGAAGCGCATCCCGGCCACGCCGCGCGAGACGACGGCCTCAGCCCGGACGTCGGCCGCCGCGTCGAAGCCGTAGCCGAGGACCCGGGCCGCGGTCCGGGCGCCCATCCGGCGCACCCGCGGATCATCGGCGTTGAGGATCGCCACCCCGTCGGCGGGCAGGGCCTCGACCAGCTCGCCCTTGGCCCGCTCGATCGCGTCGAGCGAGCCGATCCGCGAGAGGTGCACCTCGCGGACCGCCGTCACCACGCCGATCCGGGGACCCGCCAGGCGGGCCAGGTCGGCGATCTCCCCGCCGACGTACATGCCCATCTCCAGGACCACGGCCTGGTGCTCGGGTCCCAGGCGGAGGAGGGTCAGCGGCAGCCCGATCTCGTTGTTCCGGTTGCCCTCGCTCTTGAGGGTGCGCAGGGCCGGCCCCAGGACGGCCGCGATCGCCTCCTTGGTGGATGTCTTGGCGACGCTCCCGGTCACGCCCACCACGAGCGGATCGAAGCCCGCCCGCCAGCCGGCCGCGATCTGCTGGAGGGCGGCCAGTCCGTCGGGAACGAGGACGACACTCACGTCACCCAGTGCCGCAAGGTCCTCCGGCGGACGGGTCACGATGAGGGCCGCGGCACCGGCCGCGGCGGCCGCGGCCAGGAAGCGATGGCCGTCGGTGCGCGCGCCCGGCAGGGCCACGAAGAGCTCGCCCGGCCGGACCTCGCGGGAATCGACCGCAGCGCCGCGGACGGGCCGGGTCGAAGCCACCAGCAGGCGGCCGCGAGTCAGGACGGCCAGCTCGGCGGCCGTCAGGCCGGTCGCGCCCGAGCCCGCCGCCGTGGTGCTGGCCGGACCGGAGCGAGGGCGCGGGTCAGGCCGGGCCGGGGAGGCTAGCGGACGGGGACGGGTCACGAAGCCCAGTGTCGCACACGGGGCGGTCACTGGTCGGGGGTTGCCGGGGTGGCCGCTGAGGCGGCCGGCAGCGGCGGGAGATGGAGGACGGTCATCGTGTCGACCGCCAGGCGGCGGAAGAGCCCGTTGGCGGAGACGGCCAGCGGCAGGACCCCCTGGGCGATCGAGAGCGGCTTGGCGTCGCGCAGGACGACGCCGATGACCGCATCGGGGTGATCGCGGCCGATGAACCCGATCCAACTGTAGTTGTAGTCATTCGGCTTCCAGTCGCCCTTGCCGCCGTTGGCCGTCGGGTCCCAGATCTGGGCCGTGCCCGACTTGCCGCCCACGTTGTAGCCGGCGACGAGCGTCCCCGCCCGGTACCACGGGCTGGCGGCGACGTGCTGCATCAGCCCGACCAGCGTCCGGGAGAGGGTCTCGTCGATGATCCGGCCCCGCGACTGCGGGTCGACCGGCTGCTCCCCCACCTGCCCCACCACGTGCGGCTGGACCAGGAAGCCGCCGTTGACCATGGTGCTGTAGGCCGTGACCAGCTGCATCGGCGTCACGGCCACGCCCTGGCCGAAGGCGCCGTTGGCCAGGTCGATCTGGCGCCAGGGCTGGACCGAGGGATCGTTGACCAGGCCCGGCACCTCGCCGGCCAGGTCGACGCCGGTCAGGCTGCCGAAGCCGAAGGTCCGCCACGTCTGGTAGAGGACCTGCGCGGCGGCCTCGGTCGTCTTGCCCAGCAGCATGGAGACCCGCGCCGCCCCGACGTTGCGCGAGTAGGCCAGCACGTCGGCGAAGGTGATCGAGCCCATCGCCCGCTTGTCGGCGTCCCAGATCCGGGTCCCGCCGGCCAGGGCCAGCGTGCCCGAGTCGTCCACCTTCGTGAGTGGCGTGACGACCCCCTTGCCGATGGCCGCCGCCGCCGTCAGGAACTTGAAGACGGAGCCGGGCTCGTAGACGGCGCTGATCGTGGGGTCCAGGAACCGCCCCGGGTCGCTGTTGGCGGTCGGGCCGTAGTCGTTGCCGTCGTAGGACGGATAGGAGGCCGAGGCCAGGATCGCGCCGCTGCGCGGATCCATGATCACCGCGGAGGCGCTGCTGGTACGGTCGGCAACAGCGGCCGCCATCAGCTCCTGCTCGAGCGTCAGCTGGAGACCGGCGTCGATCGTCAGCCGCAGGTCCGCCCCCGGAACCCCCTGCTGCACGATCTGCTCGGAGCCGGCCAGCGGCTGGCCGGAGATGTCGCTCTGGCCCTCGATCACCTCCGGGCGCCCGGCGAGCAGGTCCTGGTAGTACTCCTCGACGCCGTACTGGCCGGCCCCGCCGGCGTTCACGAAGCCGAGCAGCTGGGCCGCGAGCGAGGTCCCGGGGGCGCCGCCGGCCTGGGGGTAGACGCGGACCTGCTGGGCTTCCAGGCTCAGGCCGGCCAGGTCGCCGCTGGCGAGGCCGTCGCGGATCTCCTGGCTGGTGGCGGCGTCCAGGTCCTCGGCCAGCAGGACGTAGCTGCCGTCCGATGCCATCGCCGCACGGAGCTGGTCGGCGGCCGACCCCTGGAAGTGCAGCAGCGCGACGAGGCGCTCCGCGACCTGCGATCGCGCGGCGATGGTCAGTTCGCTCGGCGAGCCGATGAGGCGATCACGCTCCACCGTGCTGGCCAGGACCATGGTCCCCGTCCGGTCGTAGATCGTGCCGCGGAGCGCCGGTACCTCGGTGCGGACGGCCATCTGGGCGCGCGCCAGGCTGACCAGGTGGTCGCGCTGGTCCACCTGCCAGTAGGCGAGCCGCAGGAGGAGGGTGCTCGAGACGGTCACGAGCGCCGCGAGGACCATCAGCAGCCGAACCCGGGAGTCGGAGCGGCCGAGCATGGCCCGGGTCTCGCGCATCGGTCGTCCTGCGCTAGCGGGCCGGGACCACGAGCGGCTCGCCCAGCTGGGCCAGCCCACCGTCGATCGCCAGCTTCCGGATCGCGGGTTCGCCGCCCAGGCGGCTCAGGTCGGACTGCAGCTGCTGGCTCTGGGCCTGGAACTGTGTCTCCTGGGCCTGGATCTGGTCCACGTCGTAGCCGCTGGCCGAGACGCTGATCGTCTGGACGAGCGAGAAGAACCCGAGCAGGAAGGCCAGCACGATCCCGCCGAGCGCCAGGCCGATCCGGCTCGGGCGGCGACCGGCCCGGACGGCGACGCGCGCCCGCCGGCGGGGCAGAGCCGGCCGATCGAGTCCGAGCCGTCGGCCGACCGGCCGCGCGGCGGGACCGGCCACCGGCAGTGGGCGGGCCGAACCCAGGCCGGGCCGCGGCCGCGCGCCTTCGTAGACGGCCATCAGTCGCCGGCCCCGAGGGCCAGCCGCGGGCCGAACGGATCGAAGCCGAGGCGGACGAACCGTTTGCCGCGCTCGGCGGGGCCCGGCGCCTCGGGCCACCGGAGCAGCTCCGGATGCCGATCGTCCCGCTCATGCAGCTCATGCTGGCGCCGGCCGTAGGACCGGCGGCGGCTGGCCTGATGTCGCTTGCTCACGGGTCGCTCCTCCTCTCCAGGTCGTCGATCGCCGGCCGTCGGCGTCGCCGCTCAGGCAACCAGCCGCTCGGCCGCCCGCAGGCGCACGCTGCGCGCCCGGGGATTGGCGGCCAATTCGACCGGTCCGGGGACGATCGGCGGCTTGCCGAGCAGCCGGAGCCGCGGGGCGCGGCCGCAGACGCAGACCGGCACCTCGGGTGGGCAGACGCAGCCGCGCCGCTCGGCAGCCATGAAGCGCTTGACGATGCGGTCCTCGAGCGAGTGGTAGCTGAGGACCACCAGGCGGCCGCCCGGCCGCAGCAGGTCCATCGCCGCGGGGAGCGCCTCGCCGAGTGCCTCCAGCTCGCCGTTGACCGCGATGCGGAGCGCCTGGAAGACCCGCGTGGCAGGATGCCTCCGGCGTGGGCCGGGCCGGCGCGGTGTCACGCGTTCGACCAGGGCCGCCAGCCCCTCGGCGGTGGCGACAGGGGTCCGGCGGCGCTCCTCGACGATCGCCCGGGCGATCCGAGCGGCGGCCGGCTCCTCGCCGAAGCGGCGGAAGAGCGTCGCCAGCTCGCGGGCGTCGAGGGCCTGCAGGAGTTCCGCGGCCGGCACGCCCCGCGACGGGTCGAAGCGCATGTCGAGGGGACCGCCGGTCCGGAACCCGAAGCCGCGCCCGGCGTCCGCTAATTGATGGCTGGAGAGGCCGAGGTCGAAGAGGAGGCCGTCCACGGCCGCGAAGCCCGCCTCCGGCGCGGTCCGCGCGATCTCCCGGAAGTTGACCTGGCGCAGGACCAGCCGGTCGCCGAAGCGGGCCAGCCGGGTGCGCGTCCTGGCGATGGCCGCCCCGTCGGCGTCGAGACCGAGGAGGCGGCCATCAGGGCTGGTCGCCTCCAGGATCCGCTCGGTGTGCCCACCGCCGCCGACCGTGGCATCGATCTGGAGACTGCCGGGAGCCGGCGCGAGCATCGCGATGACCTCCTCTGCCAGCACCGGCAGGTGCCCTTGCTCCATCTCTCTACCGCCGTCGTTCGTCGGATCCGAGCGGACCCTGGAAGCGCATGTAGTCGGGCGCTAGATCCCGAGGCCCGCCAGCCGCTCGCTCATCACGTCCGGAGAGGCCAGGTCGCGGCTGCGTTCCGCCCACCGTCCCGGGGCCCAGATCTCGGCGTGATCCAGCGAGCCGACGATGACCGCCTCGCCCTCCAGGCCGGCCCACTCGCGGGATGGGGCCGGCAGCACGAACCGGCCCTGGCGATCGAGCTCGATGTCGAAGGCCCCGGCGAACAGGAAGCGCTGGAAGTCGCGGGCACTAGCGTCGGCGATCGGGAGAGCCTTGACCCTCGCGGCCAGGACCTCCCACTCGCTCCGCGGGAAGATCGCCAGGCAGGCATCCACCCACCG
>JAJYJO010000094.1 GCA_021789435.1 Chloroflexota bacterium
CGCACCGGCGGCCGCACCGTGCCCGCCGCGGGCCGCACCGGGCCCCTCGGGGGCTGCGTCGTGCCCGCCGGAGGCCGCGTCGTGAGCCCCCGGATGCCTGCCCTCGCCCTGCACCTGCTGCGGCACGCCCACGCCGGCGACTCCGGGGCGTGGGCGGGCGACGACGCGGCCCGGCCCCTGAGCGAGCGCGGCCGGCGCCAGGTGGCGCGGCTGGCCGACTTCCTGGCCGAGGTCGGCCTCCGGCCCGACGTGGTCCTGACCTCGCCGAAGCGCCGCTCGGTCGAGACGGCGCGGCCGGTGGCCGAGCGCCTGGGCGGCCGGGCCATCGTGGATGAGCGGCTGGCCGGCGGCCACCTCGGTCCAGACGATCTGGAGGCGATCCTGCGCGATCACGGCGACCCGACCCGGCCGCTGCTCGTGGGCCACGACCCCTCCTTCAGCGACCTGGTCGCCCTGCTGACCGGCAGCGACGCGCTGCCGATGCGCAAGGGAGCCCTCGTCCGGCTCGACCTGGCCCGTCCTGTCGAGGCGGGGAACGCCGTCGTCCGCTGGCTCGTCAGTCCGGATCTCCTCGGCCCGGACGGCTGAGGGCGGCAGCGCTCCTCGCTCAGGCGTCCAGCGCCGCGTCCTCCACGCAGATCGCGACCAGGCCGAGACCGGTGAGCCGATCGAAGACCGCCGGCTCGCGGACGGTCCAGGCCGCGACCTCCAGGCCATGCTCCGACGCGGCGGATACCGACGCCTGGTCCAGGGCATGCCACTCGATGGCGACGCCCCGACAGCCCAGCCGCTCGGCCCGCTCCACGACCTCCGGGCCCAGGGAATCGGCGTTCAGCCAGGCGGGCCAGGCCTCGGCCAGCTGGCGGACCGTCCGGAGGGCCGGGACCTCGAACGAGGAGATCACGGCATGGACCAGACCGGGGCCGCGGCCGGCCGAGAGGACCTCCACGCCCGCGCGCCCCAGGTCCTCCTTCAGCTCGATGTCGAGGAAGGCCCGATGCGGCACGACGGCCAGGACGGCCTCCAGGGTCGGGACCCCCAGCTCCTCGAGTTCCTCGGCCCGCAGTCGGTCGGCCCGGACGGGCCGCCCCTGCACCCGTTCCAGGCTCGCGTCATGGAGCACGATCGGCACACCGTCCCGGGAGAGGCGGACATCGAACTCCAGGCCGTCGCAGCCCGGGATCGCGAGGGCGGCCTCGAAGGCGGCCAGGCTGTTCTCGGGCGCCCGGCGGTGATCGCCCCGATGGGCGAGGCGGAGCGGGCCGCGCCGCGGCGGCCGGCCCGGAAGCGCCCCTGCGCCGGGGACCGGAGGGAGAGTCACGTTCGCGCGCTCCCGGGCCGCCGGGTCACCGCGGCCGCCTCCGCGGCGGTCCGTGCCGCGATCACCCGGCTGGAGCCGACGGGGATCGCCACGCTCAGCTCGGTGCCGACCGGCCAGCGACCGGCGGCCGAGCTCGGCACGTCGACGGCCAGCTGCTCGATCTCGTGATCGCCCTCGGCGGCCGCGCCCCACACGACCCCGCCGAGGAAGAGCCGCATCGTCGCCCCCAGGAACGTCTGGACGTCGACGCGCCCCCGGAGGACCGGTCGCTCCTCGGAAGCGGCCGCCGCAGCCTCGATCGGCTCGAGGGATTCCGGGCGTACCAGGAGGAGCGCGGCCGCGCCGTCGGGCAGCTCCGTCGCCCCGGGGGCCGCGAACCGCCGTCCGGCCCGCTCCACCAGCCCCTCGCGCCGGGAGGCCACCCGCACCGGCAGCTCGTTCATGGCCCCGATGAAGCCAGCCGTGAATGCGGAGCGGGGTTCGGCGTAGATCCGCGCCGGGGTGCCCACCTCCTCGATCACCCCGCTGTTCATGACGACCACGCGGTCGCTGATCGAGAGGGCCTCCGCCTGGTCATGGGTGACCAGGATCGTGGTGATCCCGAGCTGGCCCTGCATGCGCCGGATCTCGGTGCGCAGCTCCTCGCGTACCTTGGCGTCCACCGCCGAGAGCGGCTCGTCGAGCAGCAGCACCGACGGCTCGACGGCGATCGCGCGGGCCAGGGCCACGCGCTGCTGCTGGCCACCGGACATCTGGTGCGGGTAGTGGCCGGCGACGTGCTCGAGGTGGAAGAGCCCCAGCAGCTCGTCCACGCGCCGGCGGCGTTCGGCCGGCGGCCGGCGCCGGACGGCCAGGCCGAACTCGACGTTGTCGCGGGCGGTCATGTTCGGGAAGAGGGCATAGCCCTGGAAGACCATCCCCATCCCCCGCCGGTTGGGCGGCAGGCCGGTCACCTCGCTGCCGTCCACCACCACGCTGCCCGTGTCCGGCGTCTCGAAGCCGGCCGTGATCCGCAGCGTGGTCGTCTTGCCGCAGCCCGACGGGCCCAGGAAGGTGACCAGCTCGCCGTCCTCGACCGACAGGTCGAAGCCGGCGACCGCCACCTGGTCGCCGAAGCGCTTGCTGATGCCGTGGAGCTCGAGGCGGGCCATGCTTGGACCGGGTTCCTCCTACTGTGGGCGGGCCTGCCGGACGATGATCGGGCCGCTCACCGGGCGGTCGCCACCTGGCGGGCGGTCGGCGACCGCCGGGCGACGAGGGCCAGCGCCAGGACCGACAGCCAGGTGATCATGAAGCTGACCAGGACCAGGGATGCGGCCTCGCGCGAAGCCGAGGCGTAGGTGTTGTTGAGCATGACCGGGAAGGTCGCGTAGCCCATGAGGGAGGCCAGGGTGAACTCGCCCATGATCGTGGTGAAGGCGAGCAGGGCCGCCGACAGGATCCCGGTCGAGATGCTCGGCACGATCACCCGCAGGAAGGTCCGGAACGGCCCGGAACCCAGGCTCTCGGCCGCCTCGGTCAGGGTCCGCACGTCCACCGCCCGCAGGGCGTTGTCGATGGCCCGGTAGACGAAGGGCAGGGTGAGCGCGAAGTAGCCGCCGACCAGGAGGACCGGCGAGCCGACCAGGTTGAAGATGCCGCGGATTCCGTAGACCTCCTCCAGGCCCAGGGTCAGGATGATCGGCGGGATCACGAACGGCAGGATCGTCACGAAGTCCAGCACCGGGCGCAGCCCCGGCAGGCGGAGCTCCACCAGGTAGGCGCTGGGGGCGACCAGCACGACGGCCACGACGGTCGTGGAGACGGCGAACCCAGCGCTCAGCAGGATCGAGCCGAGCGCGTCGGGATCGGTCAGGCCCTGGGCCAGGTACTCGAGCGTGAAGACCTTGCCGGTCGAGAAGGCGAAGGCCGCCGTTCCCAGCAGTGGCAGGAAGAAGTAGACGATCGAGACGACCAGGACCGCCAGGCTCCAGGCGGGCGGTCGGCCGGAGCCGCGGCCCGCGCGGGCCGTCCCGGACGTCTCCGCCGACCAAAACGCCCCGGCGGCGCGCGAGCCGGTCACCGGGGCCGCCTCATCGCTGCATCCAGCGGCTGGTGCGCCGCTGGAGCCAGACCTGGCCCACGACGCAGATGGCCATGATGAAGGCCAGGCCGATGGCCAGCACGTCCCCCTGGCCGGGATCGAAGTTGACGTCGCCGGAGATCACGTTGGAGATCTCGATCGGCACGATGGCCAGGAAGCCGGTGGTCAGGGCGTAGGCCGTGGCGTAGGCCCCGAAGGCATTGGCGAAGAGCAGCAGCATCGAGGCGATCACCGACGGCAGCAGGATCGGGATCGCCACCCGGCGCAGGTAGTACCAGCGGCCGGCGCCCAGGTTCTCGGCCGCTTCTCGCCACTCGCGGCGCATCGCCTGGAGGGCGGGCAGGATCAGGAGGACCATGAGGGGCAGCTGGAAGTAGGCGTAGACCGTGGCCAGTCCGACCATCGAGTAGAGGGTGAACCCCGCGCCGTAGAGGTCGATCCCGAGGCCGGCCAGGAAGCGCGTCACCAGGCCGGCCACTCCCAGCGTGGCGATGAAGGCGAAGGCCAGGGGCACGCCGGCGAAGTTGGCGGCCACGGAGCTGAAGGTGACTCCCAGCTCCCGGACCAGCAGGCTCCCCGAGGAGAGGAGCGCCTGGCCGATGACCAGCCCGCAGATGCCTCCCACCAGCATCGTCGAGGCCGAGAGGAGGACCGAGTTCTGGAACGGACGGATCTGGTCCGGCGAGAGCAGGAAGGTGTAGTTGGCCGGGCTGAAGGAGCCGTCGCGGAGGTGGAAGCTGCCCCACACGAGTGAGAGGGTCGGCAGGAGCAGGAAGAGCAGGATCGCCAGCCCGAACGGCAGGAGGGCGAGCCAGACGAGCGCGCCCCGACGCCGGGTCGGGGCGCGCTGCGCCGATCTCGTGGTCGCGTTCACCCGCCTGGGCCGGTCCTAGGAGGAATTGACGACGATCTGCCAGAGGGTCTTGAGCTTGGCCGCCGCCGCGTCGATCTTGGCCTTGTCGGTCACGAACTTGACGTTGGCGTAGCTCGCCGCGGGTGGCAGCTTGGCAGCCAGGTCGGCGGGGATCTTGCCCGCCTGGTTGAGCACGTCGTAGCGGATCGGGTGGGCGTAGCCCTTCAGGAAGTTGAGCTGGCCGGCGTCGCTGTAGATCAGCTCGTTCCACATCCTGGCCGCGCTGGGGTGGGGCGCCTTGGCCGAGATGATCGAGACATAAGGGCCGGCGGTCGAGGCGGACTTGGGGATGACCACCTTGAAGTTCGGCGAGCCGTTGGCCTTGTCCCGGTCACCGAGGGCCAGGTAGTCCCACTTGATCCCGACCTTGACCTCGCCATTGAGCATGTTGGCCTGGCTGCAACGGGCGGGCGTCAGGTTGCCGGCCTGCTGGAGGCCGTTGAAGAAGTCGACGCCCGGCCCGATGTCGTCCTCGCCGCCGCCCTTGGCGAAGGCTGCCGCCCAGACGGCCATGAACGAGTCGTTGGCCTTGTTCGGGTCGCCGTCGATGCCGACCGCGTTCTTGAGGGCCGGGTTGAGCAGGTCGTCCCAGTCGGCGATGGGGATCGTCACCGCGTCGGTGTTGATGATGAAGGCCTCCGCGCCGTAGTAGGTGGCGCACCAGGCCCCATCGGCATCCTTGAGGTTGGCGGGCACGTCGGCCCAGTGGGCGTGCTTGTAGTTGGCCAGCAGCCCGGCCGCCTTGGCCTGGTCGCCGAAGACGAAGCCGACGTCGCCGCAGTCCGGCTTGCCGGTGTTCTTGATCGAGTCGAGCTCCTGGCCGGAGGTGTTCTCGCCCTCGGTCTTGACGCCGTCGATCGTCGTCCCCACGTCCTGCTTCCAGAGGTCGAACATCCCCTGGTAGTTGGCCCACTCCGGCGGGATGCCGGTCAGGTAGACGCTCCCCTCCTGCCTGGCCGCGGAGAGGAGGGCCGCCATGGCCGGCTCCAGGCTCGGGCCGGCGCTGGCGGCCGCCGAGGGGCTCGCCCCGCTGCTCGAGCAGGCGGCGACGATGGCGCTGGCGGCGGGCAGCGTCAGGCCCAGCGCCAGCAGGCGCTGGATGAAGCGGCGACGGTCGAGGCGAGCGGCGAGGTAGTCCTGGCTGAGCTCATCGATGCGCGCGAGGAACGGATCGGTGGCCACACTGCTCCTCCCACCTGCGACCTGGACGCCGGTCGCCCGCTGCGACCTCCCCTCCCCCCCTTGCTGGCGCGGGTCCCCGGGTCGCGCGGGGCCCTTGGTCGGTGACGGTGCGATGCGAGTATGAAGCGGTCGTCAACACCGCGCGGCGAGTGCCGGTGGGGTGAGGCGTGACCCCCCGCCACCGGCAGCCACGATAGAGCCCCCCGGCGGCGTCGACCTTCCGGTTGCACCCCGCGGCGCCGGCGAGCGGCCGAACTGGAGGGGGGCCGCGCTCGCCGCAAGGAGAGGGAGCCCGGAGTGGGAGGGGCCCCGGCCGCGCCGCCGGGGCCTCGCTCACCCTCGCCGGAGGGAACGCCCGGAAAATGTACAGCAGGACCGTTGAGAATCGAAGCGGCGACGGACAAGGGCTGCGAAATCTCAACATTCCGGCCGGGGCGCGCCCACGGCCGCGGATCCCCCGGCCGGCGCTCCAGAGGACCTCCAGGCGGACCGACAGCCCCCAAGTGGTCTCCGAGGGATGGAGCGTCGGATCGGCCGGCGGCCGGGCGTCGAAGGCGGGCCGCGCCGCCGCCGCCCGCGTGCTCTCCCGCAGCCAGATCGAGCGCGGCTGGGCCGGCCGCCGCGAGTACGTCGCGGCGTCCGGGCGCTTTCCGGCACCCCCGTTCAGGCCGGCGGCGGCTGGGCCGGTTGTCGATCCGGCGAGCCCGGGCCCGCCCCGGCCACCTGCCGCCCGTCTTCCGGGGCCGTCTCGGCCGCCTCTCGGCCCGCGGTGGCGACCGGCAGGGCGAAGGCGAAGGTCGAGCCCAGGCCCTCCTCGGACGTCAGCCAGATCCGGCCGCCGTGGCCGACCACGATGTGACGGGCGATGGCGAGTCCCAGGCCCGTCCCGCCCGGCCGGCCCTGGACGCGGGCTCGGTCCACCTTGTAGAAGCGCTCGAAGACGCGCGCCTGATCGGCGCGGGGGATGCCGATGCCCGGGTCGGTCACCTCGACGAGGACCTCATCGCCCTCGTGCCGGACGCGGATCCGGATCTCGCCCCCGTTCGGGCTGTACTTGACGGCGTTGTGGAGCAGGTTCAGCAGCAGCTGGCCGAGCCGTTCCTCGTCGCCGCGGACCGGGGGCAGCTGGGCGGGCAGGTCCAGGACCAGCCGCAGCCCCTGTCGCTCGGCGAAGAGCCGGAGCCGTTCGGCCGCCGCGGCCGCCACCCGGCCCAGGTCCACCGCGTCCACGAGCAGCGCGGGCGCGCCCCCGCCCTCGATACGCGAGAGGTCGAGCAGCTCGTTGACCATCTGGGCCAGGTGGCCCGTCTCGACCTCGATCTTGGCGATGCGGTCGCGCAGCCGCGGCGGCCCCGCCTCCGCCTCCCGGGCGGCCGTCTCCGCAAGCAGGCTGATCGTCGTGACCGGTGTCCGCAACTCGTGGGAGAGGTTGTCGATGAACTCGGCCCGGATCCGCTGCAGGCGCCGCAGCTCCGTGACGTCCTCCAGGACCAGCCAGACGCCGCTGGTCGGCGAGCGGCGTCCGCGCACGAGCAGGACGGGTCCGTCCTCGGCCCGGACGGTCAGCTCGCCGGCGGCGGCCCCTGTCTCAAGGGCGGCCCGGGCGAGGGCCTCGATCCGCTGGTCAACGAACGCCTCAAGGGCGGGCCGCCCGACCATGGCGCCACGACCCCGGTCGAGCAGGCGATGGGCCGCGGCGTTGGCGAAGTCCACCTGGAGCCGATCGTCGAGCCGGACGATCCCCGCGCCCGCCAGGTCGCCCAGCTCCGCCAGGTCCTGGCCCACCTGGGCGGCCTCCCAGCGAGCCCGCCCGGCTTCGTCGAGCGCGCCCCGTACCGTCCGCTCGATGTCGTCGCGGTCCCGGGCCCCGGTCAGCTCCTGGAGGCGCTCGAGGACGCGCCCGCGCGAGATCGCCGCGGCGAGGGCGACGCCGGTCAGGACCGCCTCCCCGGCGACGAAGGCGATGACGGGCCAGTCCACGCCGCCCAGCATCGCATACCGCCCGCGGTCGGGCGACGTTCGCCTGTCCGGCGGGGTTCGCCCGCGGCCCGGCGGGGTTCGCCCGCCTCGCCGAGGTTCGCCCGCGGCCGGGGTTCGCCCTCCTCGCCGAGGTTCGCCCGCCCGGCGACCGCGGAGGGCCTGCGACCGGGTACCCTAGGCGGGGCAGGGACCGGCCTCCCGCCGGCGGCTCCGGGCGACCGGCGGCACCGACGGTCGAACCAGCGGTTCCGGCCCGCCGACCAGACCGGGAGGAACCTCGTGCGCTTCCGACTGATCCCGCGTGAGGAGCGTTTCTACGACCTCTTCGCCGAGGACGCCGCGAACGTCCTGGTGGGCGCCCGCCAGCTGGAGGCGATGCTCCGGACGTACGACGAGGTCGACCGCCGGGCTCGCGAGATCCGCGAGACGGAGCACCGCGGGGACGAGATCAGCCACGACATCGGCCACCGCCTCGAGGCGACCTTCGTCACGCCCTTCGACCGCGAGGAGATCCACGCCCTGATCAGCGGCCTGGACGACGTCCTGGACATGGTGGAGGAGGTCGCCGACACGTTCGTCCTCTACCACATCCCGGCTCCCACCTCCAGCGCCGTCCAGCAGGCCTCGCTGATCGTCCGCCAGGTCGAGCAGATCCACGAGGCCCTGCTGAACCTCCGCGGCTTTCGGGACCTCGAGCGCTTCGTCATCGAGGTCCACCGCCTGGAGAACGAGGGCGACCGGATCGCCCGGGCCGCCATCGCCGGACTCTTCGAGCAGGACCACCCCGCGCTCGATGTGATCAAGTGGAAGGACGTCTACAGCCTGCTCGAGGATTCCATCGACAAGTGCGAGGACGTCGCCCAGATCATCGAACGGATCGTCGTCAAGCACGCATAGTCGCCGCGAGCCCTGCCCGGCATCTGGCGCTGCGGCCTCTCCGAAGGCAACCGTTGCGCCTGAGCATGACCGTCCCCCGAAGGGGAGCGTTCCCAGCCGGCGCCTCGCTGGGACGCTGGGAAGCGGACGAGACGGCCGCGCTCCTGCCCCTCGACCGTTCCGAGTGCAGGAGCCGGCGACGCTGATCAGGGCAGCGGGATCGAGCCGAGCGGGATGCCCGAGATTGTCTCCACGTCCGGTCGATCGTCCGTCCAGACGACCCAGCCGTCGGCGATGCCGGACAGGACCGCGCCGAGCGGTGGGCGCAGCTCGACGGGCAGGCTGCTGTTCGGGCTCCAGAGGCACAGCCGCTCGCCGTCGTTCTCGGCGTGCCCGACCTCGAGCCGGAAGCTCGCCCAGGCGACCAGGCCCTCGCCGGTCGACGGCCAGGCCTGCCGCTGCTCGATCCCCTGGCCGACCGGCGGCGAGACGACGAGCGGTCGCAGGTCGGCGAGGGCGGCGGTCCAGATTCGGGTCCCGACCGCCGCCCCGGTCACGATCGTCGGGGCATCCTGGCTCCAGGCGATACGCCCGTCCCGCATCCGAACCTCGAATGCGTTCGTGGCGAGCTGACGCGGCGCCGGATGGTCGGGGCTCGAGACGAGGAGGCGCGGGTCGTAGGTGAAGCCGAGGCTCGGGTCGACCCGGCCGACCGTGTAGGCGACCGTCCCGTGCCAGATCGAGAGGTCGTAGACCGACTGGTCGGAGAGGATCGTCCGGACGACAGCCCGCCGCGAGAGGGACGAAACGACGATCTTCCAGCCGTCGGGCGGCCGGATCGGGTCCTCGATGGCGTAGGCGACGAGGTCGCCGTCGATCGCGGCCGCCGGCATCGAGGCGCCGTAGACCTGGAGCGTCCGCCGCTGGACCCCCGAGGCGACGGTCGCGGCATGCGCCTCGTGGACCTGTTGCGCCCGAATCCGCCAGTCGGCGATGCCGGTGTTGTTCGGGCCCTCGTAGTGCCACTCGACCCAGACGACCGTCCGGCTGCTGATTCGCGGATCCCAGGGCTGGTACCCCGGGGCCGCCTGGTCGAGCTGTCGCCAGGAGCCGGCCTCGAGATCGACCAGGATGATGGCTCGTGCGTTCGTCGGGGTATCGCCCGGCTGCAGCTCGTCGAGCACGACGAGCGGTCCCGCCGAGTCGAGGCGGTGGTTCCGGAAGTTGGCCTCGAGCGGCACGGTCCGCACGCCGCTCGGCGGGAGCCAGACGACGCGGTATCCCTCCGCGTCAGGGCCACTCGACGCGGAGGGGCTCGGCGTGCCGCTCGGGCGGACGGTCGCCGACGCGACGGGGCTCTGGGGCGGACCCGTGATCGACGGGCTCGGACCGCCGCACGCGCCGAGCGCGATCGCCAAGGTCGTGATGACCCCAGCCAGAGAACGCAGCGCGCGTCTCATCAGGCTCTGCTCCAGCCGCGCCGTCGGATCACCAGTACTCGTAGACCATCGAGCGGAAGTAATTCGCGCCGTCGTAGTAGCTGTAGATGCAGCCCGTATCCGGCGTCCACGAGTACCCCGGGTTCGACACGCCTGTGGCGCAGTAGGGAGCGTAGGACGGCGAGGTGAAAGGATCGCCGATCGAGAGCTGGGCCCCGTTGTTGGCGTAGGCGACCGCGGCGGTCGCGTGCGTCGCCGGTGGATCCTGGTGCCAAGCGTAGTATGTGCTCTGGACGTTGACCGCGACGTAGAGCGGGAAGTCCCAGACCCCAATGTCGCTGAAGGCTCGACTCTCGAAGTTCGATGCCGACGGAGCTATAACCAGATGTTGTGGATGACCGCCCCGGACATGGAGGCGGCGTACCCTCCCGAGTAGTCAATCTCGAGTCGCAGCTGTGCCGAGTGGC
>JAJYJO010000095.1 GCA_021789435.1 Chloroflexota bacterium
TGGGGGCCGCGGCGGCGGGGGCCGCGGCGGCGGGAGCCGCGGCGCCGGGAGCCGGTCCGCCGCCGGAAGGCTGCTCGACCGGGCGGTTCTCGCTCATCTCCGGCTTCACCTCACGCCCCCGGCTTCCAGACGCCGTGGCAGCGCAGGCAGACCGCGTCTTCGACCAGCTCGTGACCGGCCGGGATCTTCTTGAGGCCGGCAGGGTTGTGGCACGTGGTACAGGCCGGCAAGTTGGCCAGTGGGTGGGTCACCTGGGGCGGAGCCAGGGCCACGATCGTGTGCGGGTCGTGGCAGAAGAGGCACGGGCCGCCGCTGTAGTGGATCGCCAGATCGACCTGGGGGAGCGCGGCCGGGCGCCCCGCCACCTGCGTATGGCAGGTGGCGCAGAGAGCGCTGGTCGGGGTGGTCGCGAGCGAGACGAGGGGGCCGCCGGACGGCCCCGGATGCGCGCCCTGGGGACCGTGACAGACCTCGCAGGTGACGGTGGCATGGAGGCCGCTCGCCTGAATGGCGGCCTCGGTCGGGTGGCAGCTCTGGCAGGCGGAGCGTGAGATCGTCGGCGTTCGCTCGGCCCAGGCGCGGGCATTGGCGGTCGCCGCGGAACCGCCGTACTGGGCGGAGAGGGTGGAGGCGGCGTAGGCGCCGCCGGCGAGGACCGTCGAGACGAGCAGGATCAGGAGCGCCACCCTCACCGTCGTCCGGCCCAGCCGCCCCAGGCGCCCGGCCAGCGCCACGAGGAACGCGCGGAGCCCCGCCCATCCGTCGGCCACGCGGGCCCGCCCGGCGGCCAGGGCGCCCCGCGCGGCGGCCAGGGCGCGGGCGAGGCGGGCCCTGACCCGGGCGGACCGGGAGCGGATCTGTCGGAGGCGTTCGGGTGATCGCATGAGGCTGGCCGGTGGCACCCCTGGTGGCAGACGTGACCGTCCCGATGCGACCACGGAAGCCGGCCGGCGGCAAGGTGCCAACCGTCGCCGGTTGCGGGGCAGACCGCCCGAATCAATCGCCGAGCGAGTTACCGACATCGCGCCCCGACGGGATCGGCCCCCCACGCTCCGAACGGGCCCGAATCGCTCAAATCGCTATATCGGCCGATATACCCCAACCTCCCATCCCTACCTATCGCCCGTGCCCCCGCATGACCGAAATGTGCACCCCAGTGGATGGGCGGCATCGGGGACGGCCGAGACAATCGGGGCGAGGTGTGGGGCGCCCGCGAGGCGCCGCACCGCGAGGGCAAAAGAGGGCAGCACAATGGACCAGAGCCACCAGTGCCGCGGGGCAGCCGCGGTTCGCTCTGCGAGAGCCGGGCGATGAGCACCTCCCGCGGCGGGAAGACCCCGGCCGAAGCGCTGGAGGGTGACCTCCTGGCTCGGCTCGGGCTGGGCACCGACACCACCCCCGAACAGATCGCCACGACCCACGACGCCGTCGTCGGCTTCCTGGCGGGCGCGCCGCGCGACCTGCGCGGCTGGGCCCGATCCCAGGCGGCCGCGGCGGACGAGGCCTACGCACTCCTCTCGGACCCGGCCGCCCTCGCGCGCTGCGCAGCCCTCGCGGAGCCTGCGGGCAGGCCGGCCCTTCGGCCCGACGGGCCGGCGGCAACGCCGGCCCGTCGGGCCGCTTCCCCCAACCCGCTTCCCGAACGGCCGCCGACGGCCAGGGACGAGCAGATGACGGCCGACGACGAGCTCGACGAGCTGATCGCCGCCGTCACCCCCAGCGCCCATCGCGACGAGGTCCAGCGGCCGCGCACCAGGCCGAAGACAGCGGGCGACGCCGTGCCACGGAAGGGTCGGCTGATCCCCGTCCGACGCCTGGTCGTGGTCGCCGGCCTCGTCGCGAGCGCACTGGCCATCGCCTTCATCGGCTACAACCTCGGCGGCGGCGGCACGCCTGTCACCGCGGCCACGACCGCCGTCGGATCGGCGGCCCCCTCGCCGTCGCTCGACACGGCCAAGGTCGCCAGCCTGATGGCGACGATCCAGGCCAACCCGAACGACAAGAACGCCCTGATGGGGCTCGGCGACGCCTTCTTCGCGGCCGGTCAGTACGACGTGGCCGCCCAGTGGCTGGCGAAGCTCGTCAAGATCGACCCCCAGGACACGCAGGCGCTGCTGGCCCTCGGCGCGGCCGACTACAACAACGGGAACGCCACCGACGCCGAGACCTACTGGAAGCAGGTGGTGGACCTCGATCCGCGCAGCGTCGAGGCCCACTACGACCTGGGCTTCCTCTATCTCCAGGAGTCCCCGCCCGACATGGCGGGCGTCCAGAGCGAGTGGCAGAAGGTCGTCCAGCTGGCCCCCGGGACCCAGGTGGCCCAGAACGTCCAGGCGCACCTCGACGCGCTGGCGAGCGCCGCCCCCTCCGGGTCGGCCTCCGCGGCCCCAACCGCCCCGCCGGTCGCTTCGGCCCCGGCGAGCCCGCCGGCCTCGTCCCAGCCGTGACCGGCCTGATCGGCCTCGGCATCGCCTTCGCCGGCGGCGTGGTCTCGTTCGCCTCGCCCTGCTGCCTGCCGCTCGTCCCGGCCTACGTCGGCTACATGGTCGGGACGACGGCGGACGGCGACCGGCGGCGGACCCTCCTCCACGGCCTCGCCTTCGTGGCCGGCTTCTCGGCCGTCTTCGTCGCCTTCTGGGCCTCGATCGGGCTGATCGGCTATCTGCTGGCCGGCAATGCCCGCTACATTCGGCAGGCCGGCGGTGCCCTGCTGATCTTCCTGGGCCTCCACACCGCCGGCGTCATCGACGTGCCGGCCCTCTGGCGCGACCTCCGCCCGCTGCCCGCCTTCGCCGGCGGGGGTGCCCTCGGCGGGAGCGTGGCCCTGGGCGGGGGGACGTCGCGGACCGGCTACGGCCGCTCGCTCGCCTTCGGCTCCCTCTTCGCCGCCGGCTGGAGCCCCTGCATCGGGCCGATCCTGGGGGCGATCATCGGCCTCGCCTCGGCCAGCGAGAGCGTCGGCCAGGGCACTCTCCTGCTCGTCGCCTACTCGGCCGGCCTGGCCGTGCCCTTCCTGGCCGTCGCCCTGGGGGCCACCGCCGTCTCCCGGCGCCTCACCTGGGTGAGCCGCCACCACCGCGCCGTCTCGGTCGCCACGGGGGCGCTCCTCGTGGCCGTGGGCGGCCTGATGGTCACGAACCTGCTCGGCCGGCTGGCGACGTTCGCGTCGCCGCTCGGCGCCTGATGGAGGACCGCATGGCGCAGAACGCGCGCAGCCGGCCCCTCGCCCGCCCCGGGCGCGAGGTCGAGGCGGCCGGCGAGCCCCTGCTCGCCCCCGTCGGTGATGCCCTGGAGCGTCTCTGGCACCTCCTGACGTCGATGAAGTTCGCCCTCGTCCTGATCCTGGGCTTCGCCGTCCTGACGCTCGTCGGCACCGTCCTGGTCCAGGCGCCTCCGGGCACCCTGGCCGACCCGCAGGCGAAGGCGGACTGGATCGCCCAGGTCCGACCGAAGTACGGCGGCTGGACCGGCATCCTGGACCAGCTCCAGCTCTTCGCCGTCTTCCAGTCCATCTGGTTCAAGGTGATCGTGGCCGGCATCGCGGTCAGCCTGGTCGCCTGCTCGATCCACCGGGTCCAGGGTCTCTGGCGGACCGCGGTCCGCCCCCGCGTGAGCGTCGGCGACCGCTTCTTCGAGCACGCGCCGCAGCGGGAGACGATCGTCAGCCACCAGGCCGGGGCGGCGGCCGCGGATCGGATCCGGGAGGTCCTCCGGCGCCACCACTACCGCTCGCTCGTCGAGGACGAGGACGGCCTGCACCTCTACGCGGACCGCAACCGCTGGGCGCCGCTGGGCTCGCTGATCGGCCATCTCAGCCTCCTGCTGATCCTGGCCGGTGCCATCGTCGGCTCCACCTTCGGCTATCGCGACTCGAGCTTCGTGGTCGCCGAGGGCGCCACCGCCCCCGTGGCGACCGACGGCCTGAGCGTCAAGCTGATCTCGTTCAAGGACTCCTACTACGCCGCCACGGGCGCCCCGTCGGACTACGCCAGCGACGTCATCCTCTACCAGGACGGCCGCCAGGTGGCTCACCAGACCGTCCGCGTGAACGAGCCGCTGCGCTACGGCGACGTCTCCTTCTACCAGTCGTTCTTCGGCCCGGCGGCGGTCATGAAGGTGACGGACAGCTCCGGCAAGGCCGTCTTCTCGCAGGGCGTGCCGCTCGCCTGGAGCACGGACAACAACAGCCGCAGCGTCGGGACCTTCGTCCTGCCGGACGCCGGGCTGACCGTCTGGGTGGTCGGCTCCTCCGGCACCGACGACACCCTGATCAAGCCGGGCCAGGTCCGGCTGGAGATCTACCAGTCCGACGGCAACGGGACCCCCATCGCCACCCAGACGCTCGATCAGGGCAAGCCGGCCACGGTCGAGGGGCTCGGCTTCACCTTCGAGCGCGAGAGCAGCTTCACCGGCCTGAGCGTCTCGCGCGACCCGGGCGCGCCCCTCGTCTGGCTGGGCGCCCTGCTGCTGGTGGTCGGCTTCGTCGTCGTCCTGACGTTCCCCCACCGCCGGATCTGGGGCCGGCTCACCAGCCGACCGGGCGGCACCACGATCTCGCTCGCGGCCATCGGCCGCCACGACACCAGCGTCGGCAAGGAGTTCACCGATCTCGTGACCGACATCCGCCAGGCGTTGCAGACGCCGGCCAAGGCCTGAGGAGCGTTCGATGTACAAGATGTCGGAGTACTCGCTCGTGGCGGCGATGCTGAGCACCGGCCTGGCCCTGCTCGTCTACGTCGCCTACGCCCTGTCCGGGATCCGGGCGGCGCGGCTGCAGGCCGCCGACGTCCCCTTCCGGTCGGCCGGCGTCGGCTTCGCGGTCGGGCCGCGGACGGCCAGCATCGGCCGCTACGGGACGATCCTGGGCTGGCTGGCGACGGCCGCCCTGACGGCCTGCCTCGCCTTCCGGACGGTCGCGACCGGCCACGGGCCGTTCGCCAACATGTACGAGTTCGCGATCGCCTTCGCCTGGGGCACGCTGGCCGCCTACATGTGGTTCGAGCACCGCTACCACCAGCGGATCCTGGGCATCATCGCCCTCGCCGTGGCCCTGGCCCTGATGCTCTACGCGACCACGATCCCCTCGACGATCGAGCCCCTGGTGCCGGCCCTCCAGAACAACCTGCTGCTCACCGTCCACGTCGCGGTGGCGATCGTCGCCTACGGCTCGTTCACCGTCGCCTTCGCGGCGGCCGTGCTCTTCCTGATCCAGCCCGAGACCGGCCGCTGGGGGCTGCCGAAGCCGGAGCTCCTCGACGAGATCGGCTACCGGGCCATCGTCGTCGGCTTCCCATTCCTGAGCCTGGTGATCATCCTGGGCGCCCTGTGGGCCGAGGTCGCCTGGGGCACCTACTGGAGCTGGGACCCCAAGGAGACCGCGTCGCTGGTGACCTGGCTGATCTACGCCGCCTACCTCCATGCCCGGATCGTCCGCGGCTGGCGCGGCCAGCGCTCCGCCTGGCTCCTGATCGCCGGCTTCGGGGCCACCCTGTTCACCTACTTCGGGAATCTCTTCTTCGGCGGCCTCCACAGCTACGCCGGCCTGAGCCAGCAGTAGCGGGCCCGAGCCGGGAAGGAGCGGCCAGATGGACGCCATCACCCTGCCGGAGAGGCCCGCGGCGCGCCGGTCCGGTGGCCCGCTGCGAACGATCGCGGTCGTCGCCGTCACGGCGCTCGCCATCGGCGCGGCGGCCTTCCTGATCGACCAGCCGACGGCGACCGGCGTCACGAGCCTGAACCTCTCCGGCTCGATCGCGGCCGCCCCGCCGGCGGTGGGCCAGGTCCCGCCGGACTTCGCCGTGGCCACGATCGACGGCCGCACGGTCCGCCTGAGCGATTTCAAGGGGCAGCCGGTCTGGCTCACCTTCGGGGCGAGCTGGTGCCCGGACTGCCGGGCGGAGGCGCCCGACGTGGAAACGGCCTTCCAGAAGTACAGGGCCCGCGGCCTCGTCGTCCTGGCGGTCTTCCAGGAGGACGCCTCGACGGCGACCGACTACGCCAGACGGGCCGGCCTGACCTTCACTCTGGGCGTCGACCCGGACACCCAGATCGCCAGCAGCTACGACGTCCTGGGCATCCCCACCCACGTCTTCATCGGGCGGGACGGCAAGGTCCAGGCCTTCCGGATCGGCGGCCTGAAGCCCGACGACATCGATCGCTACGTCCAGGAACTCCTGCGGTGAGGCGAGGGGTGGCAAGGTGACCGAGCGGCCTGTGCCCGAGGCGCGCTCGCCCGCGCCGGGGACCGTCGGGCCCGGGGAATTGGAGCCCGCGGACGACGGGCCCGCGGCCGTCGCCCCCGAGGCAGCCGGAACGGGGCCGGCGACGGCCGGGGCCGCCGACGCGATCGGGCCCGAGGGGGACGCGGCCGCTCCCGCCGGTCGAAGCGGCCGCTTCCGCCGCCTCCACCGGCCGCGGCTCCGTCGCCTGGTCCACCGGCCGCGCAGCCGGCGCGGCTTCTTCGCCCTGCTCCTGGTTGTGGCCGGCTTCGCGGCCGTCGCCGCCTTCGGGACGATCACCGCGGTCAACTGGACCGACACGGCGGACTTCTGCGGCCGCTGCCACCAGATGGGGCCCGAGCTCGCCGCCTACCAGGCCGGTCCCCACCGGGACGTTCCCTGCGCCGAGTGCCACGTGGAGCCGGGCATCGCCGGCTGGGTCAAGGCCAAGATCAACGGGACGCGTCAGCTGATCGAGGTCCTGACCGGCCTTTACCCGAAGCCGGTCCCGCCCCCCGACCACGCCAACCTCCCGCCGCCGACGGAGACCTGCCTGACGTGCCACTCCCTGGGGCGCCTGGCGACCACGACCGTGCTGACGCGGACGCAGTTCACCACGGACGAGGCGAACACCCGCCAGTTCGTGGCCCTGATGGTCCGGCCGGCCGGCGGCGACCCGACCGACGTGGAACGCAGCGTCCACTGGCACGTCCTGCGTGACGTGCAGTACGGGGCGGCCGATCCCAACGCCCGGACGATCGACTGGGTCCGGATCACCCAGTCGGACGGCACGGTCGAGGAGTTCGTCGCCTCCGACAAGGTCACCGTCCCCGACGACGTGACGCCCGACGTGCAGCACCTCCAGGCCACCGAGACAGCCCGCCGGATGAACTGCCTCGACTGCCACAACCGGGTCGGCCACCCGCTGCCGATCCCCCGCCAGGAGCTCGACCAGGCCATGAGCGAGGGGACGATCGACCCGACCCTGCCCTCGATCAAGAGCGAGGCGCTGTCGATCCTGCTCTCCGGCTACCCGTCCCTGGCCGCCGCCGACGCCGCCGCGGCCGGCCTCCGCGACTTCTACCAGCTGCGCTATCCCGCCGTCGCCCAGCAGAAGGGCGGGGCGATCGACCGGGCCATCAAGGAGGTCCAGCTCATCTACCGGCTGTCGGCGACGCCGGCGATGAAGGTGACCGCCCTGACCTATCCGGACAACCTGGGCCACACCGACTTCACCGGCTGCTTCCGCTGCCACGACGGGGCCCACTTCAAGGTCGTCGACGGCAAGGTCACCTCGGAGACGATCCCGTTCAAGTGCGACACCTGCCACACGTTCCCCCAGATCGGCGGCGTGACCAGCCTGCCGATGGGCCAGCCGCCGGTCTCTCATGCCGACGGCCTGTGGGTCTTCGACCACAAGAACGTGGCCACGTCGCAGGACCCGGGCGGCACGACCTGCGGCACCTGCCACGCCAAGGACTACTGCGTCAACTGCCACCAGACCGGCGCCGTGCAGGTCTCCCACGACGACATGCTTACCAACCACGCCAAGGTCACGCAGCAGGTCGGCGCCGCGGCCTGCGCCTACTGCCACCAGCCGGCCTACTGCGCGCGCTGCCACGCGGAGCCGGTCCTGCCCGGCGGGACGCCCCAGGGGACGGCCCCAGGGACGACCACCGGGCCGGCGACCACCAGTCCGACGCCCACGCCGGCGGCGACGCAGGCGGCCGCGGCCGGGCCGGCCGGCCTCGGCTGGCCCCTCCTGGCCACGGTGGAGGAACGGCCATGACGATCCCCGGCACCCTGACGTCCCTCCCGACGGCCGGGCCCGCCGTCCCACGGTCGCTCCCTCCGCCCGGCGCGCCGCGGCCGTTCCACGGTGAGCTGCCCCCGGAGCGGGCCGACCCGTCGGGGCCGGAGACTGCCGGGCGGCCGGCCGATTGGCTGGCGATGCACGAGGCCAGTGTCCTGCTCGGCGTCTCGCCTGCCACCCTGCGGCGCTGGGCCGACGCGGGCCAGATCGCCGCCTTCACCACGCCCGGCGGCCATCGCCGGTTCGAGCGGTCCGCGCTGCTCTCGCTGCTGTCGCTGCGGCGCAGCCACCAGCGCGCCGTCCCCCTGCACCGGGAGGCCGCTCGGGACGGGACCACCCAGCGGCCGGCCAGCCGGTCCGCGGCGGCCGGCTCCCTGGGGAGCATCCCCGAGGCTGCCCGGGACCCGCTCCGCGGTCACGGCCTGCGGATGACCAACGCCCTGCTCGCCTACCTGGACGCCTCCGGGCCGGAGCGCGACGCCTCGCTCCAGGTGGCCTGGCACGCCGCCACGGCCTACGGCTGGATCGCCGGCTCGGTCGGCGCCTCGCTGCGAGAGGTGATCGAGCTCTTCCAGGACTTCCGCGCCCCCTTCGTGCGCGAGCTGGCCGCCGGCGCGTCCCGTCGCGACCTGGACGCGGCCCAGACGAGCGCACTGCTGGTCGCGGCCACGGAGGCGATGGACCGCCTGCTCGAGGCCTCGATGCACGGCTACGAGGCGGCTCGACCCCGCTCGCGGCGGGTGGCCGGCGGGCTCCTGGAGCCGGCCGGCGCGCTCCTCGGCCCGGCCGGCGGAAGCCCCGCCTGAGAGGCTCGCGGAACCTCGCCGGGAGGCTCCGCCTTCGCCGGCCGCCTGACCGGCCGGCCGGTCAGGCGGCCGGCGACCCGACGCCCTGGCCGGGGCGTCC
Source organism: Chloroflexota bacterium (assembly GCA_021789435.1). Lineage (GTDB taxonomy): Bacteria > Chloroflexota > Limnocylindria > Limnocylindrales > CSP1-4 > JAJYJO01. The sequence goes on from JAJYJO010000095.1 coordinate 8,938, forward strand.
GGCACCGTTCCCGCCGGTCAGCACGCCGGCGGGGATCGGACCGGCCCCCGGCTCCGCCGGCAGGCCGAGCCGCTCCAGCATCCGGGCGTAGCCCAGCCGCGCGCTGGAGGCGGCGGCCGGATCGCCGGCCCGCTCGCGCGCCTCGATCAGCAGCCGCCACAACGGGTCGTGGTAGGGATCCGCCCGGAGGCCCAGCGCGCAGGCGGCCGCGGCGGCGTCCGGGTCGGTCGCCAGGAGGAGCTCGGCCAGGCCGCGCGCCGTCTCGACCTGGGCCGCCCGGACCTCCTCGCGCCGATCGACGACCCAGTCGGCCGGGCCGTCCTCCGGCAGCAGCTCCTCGCCGACCAGGCCGAGGGCCTCGCGGTAGCGCTCGATCGCCCCGTCGGCAGAGCCCCTGGCGCGGGCGGCACGGCCGGCGGCGACCGCCCGCTCGAACGCCAGCAGGTCGACGACGCCGCCGGGCGGGACCTGCAGCCGGTAGGCATCCCCCTCACGGACCAGCAGGCCCGGCTCGCCCTCGCCGTCGATCTCACGGCGGAGGCCCGAGAGGGCGACGTGGAGGTTCCGCGCCGCCGTCTCCGGATCGGCGTCCGGCCAGAACGTCGCCGTCAGCACCTCGCGGTGGACCGGGCGGCCGGCGTTGAGGGCGAGCAGCCGGAGGAGCGCCCGGGGCCGTGGCTTGAGCGCGGCAAGATCCACCGGACGGCCCTCGATCAGCATGGTGAAACCGCCGAAGAGCCCGATCTCGAACGGCGGGCGGGAGGCCGGCGGGGTCGCCAGGTCGAGATGCGAGGCCGTCGGGGGGATGGCCCCACCGGCCTCGGCCCCCACGGCCGCCGGCGGGGCGGGAGGCTCCCGCCAGGCCCGAGGCGGGCGCAGGCCCGTCTCGCGAGCCGCCGCGTCGGCCAGCACGCGGTGCTCCGGCGAGCGACCGGGATCGGCGACGGCAAGTGCCAGGTGGACGGCCAGGCGAGCGCCGAGCACGCCCGTCGAGCGCACCAGGCTCTCGGCCCGGAGCGCGGCCTCGCGCGCCTCCGGCAGGCCCAGCCGCGCCGCGGCGAGCGCCGCGACGGACCGGGCCCACGCCTCCAGCGTCCCGGCCCCGAGCCTCCCCGCCCGGTCCACGGCGACGTCCAGGGCCGCCAGGGCGCGCTCCGGGTCCTCCAGCGAGGCCCATCCCTCCAGCAGCGCGCCCAGGAGCTCGCCCCACGCGTCGCCGTCTGCCGCCGCGGCCGCCCGGAACGCC
>JAJYJO010000096.1 GCA_021789435.1 Chloroflexota bacterium
AGGTTGGGCACCTTCGACCGGAAACGCTCCCTGGCAGGGGTAGCCCGAGCCAATTCCCGTCGCTCCTGCCCACCAGAATGGGCAGTTCGACGGTATCCGGTGATTCATGCCCACTGGAGCGGGCAGCCGGCGGGCGGAGCAGCCGGAGGGCGGAGGTGGGCAGCCGGCGGCGGCCGGTGGGCAGCAGGGCGGCCGGAGGGGGAGGGCGGCGCTGGGCAGCCGGCGGGGGAGGGCGGCGCTGGGCAGCCGGGGGCGAGCCTCCAGGGGGGTCTGGCCCTTGACGGCCAATTTTGTGTCGGACACAATGTATCGGCGACATGGCTGTCAGGTTCCGACCGACCTCACTGAGGCATGGCATCAGCCACGAGCGTGCGACCTACGTCATCGAGCATTGTCCCCAGCCTCTCTACTCCGATGACCTGCGGGAAGAGGACCTCGTCGTCTTCCTGGGGCCCGATGCGTCGGGCGTGCCGCTGGAGGTGGTCGCCGTGGAGCTCTCGGATGGCGACCTGCTCGTGATCCACGCCATGCGGCTCAGGCAGAAGTACCGGAGGGCCTACCGGCAGGTGATGCGATGGCGCGAGCGATGAGGACAAGAAGCGGCCGGCCCCTGGACGCCGCCGAACTCGAGCGGCTGGCGAGCCAGGCCGAGGACGGCTTCGACCTGGCGAAGTGGAAGCCGCGCCGCGGAAGGCCGTCGCTGACCGGTCCAGGCGAGCAGTCGCCACGAGTCTCCGTGCGGCTGCCAGAGGACGTCTACCGCCGGGTGTCGGACCGCGCAGCGGACGAGGGGAAGACCATCAGCAGGGTCGTTCGCGAGCTGCTCGAGTCGTACGGGTCCGAGCGATCCTGATCGGGGCCGAACCGGGGACACCACGACCCGGAGGCGCGTTGACGAGTCGCCCGCGCCGACAGGCGGCCTGCCGTCGCCAGTCTCGGTCGGCCGCCAGAGCCGGCCGCCAGAGAGGATTGCCAGATCTGGCTAGAATAGCCCGATGAAGACGGCCACGATCACCGAGGCCAAGAATCGGCTCAGCGCCCTCATCGATCTGGTCAAGAGCGGCGATAGCGTCCTGATCCTGGACCGGGGAGTCCCGGTGGCCCGGCTCGAGCCCGCCGCTCCGCAGGACGATCCGTCGGGGCGGATCCGGCGGCTGGAGCGGGCGGGAGTGGTCCGCGCCGGAAGGGGCGCGCCGCCCCTGGACCTCGTCGGCGCAGCAGGGCCACGGTTGCCAGCGGGGGCCAGCGCGGTCGCCGCCCTCCTCGACGAGCGGCGGTCCGGCCGGTGAGGTTCTGGGACAGCTCGGCCCTGGTGCCGCTGCTGGTCGAGGAGGATGCCAGCGCCCGGGTGCGGGCCGAGTACGCGCGCGATCCGGACCTGCTCGCCTGGTGGGGCAGCCCGATCGAGTGCGTGTCGGCCGTCGTCCGGCTGGAGCGGGAAGGGGTGCTGGCCGCCGAAGGCGTCGTGGAGGCGCTCGCCCGGCTCGACGCGCTCGTGCGCTCGTGGCAGGAGGTCCAACCGGTGGCAGCCGTCCGCCAGACCGCCGTGCGCCTCCTGCGAGTCCATCCGTTGCGGTCCGCGGACGCGCTGCAGCTCGCCGCGGCCCTGGTGGCGGCGGCCGGCGACCCGTGGACCCTGGGGTTCGTCACCTTCGACGCGCGACTGGCCGGCGCGGCCCAGCGCGAGGGACTGGCGGTCCTGCTCCCGACCTGAGCGATCGGTGCGCTGTGGGTGGGGCGGCCGCCAAGTCGGCCCGTGGATAGCCGGGCGCGTCGGCCAATGCCCGGCTGGGCCCGCCGGGCGCCGGACGCCCACTCTGCTGGTCATGATCGACGGGTCAGCGGTCGACTGCCTACCAGGTTGGGCACCTTCGACCGGAAACGCTCCCTGGCAGGGGTAGCCCGAGCCAATTCCCGTCGCTCCTGCCCACCAGAATGGGCAGTTCGACGGTATCCGGTGATTCATGCCCACTGGAGCGGGCAGCTGGCGGGGCGGGCGGGCGGCGCGCGTGACCATAACCGCGAGGCCGCCGGACGGGCCGGCGGCCTCGGGTGCACCCCTTCGAGGCTGGGCCGATCGGTCGGCCGATCGCCTCCACGGGGCCGGCCCGACTGCCTCAGCTGCAGCCGGAGGTGGACCCGCAGTTGAGGCACTTGTAGCAGCTGCCGTTGCGGACCATGATCGAGCCGCAGTCGGCGCAGCTGGGCGCGTCCTCCTGGATGGCGAAGGTGGCCTTGTCGCGGCCGAAGCCGCCGAGCGGGCCGATCGCCGCCTTCGCGGCTCCCCTGGAGGCCCCGTTGCCGTTGGCGTGGCCGTTGCCGTTGGCCGGCGGCGCGCCGAGGGAGCGGGAGGCGTCCCCGACCGCCGTCGCGGCCGGTCCCCCGGGGGCCGAGCCCGACGGGCCCGCCGGGGCGGAGCCGCTTCCGGTGCCGCCACCGGACGATCGAGCGGCGGGGCCGGAGCCGGCCTCGCCGGAGCCCGCCTCGCCGGTGGCCGGCCCGCCGGAGCCGGCCCCGCCGGAAGCCGGCCCGCCCGGGCCCGCCTCCGCCGAGGGACCGCCGCCCGAGGCGGTCCGGCCTTCGGCCGCCTCCGTCGCCTTCTCCGTCCAGCCCTCGTCGCCGTCGCCCGGGGCGGCCCCGATCGTGGCGGCGCCCAAGGTGGACTGCTCGGTCAGCGACGCCCGGTCGATCAGGCCCAGCGTGGCCCGTTCCTCCGGCGGCAGGAAACGCGAGCCGAGCCAGCGGAAGATGTAGTCCACGATCGACTTGGCGATCGGGATCTCCTGGTTGCCGGTGAAGCCGGACGGCTCGAACCGGACGTGGGCGAACTTGTTGACCAGGTCGTGCAGCGGCACGCCGTACTGCAGGGCCAGGCTGACGGAGATCGCGAACGAGTCCATCAGTCCGGCGACGGTGGAGCCTTCCTTGGCCATCCGGACGAAGATCTCGCCGGGCTGGCCGTCCGGGTAGAGGCCCACCGTGATGTAGCCCTCGTGGCCGGCGATGTCGAACTTGTGGGTGACGGCCTGGCGCTCGGCAGGGAGGCGGCGCCGATAGGGCTTCGGCTCCGGTGCCGAGGCAGCCACCGGCGCCGCCTTCACCTCCTCCTTCGCGGCCTTCTTGCCGGTCGAGAGCGGCTGACTGCGCTTGGAGTTGTCGCGGTAGATCGCGATCGCCTTGAGGCCCCGGCGCCAGCCCTCCAGGTAGACCTGCTCGATCTCCTCGGGGGTCGCGGCCTCCGGCATGTTGACGGTCTTGCTGATCGCCCCGGAGAGGAACGGCTGGACGGCCGCCATCATCCGGACGTGGCCCATGTAGTGGATGGACCGCTCGCCGTTGACCGGCTTGAAGGCGCAGTCGAAGACGGGCAGGTGCTCCGGCTTGAGGGCGGGCGCGCCCTCGATCGTCTCTCGCTCGTCGATGTAGCGGACGATCCCGTCGACCTCCGCCGGGGTGTAGCCGAGCCGGCGCAGGGCGATCGGGACGGTGTTGTTGACGATCTTGAGGAAGCCCTCGCCGACGAGCTTCTTGTACTTGATGAGGGCGATGTCCGGCTCGATGCCGGTCGTGTCGCAGTCCATCATGAAGGCGATGGTGCCGGTCGGCGCGAGCAGGGTGGTCTGGGCGTTCCGGTAGCCGTGCCGGCGGCCGAGATCGAGCGTCTCGTCCCAGAGCGTCTGGGCAGCGTGGGCGAGATCGGGCGGCAGGGTCCGAGTCGGGATCTTGCGCGCCTCGGCGCGATGCTTCTCGATCACCCGCAGGAACGGCCCCTCGTTCCTGGGGTACTCGACGAACGGGCCGCCGTGGTCACGGGCGATCACGGCCGACTGCCGATAGGCCTCGGCGGCCATGACCGAGGTCAGGGCGGCGGCGAAGGCGCGCCCGCCCTCGGAGTCGTAGGCCAGGCCGCGGCTCATCAGCAGGGCGCCGAGATTGGCATAGCCGAGGCCGAGCGGCCGGAAGCGGTGCGAGTTCTCCTCGATCCGCGGCGTCGGGTAGCCGGCGTTGTCGACAATGATCTCCTGGGCCGTGATCGTCAGGCGGCAGGCGTAGCGGTAGGCCTCGACGTCGAACTCGCCGTCGTCGCGGACGAACGTCATCAAGTTGACGGAGGCCAGGTTGCAGCTCGTATCATTTATGAACGAGAACTCGGAGCAAGGGTTAGTTGCATATTGACGGGCGCTGTTCGAGACAGGATTCCAGTCGTTGATCGTGGTGTCGTACTGGATCCCCGGGTCGCCGCAGACCCAGGCCGCGTCGGCCATCTGGCGGAAGAGCTGGCGGGCCCGGTAGGTGCCCATCGGCTCGCCGGTGGTGACGGCGTGGGTCGTCCACTCGCCGTCGTCGACGACAGCCTCCATGAACTCGTCCGTCACGCGGACGGAGTGGTTGGCGTTCTGGAAGAAGACGCTGCCGTAGGCCTCGCCGGTGAAGGAGGGGTCGTAGCCCTCCTCGATCAGGGCCCAGGCCTTCTTCTCCTCGTTCAGCTTGCAGGCGATGAAGTCCTCGATGTCCGGGTGGCCCACGTCGAGGATCACCATCTTGGCCGCCCGGCGGGTCTTGCCGCCGGAGTTGTGCGAGACGATCCCGTTGGCGACGAACGCATGGACGTCGGGAACGGTGAAGTCGTAGGTCTTCGCCTCGCCCGCCTCCGTGACCGAGACGACCTCGTCCCAGAGGTACTGGTCGTCGAGCACGGTGCCGACCGTCCGCGCCAGCGTCGGGGACAGCCTCGAGATCTTCGGGACCAGGTCCGCGATCCCCTGTGCGCGGGCGTAGGAGACGTTGTCGCCGGCGCGGTTGAAGATGCCGAAGCCCGACCGCACGGTCTCGCCCGATTCGGCCCGGAACCAGCCGTTGCCGGCGAACGCGAAGGCGCGCAGCGCCGGGACCAGGCCGGGGATCACGTCCAGGTTGGGGTTGCGGGCTGCCTCGGCGTCGGTGGCGATCACCCCCGCCGCCTCCCGCTTGCGTGGGGTGACCAGGTACGGCCGAACCAGCCGCGCGAGCCGGGCTGCATCGGCGCCCAGGAAGGTCAGGTGGAGGTAGCCGTTGGTTTCGTGGCGCCGGCCGACCGCACCGAGATTGAGGGCCAGGAGCTGGATCTCCTGCAGCAGTCGATCCGATGCCGTGGCGAAGTCGACGCGGCCATGCCCGAAGTGAGCGTCGCCCTCGAAGTAGGCGGCCAGGAACTCGAGCACGAGCGAGCGCGGCGACCGACGGATGACGCTCGGCACGACCTTGTCGGCGGAGCGACCGGCGGGCAATCCGCAGTGGGCGAAGAACTGGAGCGCGCCGGTCCAGCTGAGGGCGATCGTCTGGGTCGCGACGCCCGTCCGGGCGTTGATCCGCTCGCGAACCTGCCCGCTGCAGTCCATCCCGAAGACGGACGCGACGCAGCGGAGGTAGTCCGCCATGATCTCCGGATCCGCCGAGGAGAAGCGGAAGCGGTCGGCCTCGATGGATCCCTCGGCCACCAGGTAGCCGAGCAGCCGAGCCAGCTCCGGCGTCATCTCCGCCGGATAGCCGAGGGTGCGCTTCCGCTGGCGCGTGGGCGGCTGGATGGCCGCGAGCGACGGCGCGCGGTCCGGCCACAGCTCACGCGTCCGTTCCACGGCCACCCGGGCACCGGGCTTCAGATCGGCGAGCCTCGTCCATTCGAGGCGGAAGTCCTTCGACAGGGTGAGCACCGGGTGCTCGAGGGTTCCCGTCAGGCTGAGGCCCGTCCGGAGCCGTGCCCGCCGAACGGGCGCGGCCGGTGAGCGGTAGACCTGCGAGATCGCACGCGGGCCGACCGGGGTGTTGAGGGTCACGCTGTCGTTGGCTTCGAATCCGTCCGGGCCGGCCGTGTCGATCGCCTCGTCGATCCGCAGCAGGCCATCGGCCGTGACGATGTAGGTGTCGGGGGCCAGGCACTTGATCACGCCGGCGAACGCGTCGTAGCCCTTCATGAAGCTGACCGGGCCGCTGGCCATGCCGCCGCCCGACATCCGCTCACGCGAGCTCCGGATGGGGCTCAGGTTGGAGCCGGCGCCGGAGCCGAACTTGAAGAGCATCGCCTCCGTCTTGGCCAGGTCCATGATCGAGCCCATGTTGTCCTGGACCGAGTTGATGAAGCAGGCCGAGCACTGGGGGTGGGCTTCGATGCCGACGTTGAACCAGACCGGCGAGTTGAAGGCCATCTTCTGGTGGACGAGCAGGTGGGTCAGCTCGGCCTGGAAGGTGCGCAGGTCCTCGTCCGTCGCGAAGTAGTGCTGGGTCTCCGCCCAGGCGGCGATCGTGCTGACGACGCGGTCGATCAGCTGCCGGACGCTGTGCTCCCGCTCCGGCGTGCCGACGTGGCCGCGGAAGTACTTGCTGACGACCACGTTGGTCGCGAGCTGGCTCCAGAAGGCGGGGACCTCCACGTCCTTCTGCTCGAAGACGAGCTTGCCGCTCTCGCTGGCGATGGCCGCGGTCCGCAACTCCCAGGTGATCTCGTCGTAGGGGTGCACGCCCGGCCGGGTCCAGCGCCGCTCGAAGGTGAGGCCCTTGGCGCCGAGGCCGGTGACGCGGCCGTCCGGCTGGATTGCCGCGGCCGCGGCCGTCGCGGCGGTGGCCGCCGCGGTGGAGGCGGCGGTGGCGGCCGCCGGCTCCCCGGCCGGGCTCCCCGCCTGCTCGGTCACGGTGGCTCCGGTCCTCGTCTTCTTCACTCCGGGCTCCTCCGGGGTCGGGCCGCCCTCCATGACCGGGACGGGGTCACCTGCGGCTCGGGCCATCCTGCACCTCTCGTGGTTCTTTCCGTCTGCCGGGCGGCAGGCGGCCGGAGTCGGGTCTCCGGGTCCTCCCTGGACAGCGCTGCGGCGAGGTCGGCGGGTCTCTGCCACCTCACGCGACGGTCGCTGCGTCCACCTCCGTGGTCCGTCCGCCGGCCTTGCCATCGGCCGAACGGCGGCTCTCCCTGCCTCGCCTCGGGGGTCCCGGATAGCTGCCGGGCGGTTCCCGGGCGGCCTCGCCGCGCCGATCGCGAAGGGCGGGTTCCGCGGCCGTGGAATGGCCGTTGCGGACCGTCTGCCTCGACGTTTCGGCGCACCCGAGCGACCCGCGGAGCGTACAACCGGCAAATGGCGGCGTCAAGCCCGAAACCACAACATCTTGTGGTCGGTGGTGGTCATCCACCGCAACATCTTGTCCTCGGGGCGAACAGTGGAGACGCGCACGCGGCGGCGTGGACGGCCGGTGGACAGCCTGTGGAAGCGTCGTGGACAGTCGTCTTGGGGCGCCCGGGCGAGCCCGCTCGACGGCCGCCGGCAAGACCCGGTTCGGGGTTCCCGGCGGTTCGCGGACCGACGCTACTCGAACACACGTTCTATTATGGCCCAGGAGCGGCCGCGGCGTCAAGGCGCGGCGTCAGATGACGGCGGTCCAGGCCCCGGCCCCGCCTCGTCCCGTGCCCGCGAGTCCCCCCTCGCCCCGTGGCGTAGAGTCCGCGGGATGGCCGCCTCGCCCCGCGCCTTCGTCGCGCGTCACACCCGCCTCCGGCCCGTCCCCGGCCTCGAGGAGATCCGGCTCCACCTGGCGGACGCGGTGCTGCCGCTGTGGCGGGCCGTCCAGCTGGAGACGGGCGACCCGGACACCGCGCTGCCGTACTGGGCCTTCGCCTGGGGCGGGGGGCTGGCGATCGCACGCTACCTGCGCGAGCATCCCGAGGCGGCGGCCGGGCGGCGCGTCTTCGACCTGGCGTCCGGCTCCGGGCTCTGCGCCCTGGCCGCCCTGCGGGCGGGCGCGTCGGCCGCGACCTCCGCCGACATCGACCCCTTCGCGGTCGCGGCGATCGAGCTCAACGCGCGCGCCAACCGCTGCCGGGTGGCGGTCGTGCAGGGCGATCTTCTGGAAGAGGAGGCCCCCGACGCCGACCTCATCCTGGCCGGCGACTGCTGGTACGAAGCCGGCCTCGCCGAGCGCGTCCTGCCCTGGCTGCAGCGGGCGCGCGCTGGCGGCCTCGACGTCCTGGTCGGCGACCCGGGCCGCCGCTACCTGCCGGCCGGCGCGCTCGTGGAGCTGGCGACCTACGAGGTCCGGACGACGACCGAGCTCGAGGACCTCGATCTCAAGGTGGCTCGGGTCTATGCCCTGCGGCCGGTCGATCCGGAGGGCGGGAGGTAGGTCGGTCGCCGGCCCGGCGAAGCGCCGGGAGCGCCGGGGATGTCGGGAGCGCCGGGGATAGGCCGGGAGCGCCGGGGATGTGCCGGTGGCGCCGCCCGGGCTCTCCGACCGTCAGTTCGTCAGGCCGCTGTAGGCGTGCAGCCCGGAGAACCAGAGATTGCCCGAGAGCGTCACCAGGATCATCGCGAAGCCGACGACCAGGATGAGCGCGGCCGGCCGGCCGGCCCAGCCGCGCTGGTTGCGGGCGTGGAGGTAGACCGCGTAGATCAGCCACGTCACGAGTGCGGCCGTCTCCTTGGGGTCCCAGCTCCACCAGGCGCTCCAGGCGATCGAGCCCCAGTAGCTGCCCAGGATGATCATCGTGGCGAAGATCGGGAAGCCGATGATCACCGCCCGGTAGGCCACCGCGTCGAGCACCTTGTGCGACGGCAGCCAGGCGTACCGGTCCTCCGGCCCCTGGAGCAGGTAGCCCACGCCGGCCGCGAAGGAGGTCGCGAAGATGCCGTACGAGATCATCGCCATGCCGACGTGGATCGTGAGCAGCGGCGGGTTCTGGAGGGCCGGCACCAGCTGCTCGACCGCCGACGGGAGGAAGGTCGAGTAGAGGAAGAGGGCCAGGGCGATGCCGGTCGGGATCAGGCCCAGCGAGCGCATCGCCGGGTATCGCCGCTGCAGGTAGAGGTAACCGAGCAGGATCCCGAAGACGAATGCGACGACGAACTCGTACATGTTGCCCCAGGGCCCGCGGCCGACCACGATGGCCCGCAGCAGGAGCGACACGCCGAGCGTCCCCCAGGCCGACCAGGCGAAGGCGATCGCGAAGGGGCCGGCCACGCTCCGGTCGCCCTCTCCGGCGCCGCCGCTTCCCAGGCCGGCCCGGCTCTCCACGAAGCTCCCCGTGACGACGCCGGCGAACGCGGGCTGACGGCCCGGGGCCAGCACGGCGGCCAGGCGGCGGCCGTTCGCCAGCAGGACCGTGTGGATGACGTGGCCGACGAAGGAGAAGAGGAGCAGGAGTCCGGCCGCGACGTACAGGTAGTAGGAGCCGGTGGCCATCGGTTCAATGCCTCACTTCGTTCGGGCGGGAGGGGGACGCGGGCCCGGAGGCGACGCGGGACTACGCTGCGGCGGCGCCTCCTGGAGGCGGGCCGGTCGGCTGGAGCAGGCGGACTCGCGGCTCCACCCGGAGCACAAGGCCGCAGTTGCCGCAGGTCACGATGGAGGAGGGGCGCTCGAGGCCGCACATCGGGCAGCGGACCGCCAGCTCCTCGTGGCAGGCATCGCACCGGGCGGCGCCCGGCGGATAGACGAGAGCGTCCCGGGGGCAGAACGGCTCGCCGTCGGGGAAGAGGGCGGCTCCAGCCTCGTCGAGCAGGGCCGGGCGCGGGCCCTCCGCAACCCGGACGCGGGCTCGCGGCCGGCGCACCGTGTAGACAACCCAGCCGCCGGCGAGGGCAAGCAGGCCCAGGATCACGGGGCCGACCAGGAAGACCGGCAGCAGGTTGACCAGCGCCCCCCAGTCCGGGTTCACGATCTTCGAGAGCAGGTCGAGGAGCTGGCCCCAGAGGTTGGCGATCTGGCTGCCGAGCGCGTTCACGCGGCGGATTGTAGCCGCTCGGCCCGCAGGCGCCCGGAACGGGGCCGGGCGAGACGGCCCGGGCCCGGAGGTCGCAACGGCCGTGCGCCGGGGGGTCGCGACGGCCTGGCGCCGGGCGGTCGCGACGGCCCGACCGCCGCGCTCCGCGCCGCGGTCAGGAGGGCCCGGGGCGTTGGCCGGGGCCGTGACCGGGCGGAGCGCCGGGGCCGTGGCCGCGGCGGGGATTGCCCCGCTTCCGCGTGGCGCCGCGGCCGGGTCGCCAGCGCCGGGCGTCGGCGTCGGCCTCCGCGTCGCGGGCCAACCCGCCCTCCCTGCCGGCGGCCGGGCTCCGTCCCGCCGCCTCTCC
>JAJYJO010000097.1 GCA_021789435.1 Chloroflexota bacterium
GGGCGCCAGGTTCATCGATGGTCACCTACAGGAGAGGAGCGCGCCGCTGTCCCAGGAAGAGCAGGCGATCACCGAAGAGTCCGCCGCCGCCTGACCCGGGCTCATCCACAACTCTTGACAATTGCTCATGCCGACGTGTCCTTGACGTAAGCGTAGTAGAACGTGTTCGATGGCTCCTGCGCCTTGATCTGGCCGTTCATCCAGGCGAAGCCCGCCGGGTCGTTGGTGCCGATGCCGACGTTCCCGTTCCCGCTGGCGTATAGGTAGTACTGTCAGGAGTAGACGCTCGGGGTGACGTAGTGGTCGCCCCAGCGGTAATGGGCGATGCTGTCGAGGGTGGCCACGAGACACCAGTAGTTCGTCTTCTGGTGCCACTGCACCCAGCCCGGGAGGCTGCCCGAACTGCCGACCATCGGAGACACCCCGCTGGCCCGCTGGGCCAGCCACGCGGCGAAGGTGTCCTCCTTGGCCTGGACCTGGGCGGCGGTGAGCCCGAGCTGAGCCGGCGCCGGAGCACCCCGTTGCGCGGAGCCGACCAGCGGCGTGACGGCGGGCGCCCCGCCACTCGGCTCGGGCTGCGGCTGCGACGGCCCGGGGTCGATCGTCGGCGTCGACCCCTGCGGGCCGGCGGCCCCGACGGGAGCCACGAGCGCAGCCCCGACCATGAATGCGAGCAGAACGGCACAGACGAACGAGCATTTCGACGTCATGGCCTCCACCCCTCCCCATTGGCGCCGCAAATAGGGACTCGTCAAGTTGACCGGGCCGCTGGCGCTTGACCGCAACGTCGAGCACAACGCGACCATGCGCAAGAGCCGAACGGCCCGGCTGGCGGTCGCCGCCGACAGCCGCCGATGAACAGCCTGACCTGCCCGCCGTCCCGGCCGGCCGGGCGCCGGGCCCGACCGCGACCAACACGCCGCCGGAACCTATAGTTGGCGGCAAACCCTCACCGCAGCGGGAGACCACGAATGACCCCGGGGACCCTCCGGCCCGTCGTGCTCGACGTGCGGCCCACGATCGCGGCCGGCGGCGATCCCTACGACGAGATCATGGCCGCAGCCGGCAGCGCCGGTCCCGGCCAGGACCTCGTGATCGTGAACAGCTTCGAGCCGTTCCCCCTCTACGAACGGCTGGCCGCCCTGGGCTTCACCCACGGCAGCGCGCGGCTCCCGAACGGCGACTGGCAGGTGACCTTCCGCCGGGGAGACGCGATGCGGGAGCGTTGACCCGGCGGAAACGCGCGGCTGATCGACGGCTAATCGCGGCCGGCTAGACTCCGGGAACGATGGCGCGCCCGCCTGGCGTGCCGCCCGAGACCGGGAGTCGCCGCCGTGCATGCCAGCCCCCCACCCTCGCCGCTCCCTCCGTCCGCCGGGCCCTGAGCGTCCGGCCCATGCTGGATCGCCGGCAGCTCAGCCGCCTGGCGGGCGACCCCGAGCGGATCGCCCGGCTCGTCGGCCGGCGAACGACTCAGCCAGCCGAGGCGATCATCTCGATCCTGCGGGCCGATACCGGCGGCGGCCGCAGCGCCCCGGCGGCCCGGATCGATCGCCCCTGAACGCAGGTTTCAGGCTCCGCCCGCCGCTCGGTCCGCAAGGAGCGCCTCGACCTCGTCGAGGGGCCGCACGGAGCGCGCGCCGCTGGCGCGATCGGTGACCTCGGCCCCGCCGGCGGCCAGCGAGCGCGGGCTGATCGTGACGATCAGGGGCATGCCCAGCAGCTCGGCGTCCGTCAGCTTGACCCCCGGCGATTCGTCCCGGTCGTCGTAGAGGGGCTCGCGACCGGCGGCGCAGGCCGCCGCGTAGAGCCGCTCGGCCGTCTCGGCGACGCGCGGCTCCCGGGCGGCCCCCAGCGCAACCAGGTGGGCCGGATACGGGGCCACCTGCGGCGGCCAGGCGATCCCCTTCTCGTCGTGATGCTCCTCCACGATGCAGGCCACGGCCCGCCCCAGGCCGATCCCGTAGGAGCCCATGACGATCGGATGGCGCTCGCCGTCCTCCCCCAGGTAGGTCGCCCCGAGGGCCTCCGTGTAGCGGGTGCCGAGCTTGAAGATGTTGCCGACCTCGATGCCGTTGCGCAGCTCGACCGGGGCGCCACACCGCGGGCAGGGGTCCCCCGCGCGGACCGAGGCGATCTCCGTCACGAGGTCGGGTCTGAAGTCCCGGCCGGCGTTGACGTTGCGCAGGTGGAAGCCCTCCCTGTTGGCCCCCGCCACCAGGTTCGGCGAGCCGGCCGCCAGGCGGTCCACCACCACCACCGTGCCGTGCGCGCCGATCGGCGAGGCGTAGCCGGGAACCATGCCGGCGTCGGTGATCTCCTCCGCGTGGGCCGGCCGCAGGTCGCGCGCCTGGAGGGCGTTGGCGAGCTTGGTCTCGTTGACCTCGAAGTCGCCCCGCACGATCGCCGTCACCAGGCGGCCGTCGTCGGCGACGAAGAAGGTGGCCTTCGCCGTCCGGGACTCCGGGACGCCGAGGAGGGCCGCCAGGTCCGCGATCGTGGCCGCGTGCGGCGTGGCGACCTCCTCGACCGGCAGCAGCGCCTCGGCCGGCGGGGCCGCCACCGCGACCGGCGCCACCTGGCGGTTGGCCGAGTAGCCGCACGCCTCGCAGAGGACCAGGACGTCCTCGCCGGCCGGGTTGAGGACCATGAACTCGTGGGCCTGGGAGCCGCCCATCATCCCCACGTCGGAGGCGACCGCGACCGTCCGCAGGCCGAGCCGATCGAAGATCCGGCTGTAGGCCGCGTAGTGGTCCTGGTAGCTGCGGTTCAGGCCGGCGGCGTCCCGGTCGCAGGAGTAGGAATCCTTCATCGTGAACTCGCGGACGCGGATCAGGCCGCCGCGCGACCGGGGTTCGTCGCGGAACTTGGTCTGGAAGTGGTAGATCATGACCGGCAGCTGGCGGTAGGAGTGGATCACCTCCCGCAGCAGGTCGGCCACCACCTCCTCGTGGGTCATGGCCAGGACCATGTCGCGCCCGCCGCGGTCCTTGAAGCGCGCCATCTCCGGGCCGACCGAGTCGTAGCGCCCGCTCTCCCGCCAGAGGTCGGCGGGGTGGACGACGGGCATCAGGACCTCCTGGCCGCCGATGCCGTCCATCTCCTCGCGCACGATCTGCTCGACCCGCTGCGTCACCCGCCAGCCGAGCGGCAGCAGCGAGTAGATCCCGGAACCGAGCTGGCGGACGTAGCCGGCGCGCAGCAGGAGGCGGTGGGAGGGCATCTCTGCCTCGGCCGGATCGTCACGGAGGGTCTGGAAGAAGAGCTTGCTGAGTCGCATGGGCGAAGTCTATCGGGCGCCCGGGCGGCGGGGGTGCCCGATAGCGGACGGGGGCGCGGGCCGCCGGGGACGGCCGTGGGCGGGCCGCGTCCACCGAACCTTTCGCCCCTTTGTGGCGCCGCCTCGGAGCGCGCCTCGGAGCGCCCCTCGGCGCAGGAAGATCCGCCGGCTACGGCAGGCGACCGAGAACGGTCTGGGCCTGGGCCTGGAGCGCCGCGCTGCTCGGCGCCGACCGGCCGAAGACGAGGTCGCTGAAGCCGAAGAAGACCGCCCCCTTGAGGGCGTAGATGGAGCTGGCGCTGATCGTCTTGCCTTCGATCGTGAAGCTGCCCGACATGACCACGGCGCCGTCGGCGAAGCTCGGCAACTCGGTCACCTTGAGTCCGGCGGCGGCAACCTTCTGGGCCTGCGCCTGGAACTCCGCCTGCGCCTGTGCCTTCTCCGCTTGGGCGGTGGCGACATCCGGTGCCTGGCCCACGACCACGTTGAAGACGTTCAGGGTCTGGGAACCGTAGGTGCAGATCTTGCCGTTGCCCGAGGTCGTGCTCTCCTGGCCCGCGCCGAACGTGGCGCCGGCGAGCTGGGACGCCTCCTGGCTCGTGACCAGCTGGCACGGATCGAGGGAGGTCGCCACGCCCGTCGGCTCGCTCGTGGCCGGGGGTGACGACGGAGGCGGCGGCGTGGGCGTGGGCATGGGCGTGGCCACCGGGGCCGACGAGCCTGCGGCGGCGGGTTGCGACGCGACCGTCGCGGGACTGGGCGTGGTCGTCGCCGCGCTGCAACCGGCCAGCACCACGACCCCCAGCAAAGCGATGAGACTGACTGCTGAGCGTGACGCGCTCACTCGCGAACCTGCGGGCATGACGGCTCTCCTTCTTGGTGCACCATGCTGGTTGGTCTTCGGCCACCGGCGAGTGCCGACGGCCGCCGGACGACGGCCTGGCTGACCCTCCCCCGGAGTCCCCGAGCCATCACCATCGGTCGAGTCCCGGGCGGACGCCTTGGACCAGCCGTTCGTGGGGGATCCGGGCCCGCTCGGCCGCACGGTGCACGGCATCCGCCGAGCCCTCGAACAGCGACCTCGTCGCCGGGCATCAGGATCGAGCCGACGTAGCGAACGCTCTCGCCGCTGCGCGCCAGCTCGGCAGCCCACGTGCCGGCGCGTTCGGCGAGCTCGTGCAGATCCTCCTCGGTCACGCCGGCCCAGGAGCACTCGGCCACGAAACCAGCCTTCCAGCGGCGGGCTCATCGTGCCGTGCCCCGGAGCCGGTCCCAGCGCCACCCATCCGAGCGTCCGGCCATCGGGCCGACGGTAGAGCCGGCGCCGGGCCAGAAGAAGAAGGGATATCCCGCGATCTGTCTCGGCGGTGCCGTCAGGCCCCCGGACGGCATCCCGCATGGCTCACGAAGCGGCGGACCCTCTCCACCTCGCCGAACCTGCTAGCCTGTCCTGACGTGACCCGCCCGCCCCGCCGCCGCCCGGGAGCCAGCTGCCGTGCCTGAGGGCGTCACGCTCACCCTCGTCGTCATCTTCGGGTTGGCTTTCCTCTTCGACTACATCAACGGCTTCCACGACACGGCCAACGCGATCGCGACGTCGGTCTCCACCCGGGCCCTCAAGCCCGAGTACGCGATCCTGCTCTCGGCGACCGCCAACTTCCTGGGCGCCCTCCTCTTCGGCACGGCCGTCGCTGGCACGATCGGGTCCGGCATCGTCCACGTCGCCGACACCAACGCCCTGGCCCTGGTCGCGGCGCTCATCGGGGCGATCGCCTGGAACCTCACCACCTGGCTCGCCGCGATCCCCAGCTCCAGCAGCCACGCCTTGATCGGCGGCCTGATGGGCTCGGCCTGGGCGGCGGCGGGGATCGGCTCCATCCAGTGGCAGAACTTCCTGGACAAGGTGATCGTGCCGCTGGTCACCTCGCCGATCCTGGGTCTGCTCATCGGGCTCGCCGCGATGGTCGCCCTGCTGAACCTCTTCGTACGGGCGAACCCCAGGCTGCTCAACGACCGCTTCCGGCGTCTCCAGGTGATCTCGGCCGCCTACATGGCCCTCAGCCACGGGTCCAACGACGCCCAGAAGACGATGGGCATCATGACCCTGGCCCTCTTCAACGCCGGGCTGCAGAAGGACCTCCACGTCCCGATCTGGGTCATCCTCCTGGCGGCCACCGCCATGTCGCTGGGGACCGCGGCCGGCGGCTGGCGGATCATGCGGACGATGGGTCAGCGGGTCGTCAAGCTCGATCCGGTCCACGGCTTCGCCGCCGAGACGACGGCCGCCACGATCATCCTCGGGGCGTCACACTTGGGGATGCCCGTCTCGACGACCCACGTGATCTCGGCGGCCATCATGGGCGTCGGGTCCAGCGACCGCTTCAGCGCCGTGCGCTGGGGCGTGGCCGGCAACATCGTCGTCGCCTGGATCCTGACGATCCCGGCGGCCGGGGTATTCGCGGCGATCGTCTACACCGCGCTCCACGCGGTCGTCGGCTGAGGCGACGGCCCGCCCTCTCGAGCCCGGCGCGCCGCCGGCGGACCCCCGGCCCGCCGGCCCCGGCCCGCCGGCCCTGCCGCGTCGCGGTCAGCGCCCCGGCGCAGCCGCGGCTTCGTCCCGGCGAAGGACGTAGCCCACCCCGCGCACCGTCTGGATCAGGCGCGGCGAGGACGGGTGCTCCTCGATCTCCGTTCGCAGCCAGTGGACATGGACGTCCACCGTCCGCGACTCGCCGGCGTAGTCGTAGCCCCAGACCCGCTCCAGCAGCTGCTCGCGGGTGAAGACCTGGCCGGGGTTGCGGACCAGGAACGCCAGCAGCTCGAACGCTTTCGGCTTGACGGGCAGGACCCGGCCGTCCCGCAGCAGCCGGTGACCGGCCAGGTCCAGCTCCACCCGGCCGAGCGGCACAGGTCGCGGCAGCTCCGGGGCGCCGGGCGCGGGCGCGGCGACCTCGGTCCGGCGGAGCAGCGCGCGGATGCGGGCCAGCAGCTCCCGCAGGCTGAACGGCTTGGTGACGTAGTCGTCGGCGCCCAGCTCCAGGCCGACCACCTTGTCGATCTCGGACGACTTCGCGGTCAGCATCAGGATCGGCACGTCCGACTCGCGGCGCACGATCCGGCAGACCTCCAGGCCGGACAGTTCCGGCAGCATCAGGTCCAGCAGCAGCAGGTCCGGGGGGTCCTCCCGGAAGCGCTCCAGGCCCTCGCGCCCGTCGGCCGCCGTGGCCACGCGGAAGCCCTCGCCCTCGAGGGCCTCGGCGAGGGTCTCGCGGAGAGTCGGCTCGTCGTCCACGATCAGGATCTTGCGGGCGGCCATGCTGCGTACGATCCGCGCGGCCCGCTCAGCCCGGCCCGCCGCCGGGCGATCGCCGGCGCATGAAGAACTCGGTGAAGGAACGGCAGCGCCCGTCCTCGTCGGGCGTCACGCCGCGTCCCCCAGGAGCGCGACCGCGCGGTCCAGGCGCGCCAGCGTCCGCCCGTGGCCGAGGGCAACCATCGTGTCGAAGAGCGGTGGCGTGGCCGTCCTCCCGGTGAGCGCGACGCGGATCGCCATGAACAGGTCGCCGGCCTTCCAGCCCCGCTCCCCGGCCAGGCGCCGGAGCGGGGGCTCGAGCTCGTCCGCCTCGTAGCTGACCCGGCCCACGTCCGCGATCACCGCGCGCGCGGCGGCCAGACCGGCCAGTGCCGTCGCCCGGTCCCAGCGCTTCGGCACCAGCAGGGCGGGCTCGTAGCGCAGCTCGTCCACGAACAGGAAACCGACCAGGTCGCCGATCGCCCCCAGCAGGGGCAGGCGCTCCTGGACGATCGGCATGAGGACCCGGAGCTCGACGTCGGACGGCACTCGATCGATCCGGCCCGCGATCCGCTCGGCCTCCAGGAACGGCCCCAGGCGCTCCACGAGCTCGTCCGGTGCGAGCCGCCGGATCCACTGGCCGTTCAGCCACTCCAGGCGCTCCCGGTCGAAGATGGCGCCGGCGCGGTTGACGGCCGCCAGGTCGAACCGCTCGACCAGCTCGTCGAGCGAGAGAACCTCCTCCTCGCTGCCGCTCGACCAGCCGAGCAGGGCCAGGTAGTTGTCGAGGCCCTCGCGGATGAAGCCCTGGGCGATGTAGTCGCCGATCGCCGTCTGGCTCTTGCGCTTGCTCATCTTGGTTCGGTCGGGATTGAGGATGAGCGGAAGGTGGGCGAAGAGGGGCACCGGCTGGCCGAGGGCCCGGAAGAGGAGGATGTGCTTGGGCGTGTTGGACAGGTGGTCCTCGCCCCGGATGACGTGGCTGATCCGCATGGCGGCGTCGTCGACGACCACCGTGAAGTGGTAGAGCGGCGTGCCGTCGGCCCGGACGATCACCAGGTCGCCGCCGAGGTTGGCGGCATCGATCTCGACCCGGCCGCGGATCAGGTCGTCGAAGGCGACCGGGCCGGCCTCGATCCGGAAGCGGATGGCCGGCCGCCGGCCCTCGGCCTCGAAGGCCGCCCGCTCGGCCGGCGTGAGGTGGGCGCAGCGACCGCTGTAGCGCGGTTGCAGGTGGGCGGTCTCCTGGCGCCTGCGCTCGGCATCGAGCTCCGCCGGCGTGCAGTAGCACGGGTAGGCCAGGTCGGCCTCCAGGAGCCGGCGGGCCGCCCCCTTGTAGAGCCCAAGGCGCTGCATCTGGCGGTAGGGACCGTACGCTCCGCGGTCCGGCCCGCCGGCGATGTCGGGACCCTCGTCCCAGCGGAGGCCGAGCCAGTGCAGCCCGTCCACGATCTCCTTCTCGTAGGCGATCGACGATCGGGCCCGGTCGGTGTCCTCGAGGCGGAGCACGAACGTCCCCCCGACGTGGCGCGCGAAGAGGAAGTTGAAGAGGGCGGTGCGGGCGGTCCCGATGTGGAGCGGCCCCGTCGGGCTCGGGGCGATCCGGACGCGGATGTCGGTCATGACGCGATTGTAGGTGGCCGGCACGGGCCGGCCGGGACCAGACCCGCGGCAGGCCCGCACATCCCACGCTGCCGGTGGCCGGTAGGGGCCGTCGGACTCTGGCCGGCGGTCGGGATCGCGCCGATGATACGTCCCCGAGGGAGGTCGCCGATGTGCGCGATGTTGACTGACCGATTGCAGGTGCCCGACGACGAGGTCCTGCGCAGCGCGACGGGCCTCGTCGCACCGCTCTGGGACGAGCTGACCTGGCTGCTGGCCGGACCGATGGGCGCCCATCCGGCCGTCGCCTGGGGTGGTCGCGAGGGTTGGACCGTCCGCTATCGGCGCGCCGGGCGGCCCCTGGTGACCCTGACGCCCGGCCGCGACGCCTTCCAGGCCCTGATCGTGCTGGGCCACCTGGAGACCGCCGAGGCGGAGGCCCTGCCCCTGGGTCCAGGAGCCCGCGCCATCCTCGATGCGGCGCCCCGCCACCCGGACGGCACCTGGCTCTTCATCCCGATCGAGACCGCCGACGACCTGGCCGATCTCATCCAGCTCCTGGAGGTCAAGCTGCCCCCGCGCCTGCGGCGTGCGGTCGCCGTCGCGGTCTGAGCGCCGGCCAGGCGGGCCTCAGCGCGGGGCCGGTGGAGACACCCGGTGGAAGAGGGCAGGATCGGCCACGCCGGGCAGGACATGGATCAGGGATGCCGGGCGCAGGCCCAGGGTGGCTCGGCCGCGCGGCCCTTCCAGGGTGATCGAGTCGAGCGACTCGGACCGGGCGAGGACGTGGATGGGCGCGCCCGGCAGCAGGGCCCGGGCCTCCAGGTACGAGAGGAGGCCGGCATCGTCCTCGGCCTCCTCGGTGATCCGGTAGATGGTCGCTCGCGCTCCGGCCTCCTGGACGGCCAGCTGCTGGCCGGCCGGCCGCCGCTGGCTCGTCTCCGCGTCGATCGGGTTGCCGTGGGGACAGGTCTCGGGGTGGCCCAGCATCTCGTCGAGACGGGCCTCCACCACCGGCGAGATCGCCGCCTGGAGCCGCGACGCCTCCTCGTCGGCCTCCGCCCAGCCCAGCCCCACCACCGAGATCAGCAGCCATTCCAGCAGGGCATGGCGGCGGAAGATGCCATCGGCCGCGGCTCGGCCGGCCCCGGACAGGACGAGCTCGCGGTCCGGGTGCTGCTCCACCAGCCCGTCCGCCACCAGGCGCCGGAACATCTCGCTGGCGGCCTGGGTCGAGACCTCCAGGCGCCGCCCGACCTGGGCGACGGTCACGCGCGAGCCGTCGACCGCCATGATCCGGAGCGCCAGCAGGTACTCCTGGGCGGCGGTGGAGAGATCGGACGGCTGGTGGTGCCGGCGCATGGGCCAATGCTATCCCCGCGACCGGCGCGGAGCGAGTTCCGCGGGCCGGCCGCGCGACCGGCGCGGAGCGCTCAGCGCCCGGCTCCACGTCCCCGGAGCAGCGATCGGAGACGGGCCAGCCGACCGGGCCCGCCCGGCCGGTGTTCCGGGGCGGACGGCTCCTCGTCCCAAGGCGACGGCCGCTCGGAGGGGGTTCGGGCGCCCTTTCCCGGCCCTCCCGTTCCGAGCCCGTCCGGACCCGCAAGCCCGGCCGCCCCGGGCCCGCCGTTGCCCGCGGGCTCGCCGGTGCCCGGTGGCGCGCCGGTGCCCGGTGGGCCGGCCACGCCAGCGGGGCCCGCAAGCCCGGCCGCGACGCCCGGCTGTGCGGCGGCGCCGGCCGAGGAG
>JAJYJO010000098.1 GCA_021789435.1 Chloroflexota bacterium
GGGCGGGGGGACGCGCGGGAGCGGTCCCGCGCGCGGACGCGCCGCACCGCGGGCGACGGCGGGCCCGCAGGGCCTCGATCGGCTGCTGCGCCTGGCCGACAGCCTGGCCGGCGCCTGGAGCGCGCGGGCCCGAAGTTCGACGACGGTCGGCGAGGAACGGGCCCTGCTCCGCCTCGTTGGTCTCGACGGTCTCGACCAGGGGGGCCAGCCGCTGGCGGCCGCCATCGTCGAGCGCTACCTGGCGCCCGACCCGCGCCGCCTGGCTGTCGGCCTGCTGCTGCCCTTCGCGGTGGCGACGCTCGAGTACGACCTGCCGCCGCAACTGCTGGCCCGGGACGTGGCCTCCGGCGCCGTGGACCTCGGTCTCGAGGCCGAGCTCCTGCGCGATCCGGCGCGCCGGGCGGCCGGCGAGTCGGCGGCCCGCGCCCTGCTCGCCGGGGCCGTGGAGCGGGTCGATGCCAACCGGGTGGCCGGGCGCGAGCTGCGCGACATGCTCGGCGATCCGCCCCGTCCCTGGCTCGGCGCAACCCTCGCCGAGCCCGGCGCCGACCAGTGCCGGGCCGAAGCCCGCCACCTGGCCGCGGCCGGGGTGGACGTGGTGCGCGTCCGCGTGCCGGCGGGCCGGGAGCTGGCCGACCGGCTCCAGGCGGCGGGAATCGAGCCGCCCCTCTGGCGGCCGCGGGCAGTTGCGGGCCCCGCGCAGGGAACCCGGGGGGGCAGTCCCGCACGCCGGCGAGACGAGGCTCCGGCCGGTAGCCAGCGCGGCCTCGCAGCCCTGCGGGAGGTGGTCGACGAGGCGGCCGCCGAGCGGGAGGCCTACGTCCGGCTGATGACCGGCTCCGTCGCCCTGAGCGCGCCCGAGCAGGCCGTCGTCGCGGCCTTCGAGCGGGTCGACCTGGTCGAGGCCGACCCCATCGCCGAGATCGTCGACGGCCGAGTCGACCCCGATCGCGCCCTCGCCGACCATGCCTTCGCCCGCCGGTTGCTCCGCCGCGCGGGGACCGGCGTCGTCCTCGGGGCCGGCTCGCTGGTCGTCGGGCTGGATCTCGCCCGCGGCATTCCCTCCGCCCCCGCGGAGCGGGCGGGCCGGGGCCTGGCCCTCCAGGCCCTGGCCGTGGCCCTGGCCCGCCACGACGGCCTCCCGGACGATCGGCTGTTCATCGGGGCCCTGCCGGCGTGGCTGGGCGACGAGCGGGATCCGGCGAGCCAGGCCCTGGCCGCCGTCGCCCTCCGCCGGGCCGCCTTCCCGGAGCTCGGCCTCGTCTTCGAAGAGCCCGCCCTGGAGCCGCGCCCGGCGGCCAGCTGGCCCTACCTGCTGGCGAGTGCCCTGGCCGTCTCGGACGCCACGGCCATGGTCATCCGGCGCGCCGAGGCGGGATCTCTCTCCTCTGTCGCGTGGGGAACGCGGGGCGCGGTCGATCTGGCCCGGGAGGTCGCGGCGTCGAGGGGCTTCGGGCTTACCGGGCCCGCCCTGGTCTACGCAGACGCCGCCGCGGCCGCCGCCGTGGCGACGCTGGAGCGGCTCGACGGCGAGGGCTGGGATGCCCTGCTCGGGCCGGCCAGCCTGGCCGCCTCGGGGGACCGCCTGGGCTCCGATGCCGTCCTGGAGCGCAGCGAGCCGTTCGACCCGCTGGCCGGCGTTCCGGGCGAGGGTTGAGCGAGCCTCCGGCGTTCGCCGCCCGACCCCGCTCCGGCCGGCCCGCGGCGGGAGCGCTGCGGGGCGTGGCCGATCCGGCGTCCCGGCCCGGACCTTCGCCCTCGACCCTGAGAGCGGGTCGCCCTCAGCCCTGCTCGACCAGGGGACGGACCTCGCCGATCAGGCGCTCGATCGTCTCGACGTCGTAGGGCGCCGGCAGCTCGGCGATGACGTGACGGAAGCCGATCTCCCAGTAGCGACGGGCGATCTCGGCGATCCGCTGCGGCGGGCCCAGCCAGGGGTCCTCGTCGATGTCGAGCGGCGTCCGGTTGTAAGTCAGCTGCTCCTCCCAGACGCGGCGGGCCTCCGCCTCCGAGTCGCGGATCACGAGCTTGCAGCCGACGGTCCGCTCGATGCTGGCCGGGTCGCGCCCGACGGCCACGCAGTGCTCGGCCAGCACCTCGCCCTTGTGGCGCAGCTCCTCGGGGGTTCCGAAGACGTTCCAGATGTCGGCATGGCGGGCGACCGTGCGGAGCGTCTTCCGCTCGCCACCACCCCCGATCAGGATCGGCAGGCGGGCCTGCAGGGGCAGCGGATGATGGGTCGCCCGCTCGAAGTGGTAGCGCTCGCCGTGGTGGCTCACCTCGACACCGTCGAGCAGGGCCCGCACGGCACCCACCGCTTCGTCCAGCCAGTCGAGGCGCTGGCCGAAGCCAGAGCCGAAGTCGATCCCGTGGGCCTCGTGCTCCAGGCCGAACCAGGCGCCGCCCAGGCCCAGGATGGCCCGGCCGCCACTGATGTGGTCCAGCGTGGCCGCGCTCTTGGCGACGATGCCCGGGTTGCGGAAGGTGTTCGCGCCGACGAAGAGTCCCAGCCGGCTCCGCTCCGTCGCCTGGGCCCAGGCGGCGACCGTCGTCCAGCCCTCGAAGATCGGCTGGTAGGGGTCGCCGTAGATGGCGTAGAGGTGATCCCAGCTGAAGAGCTCGTCGTAGCCGAGGCGATCCACCCGGCGGACAGCATCCAGCAGTGGCGGCCATCCCGTGGCCTGAACCCACAGGCAGATCCCGAGCTTGAGGTGCGACATCGGCTTCCTCCCTCCGCCACAGTCTGCACCGCCGCGGGCTCCGGCGGGCAACCGCCGGGGCCGCCGCGCGTGCGGCAGCATGCCCGACGATGCCCGTCGTCGCGGTGGGGCGGGACCCCCTGCCGCGGTCAGCGCTCGGCGGCGACCTCGCTCTTGGCGAGCAGGTCATCGGCGAGCGCGGTCCGCCGCAGCAGGCCCGCCTGCTCCACGACCAGCCCGCCGTTGAGCGCCTCGCGGACCGAGGCGCGGACCCGGAAGAGGGGCAGGCCGGTCTCGAGGGCGAGCACCTCCGCCGAGACCGCCTCGGGAGACGCCGTTTCGGGGAGCGCGCCGAGGATCCGGCGGGCGGTGGGGCTGAGCGTACCGTCCGGATTGAGACAGGGCATCAGACCTTTTCGGCCTCCGGGACCGGCGCCGCCTTCCTGGTGAGGTACCAGTCCCTGGTGCCGGGCAGGTGCTCGGCCATGCGGAGCTCGGCCATCTCGGCGGTCGCCGGGGCGGGCAGGAGCACCTCCGCGCCAGGGACCCAGTTGGCCGGCGTCGCGACCTTGGCCGCGTCGTTGAGCTGGAGGGCGTCCACCACCCGCAGGATCTCCGCCATGTTCCGTCCGGTCGTGAGCGGGTAGTAGATCATGGCCCGCAGGATGCCCTTCGGGTCGATGAAGAAGACGCAGCGGCTGGCCTCGGTCTTCGACTCGGCGGGCTGGATCATCCCGTACAGGGTCGCGACCTTCTTGTCCAGGTCGGCGATGATCGGGAACGGGACGTGGACCCCCATCTTCTCGTCGATGTTCCGCAGCCAGGCGATGTGACTGTAGACGGAGTCGATGGAGAGGCCGAGCAGTTCGACGCCGCGCCGCTGCAGCTCCGGGTAGATCTCGGCGAAGGCGATGAACTCGGTCGTGCAGACCGGCGTGAAGTCGGCCGGATGCGAGAAGAGGATCAGCCACCGATCGCGGTAGTCGGCCAGGCGGATCACGCCGTCGGTCGTGATGGCCTCGAACTCGGGCGCGGGCTGGCCGAGGCGGGGCATCGTCGGCTCGGCCTTCGGCTCGGGGGCAAGGGTGTCGGTCATCGGGCGACTCCTCTGGCTGGGCACAGGGTGTGCGCCGGGAGGTCCGGCGCGCCGGCCGGTGCCGCTGTCGGCCGGTCTGGCGCGGCTTCGGCGGATGCCTCAGCCGGGGAGGTAGGGGACGTAGTCCGGGTACCACATGGCCGCCTCGACCGCGGCCTGGATCTCCTCGTCGTGATAGACGCGCCCGACGCCGCAGTCGCGGGCCTGGCAGACCACCCGCACGGCGATGCGGCGCGTGACCTCGCGCAGCTCCGACACGGCCGGATAGACGGCTCCCTGTGCGAGGCGCTCGGCCGAGACGCTCTCGGCCAGCGTCCTGGCCGCCGTCAGGAACATCACGTCGGTCACCTCGTGGGCTTCGCCGACGATCGCCCCCAGGCCGACGCCGGGGAAGACGAAGACGTTGTTGGCCTGGCCGACCAGGTGGCGGCGGCCCTCGAACTCGACCGGGTCGAAAGGACTCCCGGTGGCGACGATGGCCCGACCCTCCGTCCAGGCGATGACGTCGGCGGGGAGCGCCTCCGTCTTGGCCGTCGGGTTGGAGAGCGGGAAGACGATGGGACGCGCCACGTGGCGGGCCATCTCCCGGAGCGCCGCCTCGCTGAAGGCGCCGGGCACGCCGCTGGTGCCGACGAGCATCGTCGGCCGGACGTGGGCCACGACCGCCTCGAGATCGAACCGGTCTCCCTCGGTGAAGCCGTAGGCGGCCATCTCGGCCGGCCCGAGAGCGAACTCGAGCTTGTCCGGATCGAGCGCGGCGCGTCCCGCGTGGACGAGGCCGTGGGAGTCGAGCATGACCAGGCGGCGCCCGACCTCGTCCGGTGGGACCCCCTCCAGGAGCATCGCCGTCCGGACGGTGCGGGCGATGCCGATCCCCGCCGCGCCGGAGCCGAGGAAGACGAAGCGCTGCGCCTCCAGCGGCTGGTCCAGGATCCGCAGGGCGGCCAGGACACCGGCCAAGATCACTCCACCCGTGCCCTGGATGTCGTCGTTGAAGCTGGTGATCCGGTGGCGGTAGCGGTCCAGGAGCCGGATGGCGTTGTGCTGCTTGAAGTCCTCCCACTGGAGGAGGGCCCGCGGGAAGACCGCCAGGACGCCGTCCACGAAGGCTTCGATGAACTCGTCGTACTCCACTCCCCGAAGCCGCGGCTGGCGGTAGCCGATGTAGAGGGGGTCGGTGAGCAGGTCCTCGTTGTCGGTGCCCACGTCGAGCGAGATCGGCAGCGTCTGGGCAGGATAGATACCGGCCCCGGCCGTGTACAGCGCGAGCTTGCCGATCGGGATGCCGATGCCGCCGGCCCCCTGGTCGCCGAGGCCCAGGATCCGCTCGTTGTCGGTCGCGACGATCAGGCGGACATCGTCGTGGCGGGCGTTGCGGAGCAGGTCGGGGATCCGGTCGCGGTCCGCCGGCGTGATCCACAGGCCGCGCGTGCGGCGCAGGATGTGGCTGAACGTCTGGCAGGCGCGGCCGACCGTCGGCGTGTAGACGATCGGCATCATCTCGTCCAGGTTGTCCACCAGGACCCGGTAGAAGAGCGTCTCGTTGCGGTCCTGGAGGGCGACCAGGCCGATGTACTTCTCGACGTCGTCCGCCTTGCGCCGGAGGTGCTCCAGCTCCAGGCGCACCTGCTCCTCGATGGTCCTCACGCGCGTGGGAAGGAGCCCTCGGAGCTCCAGATCGTCGCGTTCCTGCTCGGTGAAGGCGAGGTCCTTGTTGAGCAGGGGTATCTCCAGGAGCTCGGCTCCACGGTAGGGCACCTCGAGGGCGCGGGCGGGGTGCAGGGCACGGAGTGTCCGGGTCATCGTCGTCATACTGGCAGGATCGGCTCCGTCCGCGGCGCTCACAACGGCCGTTCGGCCCGATTCGGCGAGGCGGCGGCGCGTTGACACTCCCGGCCCGGCGCGTTGACACTCCCGGCCCCCGACTGCTACCATCGGGCCAGTCGCGTTAGCACTCTACGAGTGAGAGTGCTAACCGCGGGACAAAGGAGCGACAAAGGATGGCGCGACGGCCTCGCCGCAGCGTCGGCCCGCTGGACCAGCGTGCTCAGGGGATCCTCCGGGCCGTCATCGAGGAATACGTCACCTCGGCCACGCCCGTCGGCTCCCAGGCGCTGGTGGAACGCTATGGCCTGGGGGTCAGTAGCGCGACCGTCCGCAACGTGCTGGCCGAGCTCGAGTCGCTCGGCTATCTGAGCCACCCCCACACGTCCGCCGGCCGGGTGCCGACCGACGTGGGCTACCGCCATTACGTGGAGACGGTGGCCGAGGGTGAGCCGCTGACCGCGGTCGAGCAACGCATGATCCGCCACCAGTTCGGCCAGGTCGAGTACGCCAGCGAGCACTGGTTCCGGCTGGCGGCCAGCACCCTGGCCGCCATGACCCGCAGCGCAGGCCTGGCCACGCCGGCCAAGCCGGAGGCCACCCGGGTCCGCCGGATGGACCTGGTCACCATCCAGGACCGCCTGGCGAGCCTGATCCTCGTCTTCCGCGAGGGGGCGATCAAGCAGCTCCTGATCGGACTCCCGGCCGCCGCCGACCAGGAACTCCTCAGCCGGGCGGCGGCCCAGCTCAACGAGCTCGCCTGCGACCGGACGGCGGCCGAGATCGCGGCGCGCCTGGCCGGTATGCCGGCCGAGGGCGGCGCCGTCGAGCGCCTCCCCGATGAGTCCGAGGCCGGGGCGGGGGAGCGCATGGCGCTGGTCCGGCTGGTCGGCGAGCGGATCGTCCGGACGATGCGCGAGTTCGACGCGGCGGCCATCGAGGATCTCTTCAGCGACGGGCTCCTGAACGTCATGGCCGCCCCGGAGTTCGCCCAGAGCGAGAAGCTGCGCCGCGTCTTCGCCATGCTCGAGAACCGCGCCTACCTGGGCGACCTCGTGGAGCGCGTCGCCCGGGCCGGCACCATCCGCGTCTTCATCGGCCACGAGAACCCGCCGGCGGAGATGAGCGAGGTGAGCCTCATCCTGGCTCCCTACGGTCGGGCCGGCCGGGCCGTCGGCGTCGTCGGGGTCCTCGGCCCGACGCGGATGGCCTACCCCCACGCCATCGGCACGGTCCGCTTCGTCTCCGGGCTCATGAACGAGCTCGTCGATCACCTCTACGCCTGAACCGCCATGGACGCCGCGTCCCCCGACCACCGGACCCCGGTCATCCCCGCCACGAGACTTGACCCATGACTCACCGAACCCGCGCCCAGGAGCGCATCGACCAGCTCGACACTGCCGCCGGCTCGCGCGCCGCGAAACCCGCCGACGGGAAGTCCGCGGCCGGGGACGGGGCCCTGGCCCGGGAGCGGGACGAGGCCCGGGCAAAGGCGGATGAGTACCTCGCCGCGCTCCAGCGCGAGCGGGCGGAGTTCACCAACTTCCGCCGCCGCGCGGCGGAAGAGCGCGAGCGCGACCTGGGCCTGGCGAGCGAGGGCCTGCTCCGCAAGCTGCTGGCGCTCGCCGACGACTTCGACCTGGCCCTGGAGGCGATGCCGGCGGAGCTGGCCGGCCAGGGCTGGAGCGAGGGCATCGTCGCCATCGACCGCAAGCTCCGCCAGACGCTGGAGAGCGAGGGCCTGCGGCCGATCGAGGTGGTCGGCCGCACCTTCGACCCGCGCGAGCACGAAGCCGTCGCCAGCCTGCCCGGGACCGGTCGCCCTGAGGGCGAGGTGGTGGCGGAGGTGCGGCGCGGCTACCGTCTCCGGGACCGCGTGCTCCGGCCGGCCATGGTGGCGATCTCGGCGGGCCCCGGCGAGGCTGCCGAAGAGGCTCCTGACCCGTGGCCGAGCCGGCCGGACGGTCCGGCGGAGCGCGGCAGCCCGGGCCCGGCCTGAGCCCGGGCAGCCGCCGGCAGGACGAGACCACGACACTCACGGCCAACGACGATCAACGAGAAAGGTACGCACGGAATGGGCAAGATCATCGGCATCGACCTCGGGACGACGAACTCCGTCGTCGCGGTGATGGAGGGCGGCGAGCCGACCGTCATCGCCTCGGCGGAGGGTGGGCGGACGGTCCCCTCGGTCGTCGCCTTCACCAAGACCGGCGAGCGGCTGGTCGGCCAGCTGGCCAAGCGGCAGGCCGTGACCAATCCCGGCAACACGGTCTACTCCATCAAGCGCTTCATGGGTCGTCGCTGGGACGACCCGGAGGTGCGTCACTCGCGGGACCTGGTGCCCTACAAGGTGGAGAAGGATCCCAAGAGCGACGGGATCCGGGTCGCGCTGGCCGACGGCAAGAGCTACACGCCGCCGGAGCTCAGCGCGATGATCCTCCAGAAGCTCAAGACGGACGCCGAGGCCTATCTCGGCGAGAAGGTCACGGAGGCGGTCATCACCGTCCCGGCCTACTTCGACGACACCCAGCGCCAGGCGACCAAGGACGCCGGCCGGATCGCCGGCCTCGACGTCAAGCGGATCATCAACGAGCCGACGGCGTCGGCCCTGGCCTACGGCCTGGACAGGAAGCACGACGAGAAGATCGCCGTCTACGACCTGGGCGGCGGCACGTTCGACATCTCGATCCTGGAGCTGGGCGAGGGCGTCTTCGAGGTCAAGTCGACCAACGGCGACACCCACCTGGGCGGCGACGACTTCGACCAGCGGGTGATCGACTGGCTGCTGGGCGAATTCCGGAAGGACCAGGGGGTCGACCTTTCCAAGGATCCCCAGGCCATGCAGCGCCTGAAGGAGGCGGCCGAGAAGGCCAAGGTCGAGCTCTCCTCGACCGCCCAGACCGAGATCAACCTGCCCTACATCACGGCCGACCAGACCGGCCCCAAGCACCTGGTGGTCTCCCTCTCCCGGGCCAAGCTGGAGAACCTGGTGGCGGACCTGGTCGAGAAGACCCGCGGTCCCGTCCAGCAGGCGCTCAAGGACGCGGGCCTCAAGCCGTCCGAGGTCGACGAGGTGATCCTGGTCGGCGGCCAGACCCGGATGCCGGCGGTCGTGGAAGCGGTCAAGGCGATGTTCGGGGGCAAGGAGCCGCACAAGGGCGTCAACCCGGACGAGGTCGTGGCCGTCGGCGCCGCGATCCAGGCCGGTGTTCTGGGCGGTGAGGTCAAGGATGTCCTCCTGCTCGACGTGACGCCGCTGTCGCTGGGCATCGAGACGCTCGGCGGGGTCATGACCCGGCTGATCGACCGCAACACGACGATCCCCACCAGCAAGTCGCAGATCTTCTCGACGGCCTCCGACAACCAGTCGCAGGTGGAGATCCACGTCCTCCAGGGGGAGCGCGAGTTCGCCACGGACAACAAGACCCTGGGTCGCTTCATCCTCGACGGGATCCCGCCCGCCCCGCGGGGCATCCCGCAGGTGGAGGTGACCTTCGACATCGACGCCAACGGCATCCTGGACGTCAAGGCCAAGGACCGGGCCACCGCGCGCGAGCAGCAGGTCCGGATCACCGCCTCCTCCATGCTCAGCAAGGACGACGTGGACCGGATGGTCCGCGAGGCCGGCGACCACGCCGAGGAGGACCGCAAACGCAAGGAGGAGGTCGAGACCCGGAACCAGGCCGACGCCCTCGCCTACCAGGGCGAGCGAACGCTGCGCGACCTGGGCGACAAGGTCGGATCGGAGGACAAGGCAGAGGCGGAGCGGCGGATCGAGGCGGTCCGCGAGGCGCTCAAGGGGGACGACCTGGAGGCGGTCCGCTCCCGGGCCAATGAGCTGGCCGAGCAGCTCCAGAAGGTCGGTACCGCTGCCTACCAGGCGGCCGGCACGGCGGGCCCGGCGGACGGGCAGGCGCCCGCCGGCGAGGGCAAGCCGGCGGCCGGTGAGGACGAGGCCGTGGAGGGCGAGTTCAAGGAGGTCTGAGTCCGGCGGACTCCGGCGGGCGGACGAGGGTTCACGGGCCGGGCGAGTCTTCACGGGCCGGGCGAGTCTTCACGGGCCGAGCGGCGCCGGACCTGGAGTACCATGGCCGCCCATGCCCGCAGCCGCGGACCCGGTGCCCACCGGGCCGCCTCCCACCGTCCCGTCCGGCGCGCCGACCGGGGTTCCGGCCGTCCTCGCCACC
>JAJYJO010000009.1 GCA_021789435.1 Chloroflexota bacterium
GTCTCCGGTGTGCCGGACCTGGTCGAGGTCTACCGCCGGCTGGCCGCGCGCTCCGACTACCCGCTGCACCTGGGGCTGACCGAGGCCGGCATGGGCGACAGGGGCGTGGTCGCCTCGACGGCCGGCCTGGCCATCCTGCTCAACGAGGGGATCGGGGACACGATCCGGGTCTCGCTCACGCCGGAGCCCGGGGCGCCGCGCGAGCGCGAGGTCGAGATCGCCCAGCAGGTGCTCCAGTCGCTCGGCCTCCGCTCGTTCCTGCCGCAGGTCTCGGCCTGCCCCGGCTGCGGCCGGACGACCTCGACCTTCTTCCAGTCGATGGCCCAGGAGATCCAGGCCCATATCAAGGAGCGGATGCCGGAGTGGCGGGCGGCCCATCCCGGCGTCGAGGACCTGCGCGTCGCGGTGATGGGCTGCGTGGTCAACGGGCCGGGCGAGTCCAAGCACGCCGATATCGGGATCAGCCTGCCGGGCACGTTCGAGGACCCGGTGGCGCCGGTCTTCGTGGACGGCCGGCTGGACCGCACGCTCCGTGGCGAGGACCTGGTGGCGGAATTCAAGGGGATCCTCGACGCCTACGTGGAGCGCCGCTTCCCCGGTTCCCGGACCTCCCACCCGCCGCGGTTGGCTGCCCGTCCCCTTCGTTGAGTGTCCACCCGCCCGGGTGTATACTCGCCTCTCAATCGAACGGCCCCTCTCTGACGTGGGTGAACCCCACGTTTCTTTTTGAGCGACCGTTCAGGGCAGCGATGATGACGGGAGGCGCAAGGTGAGTCGAGAGTTCGTCGGCGCCCTCCTGCAGCTCAACGCCGAGAAGGGCGTCTCTCGCGAGCAGCTGATCCGCACGGTGGAGGAGGCGATCCAGTCCGCCTACCGCCGCGTGGGCGGGGACGAGGATGTCCACGTCAGGATCGACGCCGAGACCGGCCGCATCCGCGTCTTCCGCGCGCGCCGGGTGGTGGAGCAGGTCGAGGACCCGAGCACGGAGTTCACCCTCGAGGAGGCCCACGTTCACGATCCGTCGGCGCGGGTCGGCGATCTCGTCGAGACCGAGCAGCTCGACCAGGAGGCCTTCGGCCGGATCCACGCGCAGACGGCCAAGCAGGTCGTTCTGCAGCGCCTGCGTGAGGCGGAGCGCGACGTGGTCTTCGACCAGTACGCCAGTCGCGAAGGCGAGCTGATGAACGGCACCGTCAGCCGGGTCGAGCCACGGGCGATCATCCTGGACATGGGCAAGGCCGAGGCGATCCTGGCGACGACCGAGCAGTCGCCGGTCGAGCACTACCGGATCGGCCAGAACGTCAAGGCCTACGTGCTGGAGGTGCGGCGCTCGACCAAGGGGCCCCAGATCTACGTCAGCCGTACGCACAAGGGCTTCCTTCGCCGGCTCTTCGAGCTGGAGGTTCCCGAGATCCACGCCGGCACGGTCGAGATCAAGGCCATCGCCCGCGAGGCGGGCAGCCGTTCCAAGGTGGCGGTCGCCTCGCGTCAGCCGGGCCTGGACCCGGTGGGCGCGACCGTCGGCCAGCGCGGCGCCCGCGTGCAAGCCGTCGTCGCCGAGCTGGGGGGCGAGAAGATCGACGTCATCGACTGGAACGAGGACCCGGCCGTGTTCGTGGCCAAGGCGCTCAGCCCCGCCCAGGTCATTGAGGTTCGGATCGACGAGGAGCACCGCATCGCGAACGTGATCGTCCCCGAGCGGATGCTCTCGCTTGCCATCGGCCGCGAGGGCCAGAACGCCCGCCTGGCGGCCAAGCTGACCGGCTGGCGGATCGACATCCGGAGCGACGTGTCGGCCGCCGAGGCGGCCCGGGCCGCCGAGGTGACCGGCAGCGCACCCGAGCCCGCGCCCGCCGAGACGCCCGCGACGCCCGCCGCGGAGGAAGCCGCGGCAGCGGTGAGCGAGACGCCGCCGGGCGAGCCGCCGGCGGAGGTGCCCACCGCCGGGTCGCCGGTGGCCGAATCTCCCGCGGAGGCGGCCGCCCCGGGTGAGCCGGCCGAGCCCGCGGAAACCCCTGCTGAGCCGGCAGGGCCCGCTGAGGCCCAGGCCGCGGCCCCTGCCCCTCGACGGTCGCGCCGCAAGGCCTCCGCCGACGGGGAGGTGTCGTCGTAGCCCGCGGTGGGCCGGGCGCCCGCCCGCGGCGCTACCCGACCCGCTCCTGCGTCGCCTGCCGGAC
This sequence comes from Chloroflexota bacterium, assembly GCA_021789435.1. GTDB lineage: Bacteria > Chloroflexota > Limnocylindria > Limnocylindrales > CSP1-4 > JAJYJO01. Next base: position 2,178 of record JAJYJO010000009.1, read on the forward strand.
CCCGCGCCAGAAGCGCGAGCTCCGCCGGGTGGTCCGGATGCCGGACGGGACGGTCGTCCTCGACCCGACGGGCAGGCTGCCGGGACGCGGCGCGTACGTCTGCGCCGACCCGGGCTGCGCGGCCCTGGCCGTGAAGCGAGGAGCCGTGGAGCGGGCGCTCGGCGTCTCCCTCCCGCCGGACGTGCGCGCGGCCCTCGAGGGGAGCATCCTTTCGACCGATCAAGGAGGTATTCGTGGCCAGGAGTAGGAGCGGCACCCGCGGCCGCCGCGGACCGCGCAAGCCGCCGCGCCGCGACACGGGACAGCAGAGCGCCGTCCAGCTGGCGGAGCCGCGGGAGCGCGGCGCCATCGAGCTGCCCACGACCGTCACCGTCAAGGATCTCGCGGAGCTGCTGGCGGTCAACCCGGCGGACGTCATCCGCGAGCTGATCAAGAGCGGGATCTTCGCCACCATCAACCAGCTGATCGACCGCGACACGGCCTCGCTCGTGGCCGGGGAGCTCGGCTTCGAGGTGGCCGAGGCCGCCACGCCCGGCGCCCAGGCGGCCGCGGCCGCGCCGGGGGAGGAGGCGCGCCCGGAGGCCGCGAAAGAGGTCCTCTTCCAGGAGGAGGACGAGGCAGCCCTCCAGCCGCGCGCCCCGATCGTCACGGTCATGGGCCACGTCGACCACGGGAAGACGTCGCTGCTCGACGCGATCCGCAACACGGCGGTCGCGGCCGGCGAGCGCGGCGGCATCACCCAGCACATCGGCGCCAGCGAGATCACCCACAACGGCCGGCGGATCGTCTTCCTCGACACGCCGGGCCACGAGGCCTTCACGGCGATGCGGGCCCGCGGGGCGCGAGTCACGGACATCGCCGTGATCGTGGTCGCCGCCGACGACGGCGTCATGCCCCAGACGCTCGAGGCGATCAACCACGCCCGGGCGGCCCAGGTGCCGATCGTGATCGCCCTCAACAAGATGGACAAGCCCGACGCCAACCCGGACCGGGTCAAGAACGAGCTGTCCGAGGCCGGCGTCATCGTCGAGGACTACGGCGGCGACGTGCCGCTCGTCCCGGTCTCGGCCAGGACCGGCCTGGGCATCGACGACCTGCTGGAGATGATCGGCCTGGTCGCCGACCTCCAGGAGCTGAGAGCGAATCCCGGGCGGCCGGCCGTCGGCACGATCGTGGAGGCCCAGCTCGACAAGGGCCGCGGCCCCGTCGCGACGGCCCTGATCCAGACCGGCAACCTGCGGGTCGGCGACGTGATCGTCGTCGGCGAGACCTACGGCAAGGTCCGCGCCCTGGAGAACGCCCAGGGCAAGCGGGTCGGCCGGGCCGGGCCCTCGAGCGCGGTCGTGGTGCTGGGCCTGGCCGAGGTGCCCCAGGCGGGCGACATCTTGCGCGTCGTCGGCGACGAGCGCGGCGCCCGGGCCATCGTGGAGGAGCGCCGCCAGTCCGCGGCCGCCCGCAGCGAGGGGACCGGCCGGGCGACCCTGGAGGACCTCTACAGCCAGATCCAGGCCGGCCAGACGAAAGAGCTGCGGATCATCCTGAAGGCGGACGTCTCGGGCTCGCTCGGCGCGATCACCCACGCCCTGGAGCAGCTCTCCAGCGACGACGTCCGGATCAACGTCCTCCACGAGGCGGCCGGCGACATCACCGACAACGACATCCTGCTGGCGTCGGCGTCGAACGCGATCGTCGTCGGCTTCAACACCCGGACCACCGAGACCGCCCGGCGGGCGGCCGAGGCCGAGGGCGTGGACATCCGCCTGTACGACATCATCTACAAGCTGACCGACGACATCGATGCCGCCCTCAAGGGCATGCTCGAGCCGGAGACGGTGGAGCAGGTCGAGGGCCGGGCGGAAGTCCGCCAGGTCTTCCGGGTCGGCAAGGGGACCGTCATCGCCGGCTGCTACGTGACCGATGGGCGGATCGCCCGCGGCGGCGGCGCCCGCGTCTGGCGGGGCGGCAAGGTGATCGCCACGGACCGGATCGAATCCCTCCGCCGCTTCCGCGACGACGTCCGAGAGGTCCAGCAGAACTTCGAGTGCGGGATCGGCCTGGCGGGCTTCCACGACATCGTCGAAGGCGACATCATCGAGTGCTTCACCCAGCAGACCATCAGCCGGGCCGCGGGCTGAGGCCCGCCGGCCGTCCCCCGCGGAATCGGATGGGCGCGGCGTGAGCCAGCGGACCGAGCGGATCGACGAGCTCCTCCGGCAGGAGATCGGCCAGGCGCTGGCGCGCGACCTTGCCGACCCGGCGATCGGCTTCGCCACCATCACCGACGTGGAGACCAGCCCGGACCTGCGCCATGCCCGGGTCTGGGTCAGCGTCATCGGCTCCGACGCGGACCGGGCGGCCAGCCTGGCGGCGCTGCGGCGGGCTCTGCCGTACCTCCGCCATGAGCTCGGCCTGCGCCTCCGCCTCCGGCGCATCCCCGAGTTCCACGTCCGGCTGGACGAGTCGATGGAGCGGGGGACCCGGGTCCTCCAGATCCTCCAGGAGCTGGAGGAGGGACTGTCGCCGGAGGAGCCGATCGGGGGGCCCGCCGTCGAGCCGCTTCCGACGCCGGTTCGCCGGCTGCCCCAGCCGGGCGATGCGCCGGACGCCGACGCGGGTCCGGCGGAGCCGCCGGGCACCGGCGCCCCGACCCCGGGCGGAGGATCTTCCCGCGGTGCCGGCCGGCGCCGTTCTTCGGACCGCCGCGCCGGCCCGGCGTCGCGCCCCCGCGGCCGCTCCCGTGGGCCCCGGGCGTGAGCGTCGACCTGGCCGCGGCCGCGGCGGCGGTGCCGGACGGCGTCGTCGACCGGATCGGCGCGGCGCGCCACGTCCTGACGATCTGCCACGAGCACCCCGAGGCCGATGCCCTGGGTGCCGCCCTCACCGTCGCCCTGATGGTCGAGGCGCGCGGCGGTACGGCCACGCCAGTCTGCGCCGATCCCGTCCCCGCCATGTATGGCTTCCTGCCCGGCATGGAGCGGTTCCGGACGGCCCCCGACCCGGCGGCCGACTACGACCTGATCGTCGTGGTCGACTGCGGCGAGCTGGAGCGGGTGGGTCCCGTCCTAGCGGACCATGCCGCGCTCTTCGCGCGCGTCCCGATCGTCAACCTGGATCACCACCTCTCCAACCCCGGCTTCGGCGCCGTCAGCTGGGTCGATGCCGACGCCGCGGCGACGTGCGAGATGGCGACGCTCCTGGCCGTCCGCCTGGGTGTGCCGCTGGCCGCATTCGACGGGATCCTGGCCACGGCCCTGATGGCGGGCCTGGTGATGGACACGGCGACCTTCCAGCACCCGAACGCCACGCCGCGGAGCCTCCTCGTGGCGGCGGCCCTCCGGGCGGCCGGCGCTCCGCTCAGCGAGATCTCGCGCCGGCTCTACCGGACCAAGCCGAACCGCCAGCTGGCGCTCTTCGGCCGGGTCCTGGCCCGCCTCGAGGCGAGCCCGGACGGGCGCGTGGTCTGGTCGACGCTCGAATTGGCGGACATGGACGCCACGGGTGCCATCTCGGAGCATTCCGAGGGCCTGATCGATCTGCTGGGCCAATCGGAGACGGCCGAAGTCGCCATCCTCTTCAAGGAGCAGGCCGACGGGACCCGGCTCAGCGTCCGGACGCGGCCCGGGGGCGTCGACGCCACGGTCCTGGCCGGCCGGTTCGGCGGCGGCGGTCATGCCCGGGCGGCGGGGGCCACGGTCGCCCTGCCCGTCGCGGAGGCGCGGCCGGTGGTGCTCGGCGAAGCCACCCGGCTCGCTGCCGCTGTCGTCCGCTGAGGAGCCGATGGCACGCCGCGGACCGGCGGACCTCGACGGCGTCCTGGTCCTGGCCAAGCCGGCCGGCCCGACGTCCCACGACGTTGTGGCCCTCGTCCGCCGCCTCGGTGGCACCCGCCGGGTCGGCCACGGAGGCACCCTGGACCCGTTCGCCAGCGGAGTCCTGCCGGTCTTCCTGGGCCAGGCGACCCGGCTCGTGGAATACCACATGGCCGACGGGAAGTCCTACCGAGCGGCGGTCTGCCTGGGTGCCCGCTCCACCACCGACGACCTGGACGGCGAGCTCCGGGCGGGCGCCGGACCTGCCCCCGGCCGGACCGCCGTCCTCGCCGCGCTGGCCGGCTTCCGGGGATCGATCGACCAGCGGCCGCCCGTCTTCAGCGCCCTCAAGGTCGGGGGCCGCCGGGCCTACGAGCTGGCCCGGGCCGGGACCCCCGCGGAGCTCGCCCCGCGCCGGGTCACCATCCATCGCCTGGAGCTGGTCGCCTGGGACGACCGCGATCCGGAGCGACCGGTGGCGACCCTCGAGGTCGAGTGCGGGGCGGGGACCTACATCCGCTCCATCGCCCGCGACCTGGGAGAGCGGCTCGGCTGCGGCGGCTACCTGGGCGCGCTGACCCGGACCGCCAGCGGGCCGTTCCGTCTGGAAGACGCCCTCGCCCTCGACCGCTTGAGGGAGGCGGCCGCGGCCGGTCGGGAGGAACTGGTGCGGCTGCTCCTCCCGGTCGATGCCGGCCTGGATCGACTGCCGCGAGTCACGCTCTCGGCCGACGAGGTGGCGGCCGCCCGGCAGGGCCGGCCGGTACGGCCCGGTCGCCGCCCGGGACCGCTCGAGCAGGAGGCGGCGGTCCGTCTCGTGGGTCCGGACGGGCGCCTCGTGGGGATCGGCCTCTGGCGGGCGGGTCGCGTCCAGCCGGACAAGATCCTCGGCGCACCGCCGAGCGACGCGCCCGCCGCCGGGGACGAGCGTGGATGAGCTCCGGGTGCCGGGCCAGCGGCGCCCAGCCCTCGCCGCGCCGGCCGTACCCGGCATCGCGGCCCTCGTGCGGGAGGCCGGGCCGCTCTTCGTCGCCGTGGGTGTCTTCGACGGCCTGCATCGCGGTCACCTCTACCTGCTGCGCCAGCTCCGTCGAGCCGCCCGCCGCCACGGGGCCCGGCCGGCCGTCGTCACCTTCGACGCCCATCCCCGCGAGATCATCTCGGGCGACGCTCCGCCCCTTCTCCTCGACCCGGAGGAGCGGCTGGTCCGCCTGGCGGCGGCCGGGGTGGAGGTGACGGTCGTCCAGCACTTCGACGAGGCGCTGCGCCGCACCTCGTACGAGGATTTCGTGGCCCGGATCCGCGAGCGGGTCGAGCTGCGCGGCTTCCTCATGACGCCGGATGCCGCCTTCGGCTACCAGCGGCACGGCACGCCGGAGACCCTGGGGGCGCTCGGCCGCCGCCAGGGCTTCGACGTGGCGGTGGTGCCGCCGCTCCTGCTGGACGGCCGCCAGGTGCGCAGCTCGGAGATCCGGCGGGCGGTGGAGGCGGGCGAGCTGGCGGCCGCCCGCCGGCAGCTGGGACGGGCCTACTCCCTGGTCGGCGAGCGGGCCGCGGACGACCCGGCCGGCCGGACCGCGCGGCTGACCTTCCGCGTGCCCGTCGCGCTGCCGCCGCGCGGCCGCTACCGGGCCGCCGTGGGCCCGGCCTGGGAGCCCGGCTCGGTCGGCTCCGGGAGCGCCGTGGCCGGCACCGCGATCGTCCGGGCCGGCGGAGGGTTGGAGGTGGCGGCGAACGGCGCGCTCGCGGAGACGGCCCGGCTGCGGGTCGTCTTCCAGGGCCGGCGGGCGTAGGTCCGGCCGCGGCCGCCTTCCGTCCGGCGCCGTCCTCGGGCCCGCCGTCCGGGCGCAGTTTGCCCGCGCCCGGCAAGCCTGCTACCATCCGCCCGGCAGAAAGACAGTCAATCGCAGCATGTTCGTGTCGGAGGACCGTGTGCCGCTCGCGCGGGAAACGAAGGAGCAGGTGATCTCGACTCACGCCATCCACGATGGCGACACCGGGTCACCTGAAGTGCAGATCGCGCTCCTGACGGAGCGGATCAAGGACCTGACGGGCCACCTGAAGCAGTTCCCGAAGGACAACCACTCCCGCCGCGGCCTCCTCAAGCTCGTCGGACAGCGACGCCGCCTGCTGGCCTACCTGGTCAGGAAGGACAGCGTCCGCTACCGGGCCGTGATCGCACGGCTCGGTCTTCGCCGCTAGCGCGCTCCGCGCCGGACGCCCGGGCAGGGACCCGGACGTCGGCGCAGCTGCGCAGGTGAAGTCTACGCGCCGGTCCGTCCTCCCCACGGGTAGGAGGATGAGAACCCCGTGCCTCACGTCTTCGAGACACAATTCGCCGGCAAGACCCTGACCATCGAGACCGGCAAGCTCGCCCGCCTGGCTGGCGGGTCCGTGACCGTCCGCTTCGGGGACACGATGGTCCTCGGTACGGCCAACCGTTCGGAGCCGCGCCCCGGCCTCGACTTCTTCCCGCTCACCGTCGACTTCGAGGAGCGGATGTACGCGGCCGGGAAGATCCCGGGCGGCTTCATCAAGCGCGAGTCCCGCCCGTCGGAGGCCGCCATCCTGGCCGCCCGCCTGACCGACCGGCCGATCCGGCCGCTCTTCCCGGACGGCTACAAGGACGACGTCCAGGTCGTCATCACGGTCCTCTCCACCGACCAGGAGAACAACCCCGACGTCCTGGGGACCGTTGCCGCCTCGGCGGCCCTGACGATCAGCGAGATCCCGTTCCTGGGCCCGATCGGCGCGGTGCGCATCGGCCGCATCGGCGGCGAGTTCGTGGTCAACCCGACGGTCGGCGAGCTTGAGGAATCGGAGCTCGACCTGATCGTGGCCGGAACACGCGACGCGATCATGATGGTCGAGGCAGGGGCGAAGATCCTGCCCGAGGCCGTGATGGCCGAGGCCATCCTGTTCGGCCACCGTTCCCTGCAACCGCTGATCGACCTCCAGGAGGAGCTCCGGGAGGCGGTCGGCAAGGCCAAGCGCATCCCGTACCTGGAGCCGGGGGCCGGCTCGATCCTCGACTTCGTCCACCACGTTGAGCACGGCGACCCCTTCGTCGTCGTCGACGTGGAGACCACCGGCCGCGACCCGCGGCTCGCGGACCTGCTGGAGATCGGCGCCGTCCGCGTCGAGGGCGGCCAGGTGGTCGACCGCTTCCAGACCTTCGTCAATGCCGGGCGGACGATTGTCGGCAACCAGATGCATGGGCTGACCGACGCCGACATCGCGGGCGCGCCCGCACCGGGCGAGGCGGCCCGCCGCCTGCTGGAGTTCGCCGGCGACGCCACCCTGGTCGGCCACAACGTCGGCTTCGACCTGGGCTTCCTCGAAGAGGCCCTCGGCGATGGCTTCCGCTTCCAGCCCGGCCGGTACCTGGACACCCTGGTGCTCACCCGCGAGGCCCACCCGGACCTCGAGTCGTACAAGCTGGGTGAGCTGGCCCGCTACTTCGGGCTGACCCACGAGACCTCGCACCGAGCGCTCTCCGACGCGGAGGCGACCGCCGGCCTCCTGGGCGTCCTGGCGGCCGACCTGCCCAACCGGATCCAGACCCTTCGGGAAGGGATCGCCGCCTCCGTTTGGGCCTTCCGCCGCGAGGGCGAGGACGCGGCCGCCCTGCTCGAGGCCGCCCGCCGTCAGGCCCGGGTCGGCCGCGGCCTGTTCGGCCTGGTCCACAAGAAGACCGTCCGCCAGCTCGTCCTCGACGAGGGGATCCGGATGGACGGCCGCTCCCTCGACGAGATCCGCCCGATCTCCGTCGAGGTCGGCCTGCTGCCGCGGGCCCACGGCTCGGGCCTCTTCACTCGCGGCCAGACGCAGGCGCTCACGGTGGCGACCCTCGGTCCTTCCTCGGACGTGCAGCGGATCGACACGATCAGCCCCGAGACCGAGAAGCGCTACCTCCACCACTACAACATGCCGCCCTACAGCACCGGCGAGAACAAGCCGATGCGCGGCCCGGGCCGCCGGGAGATCGGCCACGGCCACCTGGCCGAGCGGGCCCTCCTGCCGGTCCTTCCCTCGGCCGAGGAGTTTCCCTACGTCATCCGCCTGGTCAGCGAGTGCGTGACGTCGAACGGCTCGACCTCGATGGCCTCCACCTGCGGCTCCACCCTGGCCCTGATGGATGCCGGGGTGCCGATCAAGGCCCCGGTCGCCGGTGCGGCCATGGGCCTGGTCACCGAGCCGGAGGACGGCCGGTTCGCCGTCCTGACCGACATCCTCGGCAAGGAGGATGCCTTCGGCGACATGGACTTCAAGGTGACCGGCACCCGCGAGGGCGTGACGGCGCTCCAGATGGACATCAAGGTCAAGGGGATCAACGAGGCGATCATCCGCGACGGCCTGGCCAAGGCCCACGCGGCGCGGATGGCCATCCTCGACAAGATGCTCGATGTCATCCCGGCCAGCCGCTCGGAGATGAGTGAGTTCGCGCCGCGGATCATCACCATCAAGATCAACCCGGAGAAGATCCGCGACATCATCGGCAAGGGCGGCTCGGTGATCCGCAAGATCCAGGAGGAGACCGGCACCGAGATCAACGTCGAGGACGACGGGACCGTCGAGATCGCGGCCGTCAGCGGCGAGAACTCGCGCAAGGCGATCCAGTGGATCGAGTCGCTGACCCGCGAGGTCGAGATCGGCGGGCTCTACCTTGGCAAGGTGACCCGGATCATGGGCTTCGGCGCCTTCGTCGAGATCCTGCCGGGCAAGGAGGGCCTGGTCCGCATCGGCGAGCTGGCCGACTACCACGTCCCCTCGGTGGAGGACGTGGTCTCCGTCGGCGACGAGGTCATGGTCGTCGTCACCGAGATCGATCGCCAGGGCCGGGTCAACCTCTCCCGCAAGGCCGCCATGCAGCGCCACCTGGCCAAGTCGCCGGTCTGAGCCGGTCGTCGGCCGCCGCCAGCGACCGGAGCGCGCCGTCGGGAGCCCGACGGCGCGCTGCTATACTCGGGCGGTGCCCGGAACGAATGTTCTCTGATCTGGAGTCATGCCCGGAATCTCGCCTCGCCCCCTGACCGTGGCGGTCGTCGGAGCCACCGGCGTCGTCGGAAGGACCATGATCCAGGTGCTCGCCGAGCGCGAGTTTCCCCTGGACGGCCTGCGGCTGCTCGCCTCCGGGCGATCCGCCGGCCAGTCGGTCGTCTTCGGCGGCCGGACCTTTCCGGTCGAGGAAGCCACGGCCGAGGCGTTCGAGGGCGTCGGGATCGCCCTCTTGAGCGCCGGCACGGAGGTCTCGCGGGACCTGGCCCCGCAGGCCGTGGCCCGGGGCACGACGGTCATCGACAACTCGAACGCCTGGCGGATGGAGCCGGCGGTCCCGCTCGTCGTCAGCCAGGTCAACCCGGACGATCTCGGCTGGCACGCCGGGATCGTCGCCAACCCGAACTGCTCCACGATGCAGCTGGCGCCGGTCCTGATGGCTCTCCGGGATGCTGCGGGGTTGGAGCGCGTCATCGTCGACACGTATCAGGCGGTTTCCGGCACCGGGGCGGAGGCGATCGCCGAACTGGAGGCCCAGGTGCGGGCCCACGTGGCCGGCCAGCCCAAGGTGGCATCAGTCTATCCGCACCCGATCGCCTTCGAGGCCCTGCCCGAGATCGACGTCTTCCTTGACAACGGCTACTCCCGGGAGGAGTGGAAGGTCGTCACCGAGAGCCGGAAGATCCTCCACCTGCCGGAGCTGCCGGTCAGCTGCACGGCGGTCCGGGTGCCGGTCTTCGTCGGCCACTCGGAGGCCGTCCATGCCCAGACGCGCGAGCCGCTGACGCCGGAGCGGGCGCGCGAGCTGTTCGCGGCCGTCCCGGGGGTCGTCGTGGTCGACGAGCCCGAGGCCCACCGCTACCCGCTGGCCCAGCTGGCGGCGGGGCGTGACGAGATCTTTGTCGGGCGGATCCGCCGCGACGTATCGACCGAGCGCGGCCTGGCCTTCTGGGTCGTCTCGGACAACCTGCGCAAGGGCGCGGCGACCAACGCCGTGGAGCTGGCGGAGCTGCTCGTGGCCCGCGACTGGGTGGCCCCGGCCTCGCGCCGACCGGCTGCCGGGAGCGTCGGGGGAGCGGGGTGACGGACGCCGAGCGCCGGGAAGCGCTCGACGCGATCGCCAGGGAGGTCGCCGTCTGCACGGGCTGCAGGCTGCACGAGGGACGGACACGGGCCGTGCCCGGCGAGGGCAGCGCCGACACGGAGGTGGTCTTTGTGGGCGAGGGGCCCGGTTTCAACGAGGACCGCCAGGGCCGCCCCTTCGTGGGCCGGGCCGGCGATCTGCTGGTCCGCCTGCTGGGGACGCTCGGCTGGCGGCGGGAGGATGTCTTCATCACCAACGTCGTCAAGTGCCGGCCGCCGGACAACCGCGACCCGGAGCCGGACGAGATCGTGGCCTGCGCGCCCTTCCTGCGGCGCCAGCTGGCGATCCTCGACCCGGCCCTGGTGGTGACCCTGGGTCGGCACTCCATGGGCCGCTTTATGCCGGGGGCCCGGATCGGCCAGGTCCACGGTACCTACCGCCCGGCGGACCCCGCCCTCGGCGCGGCCGACGCCCTCGTCTACGCCATGTACCACCCGGCGGCCGCCCTTCGGTCGGCGGAGGTGGAGCGCCAGAGCTACGAGGATGCGGCCGGCATCCCGGCCGCCCTGCTGGCCGCCCGCGAGCGGCGTGCCGGGCGGGACGCGGACGCCCCCGGGGCACCCGCCGCGATCGAGATGGCGCGGGCGGCGGATCCGGCCGGCGCCGCGCCACAGCCGGCGGAGAGCGAAAGCCGTCGCCCGGAGCCTGCCGTCGGGTCGCTCCCGCCGAGTGAGCCGGTGGCGCCGGCCCCTCACGTTGTCAACCCGCCGCTGGCCGCCTCCCCGGCCGTGTCGGCCGACCCGCCGCCCGTGCCGGCCGTGTCGCCGTCCGTCAGCCCCGCTGGGCCGGCCGATCCGTCGGCGCAGCTCACCCTCTTCGGAGGTTCGTCGCAGACCCCATGACCAGCCAGACGCCGCTCCGCATCATCCCGCTCGGTGGGGTGGGGGAGATCGGCAAGAACATGTACGTCTTCGAGTACGGCGACGACATCGTCGTGATCGACTGTGGCCTGATGTTCCCCGACGAGGAGATGTTCGGCATCGACCTCGTCGTGCCGGACGTCACCTACCTGCGGGAGAACCGCGCCAAGGTCCGGGCATTCCTGATCACCCATGCCCACGAGGACCACGTCGGCGGGCTGCCCTATGTCCTGCCGGACTTCCCCGGGGTGCCCGTCTACGCCTCGACCCTGGCGCGCGGCCTGCTCTCGACCAAGATCAAGGAGCACCGCCTCCGCGACAACCCGATGCTGCCCCTGGACCCCGGCGACGAGCTGACGATCGGTCCGTTCACCGCGATCCCGTTCCGGGTGGGCCATTCCATCCCCGACGCCATGGGCATCGCCCTCCGCACGCCGCTGGGGGTCGTGGTCCACACCGGCGACTTCAAGTTCGACCACACGCCCGTGGACGGGAAGCCGTCCGACTTCCAGATGCTGGCCCGGCTGGGCCAGGAGGGCGTGATCTGCCTGCTGTCGGACTCCACGCGAGCCGAGAATCCCGGCTACACACCGTCCGAGCGGACCGTCGGGGAGGCCTTCCGCGAGATCATGGAGCCGCTCGACGGGCGGGTCATCGTGGCCACCTTCGCCAGCAACATCGCGCGGATCCAGCAGGTGCTGGACGCCTCGCGGGACTTCGATCGCCGGGTGGCGGTCGTGGGTCGCTCCATGGAGCAGAACTTCCGGATCGCCAGCGACCTGGGCTACCTCCAGTACCCGGCCTCGCAGATCATCCCCAAGGACCAGATCGGGCAGCTGCCGCCGGAGCGGGTGACGATCGCCACGACCGGCGCCCAGGGCGAGCCGATGGCCGGCCTGGCCCGGATGGCCAACCGGGACCATCGTTTCGTGGAGATCCAGCCGGGCGACACCGTGATCGTCTCGGCCAGCCCGATCCCGGGCAACGAGGAGTATGTCGCCCGGACGATTGACAACCTCTTCAAGGCCGGGGCCAACGTCTTCTACCACGCCATCAAGCACGCCCACGTCTCGGGACATGCCAGCCAGGAGGAGCTGAAGCTGATGCTGGCCCTGACCCGGCCGCGCTACTTCATCCCGATGCATGGCGAGTTCCGGATGCAGGTCCAGCACGGCCGCCTGGCGATGGAGACGGGGGTCGCCCCCGAGAACGTCTTCATCATCGAGAACGGCCAGCCGATCGAGTTCTCCCCCGACGGCTCGGCCCGGCGAGCCCAGCCCGTCACGGCGGGCTATGTCTTCGTGGACGGCCTCTCGGTCGGCGACGTGGGCGAGGTGGTCCTGCGCGACCGACGGGCCCTGGCCAGCGACGGGATGTTCCTGATCGTGGTGACGGTCGACAAGCAGACCGGCCGCGTCATCGGCCGGCCGGAGATCGTGACCCGCGGCTTCGTCCCGGCCAACGAGCGCGACCCGGTGATCGAGACCGCGGTCGAGCACGTCCTCGGCGAGCTGCAGAGCCCGGGTGATCGCCTCAGCGAGGTCGCCCTCCTGAAGAGCCGGGTCAAGGATGTCCTCTCGCAGTACCTCTACGAGCGGACCCGGCGCCGGCCGATGGTCTTCCCGGTCGTCGTGGAGGTCTGATGGCGACCCGACGCCGCGCCCCTGCGGCCCGGCCCGCCTCCCGTCCCGGCACCGGCCGGCGGCGACGGGGCGGCCTGCACCTGCCGGCCTGGCGGGTCTCGCCGGACGTGACCCGCTCCCTGGTCGGGATCGCCCTGCTCGTGCTCGGCGCGGTGACGCTGATCGCCCTGCTCCTGCCCGGTCGGGGAGCGCTGACCGACTGGTGGCGGAACATGATCGCGCCCTGGTTCGGGAGCGGCCGCTGGCTGCTGCCCTTCGCCCTGCTCGGCGTCGGCCTCTCCGTCCAGCGGGCCAGGGGCGTCGCCGGGGACTGGCAGCTGACCCTGCTCGGGACAGCCCTCTTCGCGGTGGGCGGCCTGGGCGTGCTGGAGCTGCTCTGGGCGGCTCACGGCGGGATCATCGGCCGCTCGCTGGCCGGCTCGCTCGGCGGGCTCCTGACCCGCCCGGGGGCCCTTGTAGTCCTGGCGGCCGTGGGGGTCGGCGGCGCGCTCCTGGCCCTGGACATGTCCCTGCACAGCCTGCTGGGCCCGCTCGGGGTCACCCTCCGCCGGGCCACCGAGCGCCTGCTGGCCCGACCGGAGCGCGGCGGCCAGCCTGCGCGGGCCTCGGCGGGCCGGCCGGCCCGCGACTGGGAACCGGTCCCGACCGGGGGGCCGGCCAGCATCCGCAACGGCCGCTCGGCGCGGATCCCGGCGCCGACCCCCAGCGCGGCGCCCGTCTCGGCGACCTTCGCCGCCGGCGCGGTCGTGGAGGCGCCCGCTGCGGCCGGGGCCGTGGCCGCGCTCGCCGGGCCGGGCTCCGAGCACGGCCGTCCGGCCGCGCCCGTTCTCGAGCGGGGCCCGGACGATGTCACGGACGCCGGCGACGCTCCGCCGACGCGGGAGCGGCGAGCCTACCGGCTGCCGCCGCTGACGCTCCTGGAGGATGTCGCGGCGAGCAACGGCGACGGAGGGATGAACCACCGGCGGAACGCCGAGATCATCGTCGCCAAGCTGGCCAGCTTCAACATCCCGGCCGAGGTGACGACCTACAACGCCGGCCCCGTCGTCACCCAGTACGAGGTCAAGCCCTCGCCGGACATCAAGCTGTCGCGGATCGAGGCCCTCTCCGACGACCTAGCCATGGCTTTGGCGGCCCGGACGATCCGGATCGAGGCGCCGATCCCGGGCAAGGACGTGGTGGGCCTGGAGATCCCCAACAAGGACTTCAACATCGTCTCGCTCCGCCGGATCCTGGAAGAGCCGGACGTCCGGAACGCGCCCTCGTCGCTCACCTTCGCCCTGGGCCGGGACGTGGCCGGCCACGCCCGGGCGGTCGACCTGGGCCGCATGCCCCACCTGCTGATCGCCGGGGCCACGGGCTCGGGCAAGAGCGTGATGGTCAACGCGCTGATCGCGAGCCTGCTCTGCCGGGCCACGCCCGACCAGGTCCGGATGATCCTGATCGACCTCAAGCGCGTCGAGCTGGCGGCCTACAACGGCCTGCCCCACCTGATGGTCCCGGTCATCACCGAGCCCGAGCGCGCCAAGGCGGCCCTCAAGTGGGCGGTCGGCGAGATGGAGAACCGCTACCGACGCTTCGCGGGGGCGACTGCCCGGAACATCGCCGGCTACAACGAATCCCGGGCGGACCCGGAGGACCGGCTGCCCTTCCTGGTGATCATCGTCGACGAGCTGGCCGACCTGATGATGCGCGAGGGCAAGAACGTCGAGGACCCCGTGGTCCGGCTCGCCCAGAAGGCGCGGGCGACCGGCATCCACCTGGTTCTCGCCACGCAGCGCCCGTCGGTCAACGTGGTGACGGGCCTGATCAAGGCAAACTTCCCGTCCCGGATCGCCTTCGCCATGGCCTCCCAGATCGACTCGCGGACGATCCTCGATGCGCCCGGCGCGGAGGACCTGATCGGGCGGGGCGACATGCTCTACCAGCCGGCCGACCTGCCCCGGCCGATGCGCCTCCAGGGCGTCTTCGTCTCCGACAAGGAGATCGCCCGGATCACCGAGCACTGGCGGGCCGAGGCCGAGCCGCACTACGACCTGGCCGTCATCGAGTCGGACGAGGAGGGGACCGGCCGCGCCGACGACCTCGAGGACGAGGATGCCGACCGGCTGCTGCCCGATGCCGTGGTGGTGATCCAGGAGTACGATCGTGCTTCGGCCTCGCTCCTCCAGCGGCGGCTGAAGGTCGGCTACGCCCGGGCGGCGCGGATCATCGACCAGCTGGAGGCGCGGGGATACATCGGGCCGTTCGACGGGTCAAACGCGCGCCAGGTGCTCCGTCGCGACGGCGTCGGCGGAGGGGGTGCCGCCCGGTCGAACGACGACGAGGAGTAGGCGTGGCCACGCGCGACGACGCCAGGGCACGGGATCAGGCGCGCCGGCTGGAAGAGCACTCGGAGGCCGGGCGGGTCGCCGAGACGGTCGCCGCTCCGTCCCTGCCGGAGCGGCTCCTGGCGGCCCGGGAGCGGAAGGGCGTCGACCTCTACCGCGCCGAGCGGGACACCAAGATCCGCTCGCGCTACCTGGCCGCCCTGGAGCGCGGCGATTACCGGGAGCTGCCCGGTGTCGTCTACACCAAGGGCTTCCTGCGCAACTACGCCCTCTACCTGGGCCTCGATCCCGAGGAGATCCTGGATCAGTTCCACCGCGAGCGCGGCGCCGCCGCCAACGAGCGGGTCGTCGTGGTGCCGCGCCCACTGCTCGCGCCGCGCCAGGGTCTCGTCTTCTCGGCCAGCGTCCTGGTGGCCGCCCTGCTGACGGTCGTGGTGGTCGCCTTCGCCGTCTATCTCGGCTTCCAGCTTTTCCGCTTCAACCAGCCGCCCACGCTGGCGATCACGGACCCCGCCACGGCGGTCAGCACGGTCGACCAGACGGCGACGCAGTACACCCTCCAGGGGACGACCACCGCCGGAGCGACCGTCTCGATCGCGGCCGCGGGGGAGGGGACCCTGCGGGTGACCGCGGACGCCGCCGGCCACTGGACCGCCACCGTCCAGCTCCGGCCGGGCCGCAACCAGTTCGACATCGGCGCCCTGGACCCGGCGACCGATAACCAGGCGCCGGCCCAGACGATCTACATCACCGTCCCGTTCTCGATTGTCCAGGCTCCGACGCTGAGCCTCGATTCCCCGGCCGACGGCTCGACCTTCGAGAACGGCGCCATCCCCGTCCAGGGCTCGGCCAGCAACGCGACCACGGTCACGATCACGGCCACCTACCTCGGCGCCCCGCTGCCGGCCGGTGCGTCGCCGGCGCCGGCCACCCCGAAGCCCACCGCCAGCCCGAAGCCCGGAGCCAGCCCCGGTCCAACGCCGGCCGGCCCCAGCCCGGTGACCGTCAACGTGGGCTCGGACGGGTCGTTCAGCTCTCCGTTCGAGCTGACTGCCGGTCGCTGGACGCTGACCATCATGGCCGCATCCAGCCAGGGCAAGACCACCTCGCTGACCCGCAACGTGACGGTCCAGTACCAGGGCGTGACGGTCATCGTCAAAATCCAGGGCGGGCCGGCCTGGCTGAAGGTCTGGGAGGATGGCCAGCTCGACGCGACGATCGGCGCGGCGGGGGTGGTTCTGCCGAGCGGCTCCACGCGCTCGTTCACGGGGACCTCGTCGGTGGAGGTCCGGACGGGCTCCTCGGGCGTGACCTACTTCACGGTCAACGGGACGAATCTCGGGGCCCTCGGTCCGCCCGGCATCCCGCAGACCTGGCTCTTCGCCCCGCCGGCGTCGCCGCGGCAGACCCAGCACTTCTGAGCCGTGGCGTCACCCGACGAGAAGGTCGACCTGACGGCCCTGGCCGGTGAGGTTCAGGCTGCCTGCCTGGCCCGGCGGCTGACCCTCGCGGCGGCCGAATCGTGCACCGGCGGCCTGATCGGGCACCTGCTGACCGAGGTTCCGGGCTCGTCCGGCTACTTCCGCGGCTCCCTGGTCGTCTACGCCGACGAGGCCAAGACCCGCCTGGCCGGTGTCCCGGCCGAGCTGCTGGCGGCGCACGGCGCCGTCAGCGCACAGGTCGCCCGGGCCATGGCGGCCGGGGCGCGGGAGCGCTTCGGAACCGACCTTGCCGTCTCGGTGACGGGGATCGCCGGGCCGGGCGGCGGCAGCGACGCGAAGCCGGTCGGCCTGACCTACCTGGCGATGGCCGACGCCTCGGGTTGCGAGGTCCGTCGGCTCCAGTGGCCCGGGGACCGGGCGGCCAACAAGCGGTCGAGCGCCAGGGCGGCGCTGGAGCTCATCCTCGAGTGCCTCGCGGCGGGGCCCGCGCCGAAGCCGTGAGCCCGCGCCTGCCCCGCCTCGCCGCGGTCCGCTTGAGCGGCCGCCTCGGGGGCGCCCGGGCGATCGGCGCCGGGCTGGCTCCAGCTCGTCCCGCCCGGCCACTGCGGCCCCGGGAGCGGATCCACGTCGTGGGCGTCGCCGGGGCCGGGGCGAGCGCGGCGGCGCTGCTGGCCATGCGCGCCGGCGCCTCGGTCACCGGCTGCGATCCGGGTGGACCCTCGACCTACACGCCTCCCCTCGAGGCGGCCGCCATCCCGCTGGCCTGGAGGCACGACCCGGAGCACGTCACGGCCGGCCTGGCCGGCGGGCGGCCGGAGCGGCTGGCGGTCACGAAAGCCCTCACGGCCGTCGACGCCGACAACCCGGAGCTCGCCGCGGCGCGCCGGGCGGGCCTGCCGGTGGAGCCCTGGCAGCAGGTCATCGCCGACGCCGCGACCGGCCGGCTGATGGTCGGCGTGGCCGGGACCCACGGCAAGAGCACGACCGCGGGCTGGCTGGTGCATCTGCTCGTCGAGGCCGGGGCCGATCCGTCGGCCTTCGTCGGGGCGCTCCTGCCGGCCGGCCTGACCGGCGGCCTGCCGGCGACGGCCCGCTGGGGAGATGGGGACGCCTTCGTCGTGGAGGCGGACGAATACGCCGGCAACTTCGACGTGTACCGGCCGTCGCTGGCGATCCTGACGAGCGCCGAGTGGGACCATCCCGACGTCTTCGCCGACGGCGACGCCGTGGTCGCCTGTTTCGAGGCCTGGCTGCGGGCGGCCGCAGCCGCAGACCGGGGAGAGTCGGGAGCGCCGCACGCGTTGCGCGCCCCGGCCGGGCACGCCGGCGGCGGCGGCGGGCCCACCCTCGTCGCCAACGTCGGCGACCCCGGCGCGGCCGCGGTGGCCGAGCGGCTCGGCGACTGGCCCGGCCGGATCCTGGCCACGGCCCTCGTCGACACGGCCGCCCAGCGCCGTGCCTCGTACCGGCGCGGCCTCGCCGAACGTTTCGCGACGGCCGCCGGACCGGCGACCGTGCTGCTCGGCCGAATCCTCGACAGCGGTCCCGGCGGGACGCTGCTGAACCTGGACGGCCTGGATCCGCTCCGCGGTCCGATGACCGGCTCCCTCCGCCTGGCCGGCCGGCACAACGCGGCCAATGCGCTGGGCGTCGCCGGGGCTGCGATCGAGCTCGGCATCGCGCCCGAGGCAATCGTGGCCGGACTGGCCTCGTTCGAGGGGGTCGGTCGCCGGCTGGAGTGGAAGGGCGAGGTCGGCGGCGTGACAGTCTACGACGACTACGGCCACCACCCGACGGCCATTCACGCCACCCTGCTCGCCCTTCGCCAGCGCGAGCCCGGCCGGCGAGTCTGGGCCATCTACGAGCCGCTGACCTACCACCGCACCGCCGCCATGCTGGACCGCTTCGCCGACGTCCTCGCCGAGGCGGACGCGGTGGCCGTGGCGGAGATATGGCCCGGCCGCGACCCGGACACCTCGATCACCTCGGCCGTCGCACTGGCCGAGGCGATCGCCGCGCGGCGACCGTCCCTCCCGGTCGGGGCGCCGGGCTCTGTCGAGGAGACCGCGGACTGGCTGCTCGACCGGGTCGCCCCGGGTGACGCCGTCCTGGTCATGGGCGGCGGGCGCAGCTACCGGATCGCCGAGTTGCTGCTGGAGGGACTCCGGAAGCGGTAGGCTGGGCATGCAACGGGCATCCCTCCCGCACGCGCATACTGCCGACGCTCGGAGGTGCGCGACGGACCGGGCAGACCCGTCGACGGGACCTGGTGCCCGGAGCGGGGTGGAAGATCAGGAGGCTGGATGGCCGGAGAGTCCTCGTTCGACGTGGTGAGCGACTTCGACGACCAGGAGCTGCGCAACGCGCTCGACCAGGTCCGTCGCGAGGTCGCCCAACGCTACGACTTCAAGGGCGCGGCGGTCGAGCTGGCCCAGGCGAAGACCGAGCTGACCCTCCTGGCCGACGACGAGTTCCGGGCGACCGCCGTGCGCGAGCTGGTGGAATCCAAGGCCATCCGCCGCGGGCTTTCGCTCAAGATCTTCGACTGGGGCAAGATCGAGCCGGCCGCCGGGGGCAAGGTTCGCCAGCATGTCATCCTGCGTCGCGGCCTGGACGAGGAGCTGGCCCGGCGCCTCACCCGGCTGATCCGCGAGGAGTTCCCCAAGGTCAAGCCGGCCGTCCAGGGGGACGCGATCCGCGTCTCCGCCAAGAGCAAGGACGAGCTGCAGAAGGTGATCGTTCGCCTGCGTGGGCTGGACGAGCCGGTCCCTCTGCAGTTCGAGAACTACCGTTGAGGAGCCATCCATGAACCCCGGGACCCGCCCGGCGCGCCCCGCGCCGCCAACGGTCGTGCCCCATCTCTTCGTCCGTCCGGTCACTCCCGCGTCGGCCGGCGCCATCGCCGGAACCCCGAGGGAGGCAGGGCGATGACGGTCGACGAGGCCCGGCCGGAAAGGGAGGTTCCCGGGAACGGCGGCGAGGAGCCCGTGGCGGCCGGCGAGGAGCCCGTGGCGGGCGAGATCGCGCAGGAGCTGCCCGACGACACCGGGGCTCTCGCGGTCGAGCCTTCGCCGTACGTCGAGCCGGTGCAGGAGGCGCCGGCCGGCCCGGCAGAGCCCGCGAGCGTCGGGCCGGAGCCCGCGGACGTCGTCGGGCCCGAGCCCCCGCCCGCCGGGGAGCCGGCCGCGCAGCTGCTCGAGCCGCCGGCGGGGGAGTTGCCGGAGGAGCGCGCCGGGGGGCCGTCGGCGCCCGGCCCGGACCAGGCCGTCGGCGCCCTGGACCAGTTCGTCGGCGTCCCGAACGAGGCGAGCGGGCCAGACCCAGCAGAGGCGATCGCCGCGCCTGCCGTCGAGGCCGCGCCCGGCCCGGTGGCTGAGGCGGCGGCAGCAGAGAGGCCGACCGTGATGCCCGCCGGCCGGGCGGTGGCCGCCGCACTGGCTGCCGCCGGCGTTCGGCTGGCCTTCACCGTGCCCGGCGAGAGCTTCCTCGGTGTTCTCGATGGCATGGCCGAGGCGGGGGTGCGCGTCGTCGCCACCCGCCACGAGAGCGGGGCGGCATTCATGGCCGAGGCGGTCGGCCAGCTGACCGGACGACCGGCGGCCTGCCTGGCGACCCGTGCGGTCGGGGCGGCCAACCTGGCCATCGGCCTGCACACGGCGCGGGCCGATTCGAGCCCCCTGATCGCCATCGTCGGCCAGGTCCGCCGCTCGGTCCAGGGCCGCGAGGCCTTCCAGGAGGCCGACCTCGTGGCCTCCCTCGGTCGGTTCTGCAAGTGGTCGGGCGAGGCGAGCGACGCCTCGGCGATCCCGGCGCTGGTGGCCCAGGCCGTGGAGGCCGCCACCTCCGGCCGACCGGGTCCCGTGCTCCTTTCGTTGCCCGAGGACCTGCTGGACGAGCCGGTCGACGCGAGCCCGGTTCGCCACGCCCGCCCGCGAGCGCCCGAGCCGGACGGCGAGGCCGTCCGTCGGAGTCTCCACCTGCTGGCCGACGCACGCCGGCCGGTCGTCCTGGCCGGAGCCGGCGTCCTGCGGGCCCGCTGCACGGATGCCCTCGTCAAGCTCGTCGAGACGCTGGAGCTCCCGGTCGTGACGTCCTGGCGGAGGCCGGACGCCTTTCCGAACGACCACCGGCTCTACCTGGGCTCTACCGGCCTGGGCGCGGCGCCGACCGTGCTGGAGCGGCTGGAGCAGGCGGACGCGCTCCTGGTCCTGGGCTCTCGCCTCAACGAGATCGCCTCCTTCGACTACCGCGTCCCGGGGGCGGCTACCCGGTGGGTCCACGTGGACCTGGAGCCGCGGACTCCCCGCAACGGGCTTCGCGGCCCCGACCTGGCCATCGGCGCCGACGCGGCCGCCTTCGTGCGGGCCGCCATGCGGCGCCTGGGCGGAGCGGTTGCGGACGCCGGGGCATGGGAAGAGCGGCGCGTCGCCAACGCGGCGGATCGCGCCGCGTACGAGGCGGCTTCCGTCGTGGACGCCGAGCCGTGGGACGGCCCGGGGATCCACCCCGGCCGCGTCGTGGCGACCCTGGTCCGGACGCTGCCGCCGGAGGCGACCCTGGCGACCGACGCGGGCAACTTCGCCGGCTGGCTGGCCCGCGGCTACCCATTCCGGCGGCCGGGCACGTTCCTGGGGCCGACCTCCGGGGCGATGGGCTACGGCCTGCCGGCGGCCATCGCGGCGGCCATCGCCCGGCCTGGCCGGCCGGTCCTGGCCGTGGCTGGGGACGGCGGCTTCGCGATGACCATGAGTGAGCTGGAGACGGCGGTCCGCGAGCGCCTCAGGCTGGTGGCGCTGGTCTTCGACAACCGGCGTTACGGGACGATCTGGCTCCACCAGGAGCACCGGGGAAGCGGGCGGGGGATCGGCACCGAGCTCGGGCCGATCGACTTCGCCGCGGCCGCCGAGGCCTTCGGGGCGCGCGGGTTCCGCGTCGATTCCGACGAGGCATTCGAGCCGGCCCTGCGAGCGGCACTCGCGTCCGAGGGACCGTCGGTGATCCATTTGCAGCTCGATCCGCGCTGGCAGTCCGTGGACGAGCGGGCGGAGGCCTGAGCCGCTCGCCGCCGCGTCTCCGCGCCGGCGCTCCGTGTCGCCGGCGCCGCCCTGCGCGTTGCGCCCGCGAGACCGTGTAACCCATCCGAAAGGGTGGCCCCCCGAGATTGCGGGCCATGGCCGCCGACACCGCGATCCGCAGCGCGGCTCAGGACGATCCGGCCGCGACCGCTCCCTTCGGGTCGGCCACCCGGCGGGTCACCCGGCGGGTCACCCGGCGGGTCGGCATCTTCGCCGCCATCGGCGTCGCAAGCACCTTCGCCTACATCGCCCTCCTTGCCGTGCTGCGGTTCGCCTGGCCGGCGGCGCGGCGCTCTTGCTGACCGCCTTCGCCAACACGACGGCCAACCGGCGGCTGACCTTCGGCGTGCGTGGGGGCGCGGGTCTCGCCCGCCACCAGGCCGCCGGCCTGCTGGCCCTCGGCGTCGCCCTGGCCATCACCTCCGCCTCCCTGGCCGTCCTCGCCCTGCTCGCCCCGCAGGCCGGCCGAGCGGTCGAGCTGGCCGTCCTCGCCCTGCTCGCCCCGCAGGCCGGCCGAGCGGTCGAGCTGGCCGTCCTCGTGGCGGCCAACGGCCTGGCCACCCTCGTCCGCTTCCTCATCCTCCGTCTCGCGATCGAAAGGAACGCCCGATGACCGCCATCCCCCGGGAGGCGCTGCCTCCGCGCACCGAGCCCGTCGAAGGCCGGCTGTCGGAGGCCCGCAGCCGGACCGCCGACATCGCCTGGGCCGTGCCGGCCCTGCTAGCCGTGATGGGCCTGGCCGCGGTGCTCTACACCTGGAACCTGGCCGTCAGCGGCTACGCCAACACGTACTACTCCGCGGCCGCCCTGGCAGCCTCCAAGAGCTGGTCGGCCTTCTTCTTCGGCTCGTTCGACGCGGCCAACTTCATCACCGTCGACAAGCCGCCCCTCGCGATCATGGTCATGGGCCTCTCGGTCCGGCTCTTTGGACTGAGTGCCTGGACGATCCTGCTGCCCGAGGCGCTAGCGGGCGTCCTCACCAGCGGCGTCCTGTTCATGGCCGTGCGGCGGACGTTCGGTCCCCTGGCCGGCCTGGTGGCCGGCCTGGTGATGGCCCTCACCCCGGCCGCCGTGCTGATGTTCCGGTTCAACAACCCCGACGCCCTGCTGACCCGGGTGGATGACCCGGACTCGCGCGTCGACATCGTCGCGACCGCCCTCGCCGACCTGCGGGGCGTCTGGCGCCTGCTCCGGGAGCGGACGCCGCTCCCTCCGGCCGACCGGCCGGGCCCCGCGCTCGGTTTGCCGACCCAGGGCCGGCTGCAGGCGGCGGTGCCGGCACCGCGGGCTCGACCACCTCGCTGACCGCGACGGACGTGACGCTCACCGGGCCATGAGCGCCGCGGCCGGCCGAGGCGTCTCCGCCGGGCGCCTGGGGGCGGCCGGCGGGCCCTGCTGACCCCTCCTCGCCGTACTCGGGGGCGGGCTGCTCCTGCGTCTCGCCTTCAGGGCTTCCGCCCGGGTCCGGGCGGGACTATCCTCGCGGCTCAGGGCGGCACAGGAGGAGCGCAACCCATGAACGTCTACCTCATCTCGGTTGACGACCGGCCGGGGATCCTGGCCGGCCTGTTCGAAGCGACGGCCGCGCGCGGCGTCAACGTCGCGCCGGCGTACGGCCTCTCCGACGGGAGGCGGGGCCTGATCGCGCTCGGCTCGGAGGACGAGGCCGGCCTGCAGGCGGCCATTGCCGCCGTCGGCCTCTCGGCGGTCGCCTGCGAGCTGGTGGTCGTGGAGCTGGAGAACCGGCCGGGAGCCGGTGCGGCGGCCGCCCGCAAGCTCGCCGACGCTGGCGTCGACCTGAGGATCGCCGTGCCGGTCGGGATGAGCGGCGACCGCGTCCAGATGGCGTTCGGGGGCGAGGACCCGGCGCTGGTTCGGCGGGTCCTCGGCGCCTGACCTCCTCAGCGAGGACAGCGGACCGACGGGAGTCGGCCTGCCGGAAGATCGGGCCGGCGAGGAGCCGTCCCCCTCCGGCGGTCGCCGGCGGAGGCGTAACCGTACCGAAAGGATCCCCGGCGGAGACTGTGGCCGTACCGAGCTGGGAGTCCGGTCACAAGCCACAGCGTCAGGGACGCGTTCAGCTGGAGGGTCCTGCCGATGAGATAGGGCGGGCGCCCGGTCAGGGGCGCCAGGATCGATGCAGCAACTGCGACCAGGTGACGGCCCGCTCCGGCGGGCCGTCACCGCGCCCCGGCCCGGGCCGCCTGGTCATTGCACCGTAGGCCGGGGAGGTACCAACGAGGCATCCCCCGTCCCACCGACGGAGGACGCAGGGCCGACGTGCCGGTCGGAGACTGGTCTCCAGGAGGCTCGCGCGGGCGCCCGATTCCCGTGACCCGTCGTTTCCGCTGGAGGACGAGCCGGAGAACGGGCGCCAGAGCTGCGTCCCGGGGCAGGGGAGGCCTTGGATGGGCAGCTGGGGTTGGGCCTGGCGCGTCGCGGTCCTCGGGACCAAGCGCGAGGAGTGCGGGTCCTGCGGCCGGATCGGCGTGCATGTCCTGGCCCGCCGGGCACGCTGGGGCCGGCTCTGCCGGATTCCTCTCGTGCCGGTCGGCGTGCAGGTCGGAATGCTCTGCGTCGCCTGCGGGCAGTGGACCGCCATCGGTTGGCGGTCGATGCGGCGGGGAACGCGGAAGGGGCGCCTCCCGCTCCTCCGGTCCCGACCGGTCTTCGAAGCTGCGGCCGCCGAGTTGGAGCTCGAGACCGGCCACCGGCCGACGCCCGCCGAGGCGCTCGACCGGGTGACCGTCAACCGCTGACCGGGCCGGCCGGGTTCGTCCGGGAACCCCCGAGGCGCACGGGCGGATCGAGGAGGCTGGCCAGTCGTGCCGGGTGCGGCGTCGGCGCGATCCGTGATTAGGACGCCCCATGGGAAGCCGAGATGGACGTGTCCTGGCTCGGGCAGGATGAAGCAGAAGTAGACGCGCCGGCGGGGGCCGACGGGCAGGTCGTAGCCGATCAGGCGCCACCCAGGCCGAACCGACTCGGCCGCCTCCGGCGCGGCGCGCCGGACGATCGTCCGCAGGGCCTCGGCGATCTCGCGCATGGACGCCGGGCAGGTCGCCAGCAGCGCCTCGGGTGGGACGGCGCCGACCGCCGCTCCCCGGGCCCTCATCCGCCCTCGCCGCTCGGTGCGGGCGGGTCCGCGCCCCGGGGGGCGGCGAGGTCAAGCCTCGCCCCGAGCTCGCGCGCCCGGTCGAGCCGGGCGTCGATCCGGGCCGCCTCGCGTTCGTCGGCCACCATCCAGTCGAGGACGACGAGCAGGCTCAGGAGGAGGAAGCCCAGGCCGCCGACGACCCACATGATCCCGCCCGCCAGCTGCTGGTCGGCCAGGGGAGTGATCCAGCCAAGGTTCAGCTCGGCGTAGTGCGCATACAGCGGCGCCGGCGCCATGAGGATGACCACACCGAGGAAGGCGCTCTGCACCATCTGCAGGAGCATCAGCAGGAGGCGCGCCAGGTGCGGCAGGCGCCAGGGCGCCGGGTCGCGCCCGACGACCGGCCACCAGAAGATGAGCGCGATGGTCAGGTAGGCGAGGTGCTCGAGATCGTGGACGGCCTGGTTCTCGAGCGAAAGCTCGTAGATGCCGGAGAAGTGTGTGCCCCACAGGACGCCGGCGAAGAGGACGAAGCCGACGGCCGGGTGGCTGAGCAGGCGGACCGACCGGCTGTGAAGGATCGGCAGCAGCCACCGCGTCCGGACCGCGGGCGTCGCGGCCCGCAGAACCGTGGTGACCGGCGCCCCCAGGACGAGCAGCGGCGCGGCCACCATCATCAGGAGGACGTGCTGGAGCATGTGGTCGCCGAAGAGGACGTCGTCGTAGGTGCCGACCACGCCCTGGAGGGCAAATTCGATTGTCGCCAGGCCGGCCAGGAAGGCGATGACGTGCGAGCGCGGCACCGGGTTGGCGGGATGGCGGGCGTCGATCCGCCGGACCGCAACCACGTAACCCAGCGCGACCATGAGCAGCGGGAGCTGGACCGTCGGGTCGAAGGACCAGTCGCGCAGCAGGTCGACGGGCGACGGCTCGGGCAGCGCCTCCGTCGCCGCGCGAGCGGCCTGCGCCAGCCAGAGCAGGCCGCCGGTCGAGGCGGCCGCCACGGCGAGCCGGCGAAGGTGAGAGAGGCGGATCGAGTGGAGCATCGGGGACGCGACGTGCTCGCTGGCTGAGGGGCCGCGACCGGCCCCCCGCGGGGCGGGTCCTGCAGCCCGGGATGGGCCGCCCGTGGCCCTGGCCGGTGGATCCTAGCACGGCCGCGCGGGGCATCCTGTCGGCCGGCCGAGCGAGCCCGCCAGGCGGGCCGGGGGACGGCCCCCAGCGGCGATCCGGAACCCGGGATCCGGGTGTCGGCCGGCAGACCACCCGATTGTCGCGCGGGCGCTGGGCCGGCCGGACGGCCGCGCGATCGCCGGTCGGGGCTGCCTGGGGACCGGAGGAGATGCCCCGGAACTCGCGGCGCGAGGGATCAGAAGCTGTCGGGCCGCAAGAGGACGCGAACGGCGCGTCCGTGCTCGTCGGTCTCGGCGAGGACCGTGACGCCACGCTGCCCGTCCCCGGGCAGCGTGGCCGGGAACTGGACGGTCCGCGACCCGCCCGCGGGCCGGCGGGGGAGGGGAGAGGCGGCGCCGAAGTCGCGCTCCAGGGTCGCGAGCGGGACGGCCCGCTCGAGGGCGACCACCGCCAGCTCGATCCGCCCGTCCGGGCCACGGCTCACCTCGGGGCCGGGGATGCCGGACCGAGCGGCCACGGCGTCGAGGTCTGGCGGACCGGATCCCTCGCCTTCGGCGGCGATCGCGGCGCGCAGCTCCCGCAGCGCCTCACCGAGCACGCTCATGATTCGCCCACCTCCGGCAGGATCTCGTGCGACGGCCGCCCGGCAGCGGGCGGCGGTCCGGCGACCTGGTCGGTCTCCGCGCCGGCCGCAACCAGTGCCGCCAGGAGGGCGCCATCCCCGGGCCCCTCCGAAGCCTCGGAGCCCGCCTCTCCGCCCGCGCCCACCGCCGGCTCGACGGCCAGCCGGGTGTCGGGCCCGAGGGTCGCCGGGCCGCCCTCGCCGGGCGCGGTGTCAGGACCCGACTGCTCGACAGGGGCCGGCGGCGTGCCGGAGGTGACGCCCGCTCCCGCGGCGGGCTCGGTCGCCCACGCGTCGTTCTCCTCGGGCAGGTTGCGGTAGGCGGCGTAGGCCCGGTCGAAACGCGCCCGCGCCTGGTCCAGCACCGCCTGGTTGGCCGATGTCGGATGTGCGGCGAAGCGGCGCCGGGCCTGCCGGACGGCGGCCGCGGCGTGGTCGATCTCCTCGAGCGTCGCGTTCCGCTGCTCGGCGCCCGCGCCATAGACGCTGTCCCACCAGCCCTGCGCGATGAGGCCCTGCATGGAGCCCGGCGTCAGCGGCTCGGCCCGGGCCTGGCGGGCGATCCGGGCCGGGATCCCGAGCTCGGCCGCGATGCCGGCAGCCGAGAGGCCCTGGCCGGCGCGCAGCTGGGCCATCCGGTACCACTGCTCGGTGTGCCTGGCCTCGTGGTAGATCGTCTGCGCGATCTCCCTGGCCGTGGCCGCGTCCAGCTGCTCGGCGGCCAGCGGCGTCCGGCCGACCAGCATCCGCCAGGTCGGGAAGTCGAAGCTGCCGTCGTTGGTGGGATTGGGGTCGAAGCCCTCGGTCACGGCCGGGACGCCGTGCGCCCCGAGCGAGACGTTGACCAGCTCCACCAGCCGGCGCAGGCGTGCCTCGGGCGTGGCCAGCGTCGCCCACTCGTCGATCGCCCCGGACTGGACGGACCGGCCGAAGGCCTCGCCGGCGCCGGGCTCGTTGAGGCCGTGGCGGAAGATGCGCGGCAGGGTCCGTGGACCGGCCTTGCCGTCGACGGTGAGGGCGGGGTCGTTTGCGCCCTCAGTCTGCTGCCAGGTGGCGACGGCCTGGACGAGCGCGGCGTCGACGCCTCCGGCGGCGTCGAGTCCCAACGCGGTGCGGAGCTGCGTCACGATCTCCGCGGTGTAGCGCCACGGCTGGACGGTGTAGTAGCGGACGGCGTCCGCCACCTGGCCGTCGCCGAGAGGGCCGGCGGCCGGCCGGGGCATCGGGGCCCCGGAGACGGCCGCCGCCCCGGCTTGGCGCTGCACGAAGCCGCCGATGAGGCTGCTGACCGCGGCATTGCCCGCGAGCTGCTGGAGTCGCCAGATGGGTTCGCGGGGGACCCCGTCGACCGCCTCGAGCGGCCGCATCGAACGGTCGGGCGCCGGGAGATGCCGCGGGGCATCAACACTCCCCGGCGGCCTGACGTCTCCGGCAGGCATCCGCTGCATGGGCGCCATTGTGCGGCAGCAGGGTCCCACCGAGCGGGCAATGCGCGTGCCTCAAGGGGCAGGAGCAACCGCCCGCGGTGCCCGCCGCTAGGCGTTGGATGACTCCGCCCAGAGGTTCACCCCGCTCTCGGTGGCATGACGATCGATCTCCGCCACCTCGTCCGGGCTGAACTCGAGATGATCGAGCGCCCGAAGGCTGTCTTCGAGCTGGGCCACGGAGCTCGCGCCGACCAGTGCCGAGGTCACCCGCGAGTCGCGCAGCGTCCAGGCGAGCGCCATCTGGGCCAGCGACTGGCCGCGTCGCCGCGCGATCTCGTTGAGGGCGCGCACTCTGGCCAGGTTGTCGTCTCTCAGCATCTCCGGCCGGAACGAGCCCCCCTCCGCCGCCCGGGAGCCCTCCGGCACACCGGCCAGGTAACGATCCGTCAGCAGGCCCTGGGCGAGCGGCGAGAAGGCGATGCAGCCGACGCCCTCGCTGCCGAGGACGTCCAGCAGACCCTGCTCGACCCAGCGGTTGAGCATCGAGTACGACGGCTGATGGATCAGCAGGGGTGTGCCCTGCGCGCGCAGGAGGGCGATCGCCTGCCGGGTCCTCTCCGCCGAGTACGAGGAGATCCCGACGTAGCGGGCCTTGCCCGAGTGCACGGCGTCGTCGAGCGCGCCGATGGTCTCCTCCAGCGGCGTCCGCGGGTCGAAACGGTGGGAGTAGAAGATGTCGACGTAGTCGAGCCCCAGCCGCTTGAGGCTCTGGTCCAGGCTCGCCAGGAGGTACTTGCGCGAGCCGTGGTCGCCGTACGGCCCCGACCACATGTCGTAGCCGGCCTTGCTGGAGATCACCAGTTCGTCCCGATAGGGGCGCAGGTCGGAGGCCAGGATGCGGCCGAAGTTCTCCTCCGCCGAGCCGTAAGGCGGACCGTAGTTGTTGGCCAGGTCGAAATGCGTGACGCCGAGATCGAAGGCGCGCCGGACGATCGCGCGCTGGACGGCGAGCGGGCGGTCCTCGCCGAAGTTGTGCCACAGTCCGAGCGAGATGGCGGGCAGGTCCAGGCCGCTGCGGCCCACCCGGCGGTAGGTCATCGACGCGTAGCGTTGCGGCGAGGCCACGAACGGCGGCCGTTCGGCGGGCGGCAGGTCGGGCATCTCGGTCACCCCTCGTTGCGGGCGGTGGCGGCTGGCAGTTCCATGCCCCGGAGCATGCCACGCAGGCTCGGCGCCTGCCGGGCGGCCGGCGGGAACCGGCTCAGGCGGGCCTGGATCCATCCTGCCCGGGCACCGCCGAGGCCGGGATCACCCTCGGGCGCCGCCGCCCCCGGAGGCCGGGCAAGCTTCTCCGGAGACGCCTTCCCGGCCCGCTCCCGAGCGTGGCCGGAAGCGCTGCCACCAGGGCGAAGCCGCTCGGCCAGATCACCGGCAGGGCAACGATCGCGGCCAGCGGCACGGTCCAGCGGCGATCGGTCCGGCCGCCCCAGGCCGCCAGAAGCGCGGCGAGCGGCAGGCGCAGGACGAGCGGGGGCGGCGCGACACCCAGGTAGGCGAAGGGTGCGGCCGACCCGGCGCTCGCTCCGAGCAGGCCCAGCCACTCCCACCAGAGGCCCGCCCCACCGACGGCCACGGAGACGGCGACCACGCTCGAGACCGCCAGGCCGATCGTCGTCAGGGCGCGCCATTCCCCGCGCGCGGTGAACCAGGCGATCCCCACCGCCGGGGTCACCTTGGTCAGGATCACGAAGGCCCAGGCGGCCGGGAAGCGGAACCCCGCCACGATGGCGGCGGCCAGGAAGAGGTGGATGTTGCCGCGGACGATCTCCTCGAGGACCGGCGGCAGCGGCAGCAGCCAGCCGGCGCCCAGGCCCAGCAGCGTCCCGAGCTGCGCCATCGACCAGAGGCCGCGGAAGACCTCGTAGGGCAGCGCAGACGCCCAAGCTGCGAGCTGGGCGGCGGCCGGCGAGTAGAGGAACGCGTCCTCGCCGCCGAGCCGCGCCCCGAGGTACGGGTTCACCGGGTCCACGGCCCAGTAGGCGTGCGCATCGCGCCTGACCGTGTCGTAGGGGACGAGGCCGAGCCAGATGAGGCCGAGCAGGACGAGGCCGAGCGTCAGCAGCCCGACCCGGACGGCGGGCCGGTCGACGGCCGCCCGCAGCGCCCCCGCTGCGCGTCGGGCGTGGACGGCCGCGGTCACCGGGCCGTCCCGCAACGCCGCCGCGGCGCGGCCGCCCGGCAAGGAGTGGCCCGCGCGGGGCGCTTGCCGGTCGAGGGGTCTCATCGCCGGTCCCCTCCGGTCAGGCCGTCGGCGGCCCCGTCACCTCGAGGGCTCGCTGCGGGCCCGCCTGACCGGGTCAGCCTGACGACCGGTCCGGATCGGGGCCAGTGCCAGTGGTCGCCAAGGAGCCGTCCGGCATGGCCATGCCTCGTGCGTGAGCCCCCGACGGGCCGGGGCTCAGCGGGTGAGCTGGACGGTGACCGGCAGTCCCTGCTGCACCTCGAGCACGGTGCGCGCACCGAGGGGCGCCGCCAGCCTGGCCGTGGCCGTGCGCCCGGCCCCGACGGAGGTACAGGCGCCGGGGAAGCTGTTGGGGTGGGCCGTCACGATGACGACGATCGCCAGCCCGGATTCCACCGCCTCGGCCGTGTAGTCGGCGCCGCAGGCATGGTCGCCCGGCAGCGGCGCCCCGACGAAGCCGACCGTCAGCTCGCGCCCGCCGACCGTCCCGCTCGCCGATTCGATCGAGATGCCGACGGGTGCGTCGTCCGCGTTCCAGGGCGGAGGAGTCACCGAGATCCGGTCGGCGATCGCGACGCGCGTCGCCCTGACGGCCGTACCCTGCAGGGTGAACTCCCAGGTCGGGACCGTCGCGGGCCCGCGACTGGTCTCCGCCTGCCGCGAGGTCAGCCGGGCTGCCGTGATCCGCAACGGCACGCAGTCGGCACAGTCGCCGCCGCCCGCCCTGATCTCCGCCACGGCCTGCTGGGCCGAGATCAGGCGCACGGTCTGCTTCGTGCCGTCCTGCCAGCGGACCTCGCCGTCGCCAAGGGTCGCTGCCGGCAGGCCGGCGGTCGCCTCGACGAGGCCGGCCATCAGGGCGCGCTTGTTGTTGTCGCCGACCGCCGGCTCCCAGTCCCCGACCTGGCTCGTCAGCTCCCCGACGATGACGATGCCTTGGTCGCCGCCGGCGGCCGCGACCGCTTCGGCCCATCGGGCGAGGGCCGCCTGCGCCTGCTGATGGAGCCTGTCTGCCGCCGGGGTGTTCGACGGCGTCGCAACCGGCGCCGAGACGCAGCCGGTCAACGCCACGGCGAAGGAGGCCGTGGCAGCGACGGCGGCGCGCCGCAGCCAGCAGCCCGCTGAGAGGCGCAGCGGGGGAACCATGGGGTGATGCTCGGCCGCGCCCCGACGCGCGTCAAGCGCCGCTGGTCACCCCCGTGCGTGGTGCCGGCGGCAGCGTCGCCATCTTCGCCCTCGTCAGCCGGCGTCCTCGGCGTCGGCCGGCACCCGCACCGGCCAGTCCGCCTCGCCGTCCCGGCGGGTGACCGTGAGACAGGCCACGACGACGAGGCTGGTCGGGACGACCGCGACCCTGCCGTCGCCGAGGCCCGGCCCGCCGAGGAATGGTCTGCCCGGCCAGCCCGCGACCGAGGCGCCGAGCGGCCCGGTGATGACGAGGGCGAGCGGATCGGCCCGGGCGCTGAGGCGGCCCGGCGGACGCGGCCCGGCAGAGGCGGCCCGGCTGACCAGTCTGCCGGTCATGATCGACAGGCCGGCGGTCGACCGCCCGCCAGGTTGGGCACCTTCGTCCGGAAGCGCTCCCCGAGGAGCTCGCCCGAGCCGATTCCCCTCGTTTCTGCCCACCAGGGTGGGCAGCGCGACGGAAGCCGGTCATTCATGCTCGCCGGAGTGGGCGACCTGCCGAGTCGCCTCCTCGGTGAGCCAGCCCTCGTAGCGCGAGGTGAACAGCGCGGGCACCCCGCCCGTCGCCAGGAAGACGATCGCCTTCGCCCGGAGGCCGGCCAGGGCCTTGCCCGAGTAGACGGGGTCGAGCAGGAGCCCCTCC
Organism: Chloroflexota bacterium; assembly: GCA_021789435.1. Taxonomy (GTDB): domain Bacteria; phylum Chloroflexota; class Limnocylindria; order Limnocylindrales; family CSP1-4; genus JAJYJO01. Next base: position 33,829 of record JAJYJO010000009.1, read on the forward strand.
GAGCGAGCGGCGAGCCGGATCGCGGCCCGGCATTCGGCAGTGGGGGCGCCGTAGCCGGCGCCGACCTGATCGCGCAGGAGCCACGGCTCGCCCGCGGGCCGCGGCAGTCCCAGGAGGGCGGCAACCTCGACCGTCAACGCGCGGACGGCGGCGGCGGGGTCCGCCAGGGCACCCACGTCCACGCCGAGCACCCGCTCGTGGCCCAGGCGAGCCGCGAGGCCGGCCTGGGTGCCGCCCGAGCCGGTGGCCGTGACGACCAGGAGGTCCTCGTGCCCGAGATCGGCCACGATCTCGTCGGCGGCGCCGACGTAGGCGCTCGCACCCAGTGCCGAGGACCCGCCGACGGGAATCGCGTACGGCGCCCGGCCGGCCCTGCGAAGTTCGTCGGCGATCCGCTCGACGACCGCGTTGAGATCGTCCATCGCGAGCGGCCCGACGTAGCGACACTCGGCGCCCAGGATGCGGTCCAGGAGCTGGTTGCCCTCGATCCGCGCCGGGGCGTGGTCGTTGAAGGCGAGCACGCAGCCGAGGCCGGCCCGGCCTGCGGCGGCCGCGGTCGTGCGAGCGTGATTGCTCTGCAGCCCGCCGGAGGTCACCAGGACGTCACAGCCCCGGGCCAGTGCATCCGCGACGAGGACTTCGAGCTTGCGGGCCTTGTTGCCGCCGGTGGCGAGCCCCGTGCTGTCGTCCCGCTTGACCCACAGCCGCCCGGGGTCCAGGCCGAGCGCCCGACCCAGGCGACCGGCGCGTTCGAGGGGAGTGGGGAGGTGGGCCAGCATCCCGGCCATGGTAGACGCGTCGAGGGCGTTCGCCTCGTGCACCAAAGAACGGCTGGGAGATCGAGTTGGCCGTGTCGGCTACCCAGCGATACCCGCCGTGCGGACTCACCGACCGCTCCTGTGCGCACCGCGTGTTCACCGCCAGTGACAGTCCGGGTTCTGGAGATAGCCGGAAGGGTCGGGGTCGGCCGACCGCCACCGACGCCGGCCCAGGGCGAAACCTGACACGAGCCGGCAGGGTGCCCTGCGTATGCTCCGCTGTGATGAGCGAGCCGCACCCGCTGGTCGTCCAGCTCCGCTTCACGCGGTCCGAGTTTCTGCGCGCGATTCGGGGCCTCTCCGAAGCCGACGCGTCGCGCCGGATCCTGCCGATGAACTGCATCGCCTGGAACGTGGGCCATCTCGCCTGGCAAGAGCAGCGCTACTTCCTCACGATCGGGCAGGGGAGGACGCCCCTACCGGAGGTCGCCGAACGGTTCCAGGTCGGAGCGCCCGCCAGCACACCCGCGCTCAGGGAGGTCCTGGCCGCCTGGCGGACCATCACCGCCGAGGCCGGCCCCTGGCTCGACACGCTCGACGTTTACGGCCTGCTGAGCCAACCGGGTGGGCGAGCCGGCCGGCCCGGCCCGACGACGCTCGGCAATCGGTTGCAGCGCACGATCTACCACTACTGGTACCACATCGGCGAGAACCTCGCGATCAGGCAGCTCCTGGGCCACCGCCGTCTGCCCCAGTTCGTCGGCGACATCGACGGCGAGGCGCCGTACCGGCCGGAGACCCGCCCCTGACGCGGCCATGGCAAACCATTCCGAGGCGCGTCCGGCGGAGCACTACGGTCCGATGAGGAGGGCAACCCGCGGCCGTCCGACGCGCTCGGTCAGCGCGGCGTGCCCGCTTGAACCCAGCGCGCGAACAGGTCGACGCGGTCGCGTGGCCAGGCTCCGTCGCACGGCATATCGCCCGCGCGGAGACGCTCAAGGATCGCGTCCGCGCTGGCGCTCACGTCGTCGAACGAGCCGAGATCGAGCCGAAATCGCATCGACTGGATGTCGCCGTCTCGGAACAGCGGGCGGATGTCCGCCTCGAACCCGGGGCTGTCTGACGAAGCAGCCATTGCTCGCTCCTCCTGCACCTCGCCGCCGGCAACCGCCGCCCCCGCCATGCGGCGTTTGATTCTCTGGGCGAAGCGTGGCCCCATTGTGCAACGGCGCGGCCGGCGGAGCCACGCAGCGCGGAAGAGGAGGATCAGTGATGCCCGGACTCGCCCCATGCCTGTGGTTCGACGGCCAGGCCGAAGAGGCCGCCACGTTCTATGCATCGGTCTTCCCCGACAGCCATATCGACACCGTGGCCCGCGCCTCGGCCGACACGCCGAGCGGCCCGAAGGGCATGGTCCTGACGGTCGACTTCAGGCTCTCCGGCCAGCGCTTCGTGGGCCTCAACGGCGGCCCCGACTTCGCCTTCAGCGAGGCGATCTCCTTCGTCATCGACTGCGCCGATCAGGCGGAGGTCGATCACTACTGGGAAGCGCTCGTTCAGGGTGGGGGAGAGCACGGGCCGTGCGGCTGGCTCAAGGATCGCTTCGGCCTCTCGTGGCAGGTCGTCCCGCGGGAGGTGTACGGGCTGATCAACGGACCCGACCCCGCCGCGTCGGAGCGCGCGATGGAGGCCATGTTGCAGATGTCGAAGCTCGACATCGCCGAGCTCGAGCGTGCGTACGCTGGCGTCGAAGGCTGAACGACCGCCGGCGCCGCGAGGCGGCGCCGGCCATCCTGCATGATCGAGGACGACTCAACCGTCGCTCACGGTGGCGGCTCTCGCGGGCGAGAGTCCATGGCCGTTATCCAGCTGGTGTGAAGTCGCAGGTTTCCGCCCGTTGCGTTCCCAGGAAACCGCGTCCGAGAGCGACACACGACCTCCGCGTCGCCGCGCCTGTGACCGATTACCACAGCGGCGGTGACCGGCTCCCTCGACCGAGGGGAGGAGCGGGCATTCTCGCCGCTCGGCGTCACCTCGGCGCCACGACCCGACCCGAACGCAAACGGTCGCCCTGGCGGTGGGACTCGGGACGCGTTCCAGTCCGGTTGGCAAATCGTATGGAGAGCCCCGCCCGGGCGGGGGGCACCGGGCGGGGCAATGAGGACAGCGGACCGTACCTCCCGGAGGCCAAGCCCGCGTGCATGGAATGTAGGAGGGCTGGCCGGTCTGGGCGCCGGTGGGCCACACCGCGGCCGGGCGAGCGTACTGGCTCTGCGGCGTCCGCGGTGAGCCGGGCGCGGACAGGACGCCGTTCGACGTCACCTCGGGACTCGGCTGGGAGGATGACCTCGACCACCCGCGATCGGCCGCCGAGCTCGTCGGGGCCCTCGACTCGACGTTCCGCATCGTCGAGGGCTGCCTCGACAGCTGGACGCCCGGGATGCTCGTCGAAGAGGTCGAGCGCTGGTACGGGACCGAGCGCCAGGTCCACACCCGCGGCTCGATCATCCAGCGGCTGTTCAGCCACGATGCGTACCACTGCGGCGAGCTGACACAGACGCTCGGGATCGCGGGACTGCCCCCAGATCGACCTGTGGGCTCCCGAGTAGGGGGTTCGCGGAGGACCGGCGGCCGCCAGGAAGATCGCGAGCCTCGGTGCCCCCGAGCGACCGTGGGACACCCCCTCGTCAGCGGACCCACACCTCGTCGAGCAGGATCCCGACCGAGTTGTTCGCCTGGTAGTCGCCGACGCGGGCAGAGATGTAATCGCTTACCCCTGGAACGAGCACCGAGACCCATGGAGCCCGATCGGTGATCGCCCGGTCCACCAAGGCCCACTCTGCCCCGGCCGCCGCCGGGTCGGCCACCTGGAGCTGCTGGGCCTGCTTGATCAACGCGTCGACCCCCGTATCGCAGAACTCCGCGTCGTTCTGGTTCTGCCCTCCGTTGGCCTTTATGAAGGCCGAGCAGGAGAAGTAGCCGAGGAATCCGTCGCCGGATGCGATGTTCGGGGCGACCCAGTAGCCGGCAGCCTGGACCGCCTTGGTTGAGTCCCAGACGCGCACGAAGAAGCCCTCGGCGGGCTGGACCTTGAGCGTCGCCCGATAGCCGAGCGCGTCGAGGGTGTCGACGAAGACCTTCCCGGTCGCGGCGAAGGGTGGGAGCTCCCAGACCGTGACGGCCCTCCCCGCCGTGCCGGACGCCGCCACCAGCGCGCGGGCCTTGGCCAGGTCGGGAGCCGTCCAGGCGCCTGCGGAGCTCGGATCGATCGTGTACGGGCAATAGGGCTCGTAGCCCGGGAAGCTCGGGGGCAGCACCTGGCAGGTGACCGTCCCGGGATCCGGGTAGGCGGCCAGAGCCGCCCGGCGGTCCATCGCGTAGTTCACGGCCTGGCGGACGCGGACGTCGTTGAACGGGGCCACACGAGTGTTGAGGAAGAAGTGGAAAGTGGCCGGCCGAAGATACTGGTGGAGCAGCTCGGTGTGGACGGTCTCGAACGTCGAACGCTCGTCCGCCGAGAGCCGCTCGAGCATGATGTAGTCCGCCTTGCCCTGGAGGATCTCGGTCGCCAGGTCGCTGGTCTGGATGCCCATCTGCCACACGATCCGATCGACGTACCCGGCCGGTCTCCTGGTCGACGACTCCCCGAATGACGGGTTCCGGTCGAGCTCCAGCAGCTTTCCCGGGGCGTAGCTCTTGATCACGTAGGGACCGGTGGCGGGCAGCGGGGTCGTCGCCTGCCCCGTGGCCGGCAGGCCGGCGGGAAGGACGACGGCGGGCAGGTCGGCGAGCTCGAAGAGGAAGTCGGGGTCGGGCCGGGAGAGGTGGAACGTGACCGTGCCGGCCGTGTCATCGACCTCGATCCCGGACGAGAGGTCGCAGGTCGACGGGCTCTTGAGGCACGATCCGGCCCCTTCGATCGCCCCATACTCCGTCCCGGCCGGCGACTTGGTCTTGAAGACTCGTTCCAGGCTCGCCCGCACGTCCGACGCCCGCACCGGCTGCCCCGTCGAGTAGCGTGGTCCGGGCCTCAGGGTGAAGGTGTAGGCCAGCCCGCCGTCCGTCGGAGCGGGGATGGCGACCGCGAGGTCCGGGACGAGCGTGTTCCCGTCGGTGCCACCGGTCCGCTTGTAGGCGACCAGGCCGTCGTTCGTCAGGGAGAGCACGATGTAGACGGCCGGACTGCTGGCGAAGGCCGGATCGATCGAACCGAGGAAGTCGTGGGTGGAAACGGCCGTCAGGGTGCCTCCCCGATGGTCGGTGGGGGACTGCCGAACCGAGGCCCAGACCCCACCGTCGGCGACGGTGACCGCCTCCGCCGCGTGGCCCAACGCCACCGTTCGCTCGACCGTCGCGTTCCGCGGATCGATCTCGGTCAGGGAACCGCCCTGCTCGTTGGCGACCCACACCGCGTCCGCCGTCACCGCCAGGCCGGCCGCTTCCTGGCCGGCGGGGATCGTGGCCGAGACGGAGTTCGTGCTGGGGTCGATCCGGGACACCGTTCCGTCGAGACTGTTCGTGACCCACACCGCGCCCGCCCCCACGGCGACGCTCTGCGGGCCGTTGCCGACCTGGATCCTGGCGACCTGCCTGCCAGTGGCCGGATCCAGCCTCGTGACCGCCCCCTCCGTCGAGTCGGCCACCCAGACGGCTCCGTCGCCCACAGCGATGCCGATCGGGGTTCCCGAGGCCGGGAAGACGTTCGTCAGCCTGCCCGAGGATTGGTCGATCCTGACGACTGTGTCGTCGAGGCTGTCGGTGACCCACACGGCTCCCTTTCCGAGCGCGATGCCGCGCGGGCCGTTGCCGACCTCGATGGATCCGACGACGCTCTGGGTCGTCGGGTTGATCCGCATCACCGAGCGGCTGCGGTCCACCACCACCCAGAGCGATCCGGCACCGAGCGCCATGTCGGTCGGCTCGAATCCGGTCTTGATCGTCTCGACGATCGTTCCGCGCGCGGGATCGACATGCACCACAGCGCCGTTGCCGACATCGGCCACCCACAGCGTGGCGCCATCGGCGATCACTGCCCCGGGCTGCGGGCCGACCGGCAGGGTCTGCGTGACCCGCCCAGACCGAAGGTCGACGAATGAGAGCGAGTCGTCTTGGACAGCGACGGCCGGCGGAAGGTTCGGCCGCAGCGCCAGCGCGGCGAGGCCACCGATGGCCAGGGTGAGCCCGAGCGCGACCGCGATCACGATCCTAGGGCTGCGCAGGCGGCGCATGGCCGCGGACCGGCCCGGCTGAGCGGACGAAGGCACCGCGTACCGCTTCATCGCGGTCGCCGGATCCTCGCCCTCGGGAACGACTCGCACGCCCTGGACTGGTCGGTCGAGCCCCTTGAGCCGGACCGGCGACAACTCCACGAAGTCGGCGCCCTCGACCTTGCGCGCCAGGTGGGCCACCTCGAGGCTCGCGATGATCTCTCCGGGACCGGCGAGCGAGCAGAGCCGCGCTGCGACGTTCAGGGCGCTACCGCGGTAACCTCCCTCCACGGCCACCGCCTCGCCGGCGTCGAGCCCGATGCCCGCGGGCAGGGGCAGTGCCGCATCTTCGAGCGTCTCACGGACGAGGCGCCGCTGTAGATCCACGGCGGCCCTGATCGCCTGACGGGGCGACGCGAAGACGGCGAGCGCCTCGTCCCCTCGGAGCTCGAGCAGGTGCCCGGCCCGCGCTTCCACGGCCTCGCGCGCGAGCGCGGCGAACTTGGCAGCGAGGGCGGCAGCGACCTCGTCGCCGCGATCCTGCGTGAACGTCGTGTAGCCGCGGATGTCCGCGATCAGGAAGGTGCGGACGCCCTCGGGAAGGGCAGGGGAGGAGTCTCGTCCTGGGCGCCCGGAACGGCGGGACCGAGCCCTTGTCGGCCTTCGGACTCCGAACGGGTGCCCGGCGGCGGGTAGGTCACCGATGTCCTCTGCGAGCGCGTGGCCGGCATTATGACACCACGCACAAGCCGCGCTCTCGAAAGCGTGGTTCATCCTGGCAAGCCAGTCGCAGGGGGCGAAACGGGCGGACAGGCCAACTCGGCGGAGCCCAGGCGGAACCGGGCATCCGCCGCTTCACGTTCTGGTTCGCGGCTCGGAGCGCCTCGGTTAGACATAACTTCCATTATCGGAAGTTAGTGCCATCCGAACGGCCCGCCGCGAAGGCGTCGTGAAGGCGACGAAGCGCTCAAGCCACGCGGTGGGGTTGCCCGACCGGCGCACTACCGCAGCGGGAGCGTCGTGCGCAGGTCGCGCAGCAGGAGCAGGCCGGCGAAGGGGCGTCCCGGTCGACCGACGCGACCACGGACGGGCGGCGCAGCGGGTCGCCGCCCGCGGCCCTCGAGACAGGAGGAGGGGCCCATCCTCCCGGACGGGCCGGCTCCTCGGCCGGTCGAATGGTGGTGGCGCGCGGCCGGGATCTGCGGATGGGCCACCTCGCCACTGCCCGGGGCGCCCGATCGGGTGGCTACTTCAGCCCGAAGCTGAAGTCGATGACCGAGCCGTCGTTTAGGGTGATCTCGTAGTCGTACGTGTCACCCGCGCTCAGGCTCTTGGTGCTGATGTTGAAGATCCACTGCTGGTTGGTTGAGTCCCAACGGAAGGCGGTGTCCGGGGTCGTGGAGTCGACCGCGAGGGTCTGCCCTGTCGCTGAGGTGCCGTCGTGGTAGCTGGTCAGGTAGAAGCTGGTCACCACGCCGGGGGTGCCGATTGAGTTGCCGAGGGCGTCGCAGACGCGGAACTTGGCGGGCACCGTGCTGCCCTGCTTGAAGATGCTGCTGCCGTCACTCGCGATGGGCGCCAGGATCTGGTGGCCCGGGTCGCCCAGGCAGGTGGTGCCGGACGGCTCGTATCCAGCCAGATCGATGGTGCCGCCGAAAACGACGCCCGCCGGGTCGGCCTGGTAGGTGGTGGCACCGGAGAGGGGCGCGTTTACACCGAGCACGGTGATGACGTTCGTTCCGGCCACGAAGTCCGTCGCCGGGATGGTGAAGCTGTACGTCTGGTTGTAGGAGGATGAGTCGGAGCCCGGCGTCGAGACGTCGCCCACGGTGCCGACTGAGGTGCCATTGACGAATACTTGCGCGTCATTGTCCGCAGCCACCCAGATGGTGGCGTCCCTGACCGCGTAGGTGAGGTCGAACGTCTTCGAGAAGTAGACCGTGGGATCGACCGCCACAGAAGTGGAACCATCCACGCCCGGCGCCCAGATCCAGTAGGCCGTCGGGCTGGTCGTCAGATTGGCCGCCCAGGCCCCGTTGTACGGCGCGTTGAAGTTCACGGGGCCGCTCGGGCAGCCACCGGCATACGCACCGGTGGTCGGGTTCGTGCTGTTGAGGCAGACCTCCTCGGCGGAGCCCAGGGGGCTCATCAGACCGGCATCCGAATAGGCGGTCCAGCTCGAGTCGGAGACGAAGCTGACGGTGGACGCCGGGGTGGAGGCGGAGACAGCCGCCGGCATGAGCGCGGCGATGAGCAGGCCGGCGGTCCAGGATGTGAGCAAGGCGCGGCGCATGGACAGACCCTCCCGGGGCACTCGGTGGGGTCGGTCTCGCCAGTGGCTCGGCGGGGTCCAGGCGGCCGGAATCGCGGACCTCGCGTCATCGCTCCCCGTCGGATGTGTTCATTGTAAGCAGATCAGTAAGGCACGGATATGTTGATATCGCCGCATCTGGTGTATGGCGGAACCAAATTCCGGATTCCGTTGGCGGGTCCCGAGTTGCAGCTCACCGCAGACGGCATCGGGCACATTTCTCAGACTTCACACGCCGCGAAGGCGAGATCCGCGGGACCTCGCTGCACCGGGCGTCGTTGGCGATCGCGGGTACAATCGGGCCCGATGTCAGCTCCGGACCGCACCCGGGCCGCCGAGTATGCCGACGCGTTCGAGACTGCCCAGGCGGAATTCATCCGGCTCGTCGAGTCGCTCGACGATCTGCAGTGGCGGCGCGTGGGCGGCAACTTTCCGCAGCGGCTCAACGACGAGGACGAGCGGCGCAGCGTCGGCGTGATCGCGCACCACGTTGCCCTCAGCACGCCCTGGATCATGGAGCGGATCCAGGCGATGCTTTCCGGGCGACCCACGGCGCCGTTCGACATCCGGGCCATGAACGCACGCCACGCCGAGGAGCACGCCGGCGTGACCCGTGAGGAGGTGCTGGCCCTCCTGCGCGCGAGCAGCAGCCGGTCGTCGCGGCGGCGGTGCGAGCGATCCCGGACGGCCAGCTCGACCAGTCCCGCGACACTCCGGCGGGACCGATGTCGGTGGCCCAGCGCCTTGACCGGGTTCTGATCGGGCATCTGAAGATGCACCGGGGCTCGATCGAGGCCGCCATCCGCTGAGGTCGCGCGACCGCCGGCCACGCCGGACGACCGGTGCGGACCGTTGAAGTCGGGGAAACCGATCCCGGCCGCCGGGCGTAGAGGTCCGCGTCGGCCGATCGCCACCCGGGCGATACGGCGATCGATCTCGAGAGAGGATGGACCAGCCATGCGTCCCACTCGCTCCATGCTGGCCCTGGCGCCGGTCGTCCTGCTGCTGGCAGCCTGCTCATCGAACGCAGGTGCCTCGTCGCCGCCGACGTCGGCGGTGGCAGGCACCACCGCCGCGCCCGCCGGGTCCTCGGCGGCGTTGGCCATCGGCACCGCGACGAAGTCCGGCATCGGCACCTACCTGACCGGCCAGGGCGGCCGGACGCTCTACATCTTCAAGCACGACACGCCGGGCACCAGCAACTGCACGGGCCAGTGCGCCGCGACCTGGCCGCCGCTCGAGGTTGCCGCCGGGCAGACGCCGACGGCCGGTCCCGGCGTCAGCGGCACCCTCGGCACGCTCACCCGCTCGGACGGCAAGACCCAGGTCACCTACGACCAGATGCCGCTTTACTACTACGGTGGGGACTCCGCGGCCGGCGACACGAACGGCCAGGGGATCGGCGGGATCTGGTTCGCCGCGACCGTCTCCGGGTCGGGCGGCGCCGCGTCGCCGGCGGCCAGTCCCTCGGCATCGTCCGGATACGGCTACTGACCCCGGGGCGGCGGGAGCCCGCAAGGGTCAGCCGCCGAGGATCGCGACCACGGTCGCCCGGTGCTCCCCCGGCCACGGCCGGCGAGCCGGGCGACCGTCGCGCACCGCCGCCGCGTGGGGCTCCTGCCGGTTCGTCGCGGCCCGGACGGGCAGTGGGTCCCGCCGGTGGGTCGGGTCGCGGGACCCACTGGCGCACACGAAAGCGCCCGGAGGAACCGCGATCCCACGAGCGGTCCCGGGATCGCAAGCGATCCGGTCCCCCGCCGGCCCGGTTTCCCGCCCCGGCCCCGGCGATCGCGAGGATCGGCCGCTGCCACGCTGGTCCGGTTCCTGCAGGCCCCG